>NZ_CAWPKR010000033.1:0-351702 GCF_963888765.1 Vibrio sp. B7
GTGCTGCTTCTAACTTAAATTCTGCGCTAAATAGTCGTCTTGTACGTTTTGTCATAGTGTCACCTGTTAACTTATGAGGTGATGATATCACCTCTAACTAAGTGACCAAATTCACTATGCCACTACAAGCCTTAATTAGATCATATTTTTTAAATTGGTATTAAGTAGATATAGAGAGAGGAGTAACAAAGTAAAGATAGCAAAAGCCGATGTTCTAGAACATCGGCTAGGGATAAAATTGATTTGATCAGTCATTACTGACAGTTTTCTTTCTACATTGACGACTTTTCAGCTTGTTTTGCTTTATCTATCAATGGGGTAATTGTTGAACCTTGAATAAGTATTGAGAACACCACGACAGCGTATGTCATAACAAGGATTATCTCTTTTACATCAATAAGCTTGTCTGGGATAACTAATATGCCAGATGGGATAGAAAGTGCCATTGCTAGTGCTAGCCCACCTCGTAGCCCTCCCCAAGTTAGTATCTTTATTGACCATGGGTTGTAGGAGCGGTAACGCTTGAAGCCAATGTAAGAGAAAAAAACGCTTAGATAGCGAGCAGATAAGACAAGAGGAATGGCGAAAGCCATCAATATCCAGTCCTCTTCATGGAATTTGAAGAGTAGCATCGACATACCGATAAGTAGGAAGAGCACACCATTCAAAAATTCGTCAACCAATTCCCAAAAGTGGTCAAGGTGTTCTTCACTTTCTTTTGAAAAGCCAATGAAGCGTGTCCAGTTGCCGATCATTATCCCTGATACAACCATAGCTAAAGGCCCGGAAACATGAATAACATCTGCAAAAACATAGCCAGCAGTCGGTATACCAATGGTTAAAAGCAGTTCCATTGAGTGATCATCGGTGGCGCTGATGAGGTAGTGGAATAATAGCCCAAGAGCTAGGCCATACAGGATGCCCCCCATTGCCTCTTGAATAAACAACATAGTTACACTACCTATGGTTGGTGCTTCTGTACCAAATGCAATAGTGAAAATAGTGACAAAGATAACCAAACCAAAACCATCATTAAAGAGCGATTCTCCCTCGATTTGGGTTGAAATACGTTTTGGTGCATCTAACTTTTTAACAATAGCTAATACGGCTATTGGGTCTGTTGGTGATATGAGTGCACCAAAGAGCAGACAGTAAACGAGATCGAAGTGAATACCGATAAATTGACAGAAGGCGTATAGCCCAAAACCGATGAAGAAGGTTGAAAATAGCGTTGCGCCTAGTGCAAGAACCGCGATTTCCCATTTCTGATCTTTTAGGTTGGGTAATTTGATGCCTAGGCCGCCAGCGAAAAGTAGAAAACCGAGTATTCCTTTGAGCAGAAAATTTTCAAAGTTAATACTGTTGACGGTTTCTGTCGCTATTTGAGTTAGATGAAACCAATCATTTTGACCTGCAACTAAGATCAATAATGACAACATCATCGATCCTGCTGTAATGGCGATAGTGGTTTGCATATTGCCTATCTTACTGTTTAGAAAGGCAATCAACATTGCTGCTCCTGATAGGAAGCATAAAGTGTAATAGACAGACATTGTTTTCTCGTCGTGTAACAAAATATGAATGAAATTCTCCTTGGATGATGTACAAATAGCAAACACTTTTTAGCCATGATTGCAGATGTATCAAACGATAATTAAAGTGAAGTTTAGACGTCTAGATTTCTAATGGTTATATGATAGGATGAGCGAATAACCAAAAGGAATGAGGCTGTACTGTGGGAAGAGAAGTTAGAAGTCAAATTGAAGCTCAATTGCAACAGAGAATATTATTGATTGATGGTGGCATGGGCACCATGATTCAGAGCTATAAATTGGAAGAGCAAGATTATCGCGGAGATCGCTTTGCCCATTGGCCAAGCGATCTGAAAGGAAATAATGACCTTCTCGTCTTGACGCAGCCTCAGTTAATCAAAGAAATTCATAGTGCTTACTTGGAAGCAGGTGCTGATATCCTAGAGACGAATACCTTCAACGCGACGAGCATCGCAATGGCCGACTACGATATGCAAGCCATTAGCGATGAGATCAATTTCGCTGCTGCAAAACTTGCACGCGAAGCTGCTGACGAATGGACGGCGAAAACGCCTGAGAAACCTCGTTACGTGGCGGGAGTGCTAGGGCCAACAAACCGCACTTGCTCGCTCTCCCCTGACGTGAATGACCCTGGTTTTCGAAATATCAGCTTTGAGCAATTAGTTGAAGCTTACTCAGAATCAACACGTGCTTTAATTCGTGGCGGCAGCGACTTAATTTTGATTGAAACTATTTTCGATACTTTAAATGCTAAAGCCTGTGCCTTTGCGGTGGATTGTGTGTTTGAAGAGTTGGGTTACAAACTGCCCGTGATGATCTCAGGGACAATCACCGATGCCTCTGGTCGAACGCTTTCTGGGCAAACAACCGAAGCCTTTTATAATGCACTGCGACACGTTGAGCCTATCTCATTTGGTTTGAACTGTGCACTCGGTCCGGATGAATTGCGCCAATACGTTGAAGAGCTATCACGTATTTCCGAATGTTATGTCTCGGCTCACCCCAATGCGGGGTTGCCTAACGCATTCGGTGAATATGATCTTGAAGCCGATGAGATGGCGCAGCACATCGGGGAATGGGCGCGAGCAGGATTCTTGAACCTTGTTGGTGGCTGTTGTGGAACCACTCCTGAGCACATTAGACAAATGGCAAAAGTGGTCGAAGGTGTGAAACCAAGAGCGTTACCCGATATTCCAGTGGCTTGTCGTCTATCCGGTCTAGAGCCGCTGACGATTACCAAAGAGAGCTTATTCATCAACGTAGGTGAGCGAACTAACGTCACTGGTTCTGCGCGTTTTAAGCGTTTAATCAAAGATGAACAGTATGACGAGGCGCTGCATGTTGCTCGAGAGCAGGTCGAAAACGGTGCACAAATCATCGATATCAATATGGATGAAGGGATGTTGGATGCGCAAGCTTGCATGGTCCGCTTTCTCAATTTATGCGCTTCTGAGCCGGATATTTCCAAAGTGCCAATCATGGTTGATTCTTCTAAGTGGGAGGTAATTGAAGCAGGTCTCAAATGCATTCAAGGCAAAGGGATTGTGAACTCGATTTCCCTCAAGGAGGGGAAAGAGAAGTTTGTTGAACAAGCTAAACTCATTCGCCGCTATGGTGCTGCTGTGATCGTGATGGCGTTTGATGAAGTAGGCCAAGCGGATACCCGTGAGCGAAAACTTGAAATTTGTACCAAAGCTTATCGAATTTTGGTTGATGAGGTTGGTTTCCCTGCTGAAGATATCATTTTTGATCCCAATATTTTCGCGGTTGCGACTGGTATTGATGAGCATAATAATTATGCTGTGGACTTTATCGAAGCCGTGGCTGATATCAAACGTAATTTACCCCATGCGATGATTTCCGGCGGGGTTTCCAACGTCTCTTTCTCTTTTCGCGGTAACAACTATGTGCGTGAAGCGATCCATGCTGTATTCCTTTATCACTGTTTTAAAAACGGCATGGACATGGGTATCGTCAATGCCGGTCAGCTTGAGATTTACGATAACGTGCCTGAGAAACTGCGTGAAGCAGTCGAAGATATCATTCTCAATCGCCGCAGCGATGGCACTGAACGCTTACTGGATATTGCGGCTGAATACGCGAACAAAGGTGTCGGTAAGGAAGAGGATGCCAGTGCGCTTGAATGGCGTTCATGGCCAGTTGCAAAACGTTTAGAGCATGCGTTGGTCAAAGGTATCACCGAGTATATTGTTGAAGATACAGAAGAAGCTCGTCAAAATGCCAGTCGCCCACTGGATGTGATCGAAGGGCCTCTAATGGATGGAATGAACGTGGTCGGTGACCTCTTTGGCGAAGGAAAAATGTTCCTGCCGCAAGTGGTGAAATCGGCGCGCGTTATGAAGCAAGCCGTTGCGCATTTAGAGCCCTACATCAACGCGCTTAAGCAAGCAGGTTCTAATAATGGCAAAATCCTTCTTGCCACAGTTAAAGGGGATGTACACGACATCGGCAAAAATATCGTTGGCGTCGTTTTGCAGTGTAATAACTACGAAATCATTGACCTCGGTGTTATGGTGCCATGCGAGCAGATCCTCAAAGTCGCGAAAGAACAGAATGTCGACATCATTGGGTTATCCGGCCTCATCACTCCCTCTTTAGATGAAATGGTGCACGTCGCCAAAGAAATGGAGCGACAAGGGTTTAAATTACCGCTTTTGATTGGCGGAGCAACCACCTCTAAAGCACATACCGCAGTTAAAATTGAGCAAAATTATCACCAGCCAGTTGTGTACGTGAACAATGCTTCGCGCGCAGTAGGCGTTTGTTCTTCGCTTCTTTCTGATGAGTTACGTCCTGCTTTTGTGGAAAAATTAAACCTCGATTATGAACGCACGCGTGATCAACATCACCGTAAAACCCCCCGTACTAAACCCGTATCATTAGAAGTGGCAAGGGCAAATAAAGCGGTTATCGATTGGGGTAACTATACGCCGCCAGTTCCGGCTAAATTGGGCGTACATGTGTTTGATGATTTTGATGTGGCTACCCTTCGTCGTTACATCGACTGGACACCATTTTTCATGACATGGTCATTGATGGGTAAATATCCGACGATTTTTGAACACGAAGAGGTGGGAGAGGAAGCGCAAAGTTTATTCCATGATGCTAATGCATTGCTTGATAGAGTTGAGCGAGAAGGGCTACTCAAAGCTCGCGGTATTTGCGCTTTATTCCCGGCCGCGAGTGTGGGAGATGATATCGAAGTGTATCGCGATGAATCGCGCACCGAGGTTGCTCATGTTCTTCATCACTTACGCCAACAAACCGAAAAGCCCAAAGGTTATAACTACTGCTTGTCCGATTACATTGCACCAAAAGAGAGTGGTAAACGAGATTGGATCGGTGCATTTGCCGTGACAGGCGGAATTGGTGAGCGAGAATTAGCAGACCAATATAAAGCGCAAGGCGATGACTACAACGCCATCATGATCCAAGCGGTAGCTGATCGTCTTGCTGAGGCTTTTGCGGAATATTTGCATCAGCAAGTTCGTAAAGAAATTTGGGGCTATGCTGCTGACGAAGAGTTGTCGAACGATGATTTGATCCGTGAGAAATACCAAGGTATACGCCCAGCGCCGGGCTATCCAGCGTGTCCTGAGCATACGGAAAAAGGCACCTTGTGGGAGATGTTGCAGGTTGAGCAAACCATCGATATGTCTTTAACCACCAGTTACGCTATGTGGCCGGGTGCTTCGGTGTCAGGTTGGTACTTCTCGCATCCTGACTCTCGTTATTTTGCCATTGCACAAATTCAGCAAGATCAGATGCAAGATTACGCGCAACGTAAAGGCTGGAATGTGCAAGAAGCGGAAAAATGGCTTGGGCCGAATTTAGATTAAGTAATAAAAAACAGGTTGGCTAAGCCAACCTGTTTTTTATTCAGCATGTTACTACTCAATGTGGTTTTATCGTTCAAACAAATCTTGATGAAGTTTCTGAATTGCCGCTTTAGAAACCGACTCGTGTAATAAAAAGCAGAGGTTGTGCGGGCTGGCACCATAGCAAATCATACGCAAATTGAAATCCTCTAAGGTGCTAAAAACTTGTTTTGCATAGCCTTTGCTTTCACTCATGTTGTTGCCGATCAGCGCAACTAAACACAGATTATGTTCGACTTCAACTTTACACAGCTCTTCTAATTCTAAGCGCACCGCTTGAGGTAGTTCAGGCGCTCCACCTGAGGTATCGGTTTTATCTAATGTTAATGAGACGCTGATTTCAGAGGTGGTGATCAGATCCACCGAAATTTTGTGTTTGGCTAAAATTTCAAACACCTTCGAAAGAAAGCCGTATGCGTGAAACATGCTAGCGCTGCGTAGCGTAACCATGGTTTGATTGCAGCGTAGGGTCAAGGCTCTAAATAGAGGTGAGCTTTCCACACGTTTACGGATCCAAGTGCCGCCTTTTTCAGGCTCTTTTGAGGAGCCGACAAACACAGGGATATCGTGGCGAAGCGCGGGCAGCAACGTCGATGGATGCAAAATCTTAGCGCCAAAGTTTGCCATCTCCGATGCTTCGCTAAAGCTTATTTCCGCAATCGGAGCGGCTTTAGGCGCAATGCGAGGGTCGGTCGTATAAATCCCCGGCACATCAGTCCAAATTTCTAAGCCAGAAGCTTGTACCGCTTCGGCGATCAAGGCCGCAGAATAATCACTGCCGCCTCGGCCCAATGTGGTTGTATTTCCTTGCTCATCAGCGCCGATGAAACCTTGAGTTACCACTACGTGTTGCAGACAAAGTGGTGTTAACTTCTCTTGGGCTAATTGCTGGATCTGTTCTAATTGCGGTTCTGCCCGACCGTAGTGATCATCAGTACGCAGCACTTCTCGAATATCAAAACGGATCGCATCCATGCCACGTTCACGCAGTAATTGCGTCAGAATGAAGGTCGACATTAACTCGCCACAAGCCACTAAGTGATCGGTCAGTTTTTTACTCGCTTGAAAAGAGGCCGCTTCTGCGACACTGGCCACCATATCTAAAATTGAGTGTACCTCTTTTTCAACTTGTAGCGGGTCGGCAAGTTTATCAATAATCGCATGATGAATATCAGCTAACTGCTTGATAATACTTAAGCGTTGATTGGCATCTTGTACGCCATTGGCTAATTCAACCAATAAATTCGTCACGCCAGAGCAGGCACTGCTCACGACTAATTTGGTCTCTGGATTATTTTCGATCACAGCGGCACAAAGGCTCATTGCTTCAAAGTTAGCAACGCTTGTTCCGCCAAATTTGGCGACATTGAATGCGCTCACGGCATTTCTCCCACGACTTCCTGAAATAAAAATAGTGTTGGTGTACCAACGTCCAATGTTTGAAGAGAGTTTTTCTAGAGCAAATAAAGAGGTGTTTTTATGATTGGTTTACCTCAGAAGCTCTTCATCAGGGTTGCTGATGACAGTTGAAGGGATTCAGCCCATTCAACCGATAAACCAAATCCACAACCTTGGTTTATCTCGGCACTGCTCCCCATTAATGTTTTGTATTGGAGTTGAGGCTCCACAAAACATCTGCCTGGGCAGTGCTCCTCTTCTGCTAGATAGCTCATTCATTGAACGTTTTTGAACTGTTAATGTCAATCGCTAATTAAGTCCAAATGTAAAATAAAATTAACCAGAGTGTGACACTGGTTTGACCTCTAGACTTCGGTCGAATTGTTGCATCAGCAGATTTGTTTTACTCTGGGTATTCGTATTTGGCCGCAAGCAAGGAGCAACTATGTCCATTACCAGTTTTAACCCACCCCAGCGAATTTTGATGGGGCCAGGCCCGTCAGATATTTACCCTCAAGTATTACAAGCGCTGAGCAGGCCGACCGTTGGCCACTTAGATCCGCTTTTTATCCAGATGATGGATGAGCTAAAGCAGCTGCTTAAATACGCTTTTCAAACGGAAAATGAGTTTACCATCGCGGTTTCGGCGCCGGGCAGCGCTGGTATGGAGGCGTGCTTTGTCAACCTGATTGAGCCGGGAGATAAGGTCATCGTGTGTCGCAATGGCGTTTTTGGCGAACGTATGCGCGAGAATGTAGTGCGCTGTGGCGGAGAAGTGGTGCTGGTGGATGATGAGTGGGGAACCCCCGTTTCGCTCGATAAAGTCGAGCAAGCCATACAGGCTAACCCTGATGCTAAAATTCTCGCGTTTGTCCATGCAGAAACGTCAACTGGTGCATTGAGTGATGCGCAAGCATTAGGTTTGCTGGCTAAGCAAAACAACATGCTGAGTATTGTAGATGCGGTGACATCCTTAGGCGGCGTGCCACTTTATGTGGATCAATGGCAGCTCGATGCCGTCTATTCTGGGAGCCAAAAGTGCTTATCGTGCCCTCCGGGTTTATCGCCACTGACTTTTTCAGCGCAAGCGATTGAAAAAATTCAATCTCGCACAACCCCCGTTCAAAGCTGGTTTTTAGATCAAAGCTTAGTGCTTGGTTATTGGAGCGGTGCAGGCAAACGCAGTTATCACCACACTGCGCCAGTTAACAGTTTGTACGCATTGCATGAAGCCTTGCTGGTGTTGAGAAACGAAGGTCTAGAGCTGGCTTGGGCACGTCATCGTGTGATGCATGACAAATTAAAGCAGGGCTTAGAAAAATTAGGATTTGAATTTGTCGTTGCTGAAGATTGTCGTTTACCGCAATTGAATGCGATCTATATTCCAGAAGGGGTTGATGAGGCTAAAGTGCGAGCGCATTTACTCAATCAATACAACTTGGAGATCGGCGCAGGCCTTGGCACTTTAGCGGGTAAAGCGTGGCGTATTGGTCTAATGGGGTATGGGGCGCGCAGTGAAAACGTGGCCTTATGCTTGCGGGCGTTAGAAGAGTCATTAACAAATTAGCAAAAAAAACACATAAGGGAGCATTTGCTCCTTTTTAGTGGTGCTGATGCTGAACGTTGTTCGTCTCAGCATCAATCATAAAATTCATTTTTATTGTTAGCTCTTCCCTAGCGTGAGTGGAATACTCGTGATTGATATCTTAAGATAAATTTTGCGTTAATGGTTTAATTACTCGTATGAATATAAGTGGCATTTTGTGTATTTATAATAAATATACGATGCTAAAGTTTGTGGCCTAAATATTAGAACCAGTTTGGATACTACTTTGTATTGTCATGGTATTGTAAAAAATGAACATTGTTCGATTGTTTTGGTTGACCATTATTTTATCTGCGTTAGGATAAGCGCGCTGAGAAAGCATACTTATTATTAACTTTTTAGAGGTGCAATAGAAACCTATGGACTCGTCGAGTAGTCGATTATCCAAGTGTGGTATTTTCTGGTTAGTAGAAAAGCCTACGTTTTGTTGCCAACTTTTCATTTAAAGCCTCGCTTTTGCTAAGTTGGTATTCATACTAACGAAGCTCCTTTTCTTGTTCTCTCCTGTCAATATCACACTCTTTTTATAGAGTATCGTGTTTGTTTAAGTCGATCATATGATTTATTCAATACAGCGTTTCTACTGGCTAGAGCGTGAATGCTTTTGAATTTCTTGCGTGTCATCTGTACACCGCTAGAACTTTCGCAAGTACACGGCTTCTCTATTTGACTGACTTTATCTTCTCCTAACTTGCTTGTTCAAGGCGGGGAATGCTTGAGCTTGATGGTATAAGCTTATTGCAGCTCAGTTACGTGGATTTTCTGCATAATTTGGTTTCTTTGCCTTGATAGTTTCAAGGAGATACAAAGATGGTTATGTACAACACATCATTAGCTATGGGCAACCGGCTACCTGCTGCTCACTCTATTCAAACCGAAATGGATAACAACTTTATTTGTGTAGGCGCATCGCTATCTGTAGAGGCGGTGATTGCGATTCTACGCTCATCGTCCTTAACCGATAAGCGTTTAAACCTTATCTTTATCTCTGGTAATGCAGGTGAATACTTAGGATTTGTTTATTTAAGCAAGGTGGTGGTATCACAGATGAATATCATCATGAAAGATATTATGCACAAAAGCGATATTGCCGTATCGGCCTTAATGGATAAGGTTCAAGCTAGAAAGTTATTATTAGACAGTCATTTGCCTATGATTCCTATCATCGATAGTCGGAATCGAGTGATTGGCGCCTATTCTATATAATAAATATTAACAAACTTTAAAATAAGTCGCTCAACTTCACTAAATGAAATTTTAGTGAGATTGGAACAGTGTACTTAAAATTTAAGTTATTCATTGAATACATTGATTCTAAAAATAAGCTTTAAAATTATTATGTTTATTTTTAAAGTTAAATATCGGCTGAGATATGATAATGAAATTACAAAAAATAGCGTTAGAACTCGCTGCGATTAATTTTAATCGTGACCCATTAAACTTAAATCAATTAATGGAACAGTATCCTATCGCTGATATTGCTCAAGTCTTCGCTGAGCAGTTGGCTAATCAGACCTTGAGCGAAGAGGATGTCTTTGAGCTGGTGCAATTGATGCCAATCGCTCGTCAAGCGGAGCTATTGGGGTATTTTTCTGAGCCTATCAGAGAAAAAGTGGTGGAGAGAATGCCGCTCGAAGCGCTTGCGAAAGTGCTTCAAGTTATGCCCCATGATGAAAGGGCTGACTTATATGCTCACTTGGATGAGACGCGCCAACCGCCGCTACTTGCTCTACTGGATCAACAAGAGCGGCAAGATGTACAACAACTTGCAGCCTACCCTCAAGGCTCGGTCGGCTCCATCATGACGACAGATTATGCGACGTTAAACGCCGATGATGATGTGCAGCAGGCTATAGCGCGTTTACGTGAAATGGCCAACGAGAGGGAAACCATCTATCAAGCGTATGTGATTGATAAACAGAATCGCTTACTTGGTACACTTTCGCTTAAGGATTTAGTGCTGGCACAACCAACCTCGCTTGTCTCTGACATCATGACCAAAGAGACAGTGTTTGTTCGAGCCGATGAAGATCAAGAGTGTGCAGCGCAAGCCATCAGTAAATACGATTTACTTGCGGTACCTGTTTTTGATGAGCAATTTCGTTTGGTCGGTATAGTGACTTATGACGATGCGATGGACGTGGCCGAGCAGCAAGCGGATATGGATTTTCATAAAGTCGCTGCGGTTGGTTTTACCGGTAACCTTAAAGAAGCCAGCGTATGGCTAATGTACAAGAAACGTGTGTTTTGGCTGGTGTTGTTAGTCTTTGGTAATCTTTTTTCTGGTGCCGGAATTGCGTACTTTGAGGAGACGATTCAAACCTATGTCGCCTTGGTCTTCTTCTTACCACTGTTGATTGATAGCGGCGGTAATGCAGGATCCCAGTCAGCAACGTTGATGGTTCGAGCCTTAGCCACTGGTGAAGTGGTGATGAAAGATTGGCTATCCATGTTGGTGCGAGAGTTAGGGATTGCGGCGTTATTAGGGGCAACAATGGCCATTGCTGTCTCTTTATTGGGTTTTTGGCGAGGCGGCAGTGATATCGCTTTTGTCGTTGCGGTAACGATGCAAATTGTGGTGATTATTGGCTGTATTGTTGGAATGCTCCTTCCGTTCATTCTGAATAAGTTTAAGCTCGATCCTGCATCAGCCAGTGCTCCGTTGATCACGACCATTGCGGATTCTATTGGGGTGATCATCTATTTCAGCGTTGCTACCATGGTGTTGGATTTTCCACCAGTGACGTAAGCCACTCATCTGGCAGTGAGATCTACTGGTTGGAGTGTGAAATAAGCTCAACGGTTAAAAGCTTTCTCTCTTTTGGGGAAAGCTTTTTTAATGAATAAGGCTCATATCCTCGATTTAATTGGCAGACGAACGATCAGCCGAACTGGCTGGTGGGCTATACTGCACCTCACTGAAATCCATATTGGGGAACAAAAATGCGGCTTCGGAGCGAATTTGCTCGGCGCGGCTTTCGTCACCAATACCTTGGTAAGCCAAGATCAGATTATTGTAAAAAGCAGGACGCGGTTTATGTTTTATGATGGCCAATGACCAGTCGATGTATGGCGTAATCAATTTAGGATCTTGATTATACAGGCCAATGTTGAGGTAAGTGCTGTAGACATCCCAATCAAAACGGTCTTTCCAAACTACAGGGTTCGTCACCTTTTGTAGGATATCCGGGTTTTTGGGTTGAGATTTCTCAAATTGGGTAAGCACGTAATTACTGTGCAGTGCGCTGAGCATATAAAAGCCAGTCAAAATCGGCAGTACTAAACTCAATACTCGAAACAGGGATTTACTGATAAGGCCAAAAGGGGCCGAACGGTATTTAGCTACTCGCTGATCAACCCAAAAAAGAAGAATGATGAAGGTTACCCAGTGAATGGCCGAATGGTAAAACGGGTATTCGAGTTGGCTGTGCAACACGATAGGGATGAAAAGGGCGAACATCGCAAGCCTGGTCCCTTTCTTGGCCGAATACATCCGCATGAGCACGAAAAGCATGGCCAGTGTGATCCCTAGCACAGGTAACAAACCGCCTTCCACCGCCCAGAATAGTAATTCATTATGAGGATGATCCATCGACGCTAACCCCGGTTGGTAGCTAGGGTTTAATTGGTGTTGCCTTGCAGTATAAAGCAAATATTCAGATTCAAACTTGCCATAGCCATAACCCGTGAAGGGTTTTTCTATGACCATATCGATGGTTTGAGGAAAGGTATAACGGCGAGGGCTCTCTAAATCAGCCTTATTCTCTAGAAAATCGCCCGAGCCTTGGGCATAGACAGCGACAAACCCTAAAGCAATACCCAATAGCGTCGCAGCGCTCCATCCCCAAAATCGTTTAGGCGTCGAAAATTTAAATAGGTAAGGCAGAACAAAAAGCGTGCCGAGTACCGCGCCAATCCAGCCAGTGCGCGAGGCTAATATCACCAGCAACGGTGCAGTGAGCAGTGGAGTGACATAAAGTAGGCTCACTTCGCTAACATGCTGATTGTACTTTTTCGGTTGACGAGCCAGTAAATAGCCGGACATGACCAGCCCTGTCGCGAGAAAGCTCGCCATCACATTCGGTTGCTGAAAAATGCCGTAAGGGCGGTTGATGAGGGTGTTGTAGCCAAAAATATTATCGGGTGAAAGCAAAAAGTATTGGTACAGACCAAATAGAGTTTCAATCAATACCGCGAGTACGATAAACCAGAGTAATCGCTGCTTATGTTTGTTACTAAAACGAAATTGTTGCAGCAATACAAAAAAAAGCAGCCCAGTCCATAGTCCTAACATTCGACTCAACGACGACTCAATTTGAGCATTCGTATAAAGCAGCGGAATCGTCATGATCACACAACTGATGAAAAGACCGATGGTCAGTTTGGAATAGCGTAACCTACGGTTAGATGCGAGTTGATACAGACCTAATGAGAGCGTAAAACTAAGGGCAAGCCAAGTGGTTGGATTAAAAGATAAAGCCAGACCTGAGCCACCAGGGTTGGGCATAAAAAAATGCATTGCCAGTAAATAGAGAATGCCAATCGAAAGCAAAAAGGGTTTGTTTAAGGGGATGGCGGGTGTTTGTGCTTCAAGTTGTGTACCGCTTAGATGCAATGTTGCCATAGGTCTCGCGTTCCAATTAAAAGAAACCAGCAACCACTTACTGGTTTCTTTACTTTACCGTTTTTTTCTATTTCAACATAGGCTTAAGAAAGCGTGCTGTGTGTGAACCTTCGATCTGCGCCACATCTTCGGGCGTTCCTTGAGCAATAATTTCGCCGCCGCCTTGTCCACCTTCTGGCCCTAAGTCGATCACCCAGTCTGCGGTTTTAATCACATCTAAGTTGTGTTCAATCACCACCACAGTATTGCCGTGGTCGCGTAGGCGATGCAGTACGGTCAAGAGCTGTTGGATATCATGGAAGTGTAAACCAGTCGTTGGCTCATCCAAAATGTACAAGGTTTTTCCTGTATCGCGTTTTGATAGTTCACGAGCCAGTTTGACGCGTTGAGCTTCGCCCCCTGACAATGTCGTCGCCGCTTGTCCGAGGCGTATGTAGGATAAACCCACGTCAATCAAAGTTTTGAGTTTGCGAGCGATCATCGGTACGGGCTCAAAAAAAGCGTAAGCATCTTCGACGGTCATCTCCAACACTTCATCAATCGCTTTGCCTTTGTAGCGGACTTCCAATGTTTCACGATTATAGCGTTTGCCCTTACACACATCGCATGGCACGTAAACATCGGGTAAAAAGTGCATTTCAACCTTAATCACACCATCACCTTGGCATGCTTCGCAGCGTCCACCGCGTACGTTAAAGCTAAAACGACCCGGTTTATAGCCTCGAGAGCGAGACTCTTGAGTGCCCGAGAATAGCTCACGGATCGGTGTGAAAATGCCTGTATAGGTGGCCGGGTTTGAGCGGGGAGTTCGGCCTATCGGGCTTTGGTCAATGTCGATGACCTTATCAAAATGCTCTAACCCTTTGATTTTTTGATATGGAGCAGGCGTTGCTGTGGTGGCTCCATTTAAGGCCGTATGAGCAATTTTAAAAAAGGTATCATTAATTAAGGTTGATTTACCGGAGCCTGAAACTCCGGTTACGCAGCTAAATAAACCAACAGGAATTGATAAATCAACCGTCTTGAGGTTGTTACCCGACGCGCCGATAAGCTCCACCGTTTTCTTGGGATCTCTCGGGGTACGCACGGTAGGAATCGCAATTTTTTTCGCGCCGCTCAGGTACTGTCCCGTGAGCGAATTAGGGTTGGAAATAATGTCATTCACATTCCCTTCTGCTACGACTTGCCCACCATGCACACCAGCGCCGGGGCCAATATCAATTACATGATCGGCCATACGAATCGCGTCTTCGTCATGCTCTACAACTAATACCGTGTTGCCTAGATCGCGTAAATGTGTGAGCGTTTTTAATAGCCGTTCGTTATCACGCTGGTGGAGCCCAATCGATGGCTCATCTAAGACGTACATTACCCCAACGAGTCCAGCGCCAATTTGGCTCGCTAAGCGAATCCGTTGTGCTTCGCCTCCTGATAGGGTTTCAGCACTCCGAGAAAGGTTGAGATAATTCAATCCAACGTTGACGAGGAAATGCAAACGGTCATTGATCTCTTTCATTACTTTTTCAGCAATTTGTGCTCGTTGGCCTTCTAAATCAAGAGATTGGAAAAATTGCAAGGCATCGGCAATGCTCAGTTCCACCACTTCCGGGAGTGCGGTGTCATTGATAAATACGTTGCGAGCTTCGATGCGTAAACGGGTGCCATTACAACTGGTACAAGGCTTAGTCGAGATGTATTTCACCAAATCTTCACGGACAGAATTAGATTCTGTATCGCGATAACGCCGTTCAAGTGTATTGAGAATGCCTTCAAACGGATGGCGTTTAACCCGAATATCACCACGATCATTAATGTAGTTAAACTCAATCTCAGTTTTCCCCGAGCCTTTCAAGATGATTTCCTGAACCTTTTTAGGCAGTTTGTTAAATGGGGTGTGTAAATCAAAATCATAATGCGCAGCGAGTGACGTGAGCATCTGGAAGTAGTAGTAATTTTTCTGATCCCAGCCACGAATCGCTCCTTGCGCGAGGCTGAGTTGGCTATCTTGGATAACGCGTTCAGGGTCAAAATATTGTTGTACGCCTAAACCATCACAGGTGTGGCATGCGCCCGCTGGGTTATTAAATGAGAACAGCCGAGGCTCTAACTCCTGCATACTGTAGCCACAGTGTGGACAAGCAAAATTGGCTGAGAATACAATCTGTTCGCCTTCACCATCCATATCAGTAACCACAGCAATACCGCCTGACAACTCGAGCGCTGTCTCAAAGGATTCGGCTAGGCGCTGCTGTAGGTCAGGACGAACTTTAAAGCGATCAACCACCACTTCAATGGTGTGCTTTTTGTGCAGCTCAAGGGTTGGTGGATCAGTCAGATCGCACGTTTCACCATCAATGCGGGCACGGATAAAACCTTGCGCGGCCAAGTTTTCCAGCGTTTTAACGTGTTCACCTTTGCGCTCCTTCACAATCGGTGCAAGCAGCATCAGTTTTGAACCTTCAGCTAACTCCAATACTTTATCAACCATCTGGCTGATGGTTTGGGCGCGAAGTGGCACTTTGTGCTCAGGGCAGCGCGGCTCACCGACTCGCGCATAAAGCAGACGCAAGTAGTCATAAACTTCGGTAATGGTGCCAACCGTAGAACGAGGGTTATGCGAGGTTGATTTTTGTTCAATAGAGATAGCCGGTGAAAGACCTTCAATATGGTCAACATCCGGTTTTTCCATCAAAGATAAAAATTGGCGTGCATAGGCAGACAGCGATTCAACATAGCGGCGTTGGCCCTCTGCGTAGAGTGTATCAAAGGCGAGAGACGACTTCCCCGAGCCTGATAGCCCTGTAATCACCGTTAATTTATCGCGTGGAATGGTCAGGTTGATATTTTTCAGGTTGTGGGTTCGAGCGCCCCTAACTTCAATTTTGTCCATCATCTAGGCTCTATGTAACACAAGTTAAGCAAGTATTGCATAGTGTGAGTTTTGTGCAAATAGGTACTGGATAAAAAAACAGTAAATAAAAACCACGGGACTTGCCGTGGTTTTTATTGGGGAGGCGCTAGGTTACTAACGCATTAGGTGACTAACGCATTAGGTGACTAACGCATTCGGTTACTTAAGCTTTATGAGTCGAATGTTTATCCAACGCGACTTTTTGTTCGTTCTTTTTGTACATGTTTTCAAAGCAGTAGTTAGTGGCTTCGATATAGCCTTCTACGCTACCACAGTCAAAGCGTTGGCCTTTGAATTTATACGCCAATACACAGCCTGATTGCGCTTGTTTGAGTAGCGCGTCGGTAATTTGAATTTCGCCACCTTTACCTGGCTCTGTTTGCTCAATCAGATCAAAAATATCTGGGGTTAAAATGTAGCGGCCAATGATGGCTAAATTGCTTGGTGCGGTGCCTGGTTCTGGTTTTTCAACCATGTCATCCACTCGGAACAGATCGTCTTTGATCATTTCACCAGAAATAACACCGTATTTATGTGTTTCATTTTCAGGCACTTCTTGAACGGCAACAATTGAGCAGCGGAACTGTTTATACAGAGCGACCATTTGTGCCAAAACCCCTTTTTCTTGATTGACACATAAGTCATCGGCCAGCACCACCGCAAAAGGTTCATCGCCGACTAACTCTCGACCCGTTAAAATCGCATGGCCTAAACCTTTCATTTCACGTTGACGAATGTAGGTGAAGTTGGCGGTATCAATGATTTCACGAATATCAACCAGTAGCTCTTCTTTGTTGGTGCCACTAATTTGATGCTCTAGCTCATAGTTTTTATCGAAGTGATCCATGATCGAGTGTTTTCCACGCCCAGTCACAATACACATCCCGGTCATTCCGGCTTGAATCGCCTCTTCAACACCATATTCGATCAAGGGTTTATTGACTACTGGCATCATCTCTTTGGGCATTGATTTTGTCGCTGGAAGAAAACGTGTACCGTAGCCAGCGGCTGGGAATAGGCATTTTTTGATCATGCTATAACCTTATTTTTATTTGAATTGTTAATTGATGGCGCAACCTTATCATGCTTTATGAAACGCTATCACCACTAAAGCGGTGAACTCAGTTAAATTCTGCGTGAAAGCACATAATTAAGACAGAATATTTTGATTGGCCCACGCAATCGCTTGGACCCTATTTTTGACCGATAGCTTTTTGAATATTTGGTAGAGATGTGATTTGACCGTGAATTCACTGATGAATAAATCTTCCGACATTTGGTTATTCGATGCGCCAGTTTGTAAGCAGCGGAGGATCTGTATTTCGCGGGCGGTTAAGTCTGTAATCACTTGAGCAGTATGGGACTCAAACGCGTAGCGATAGTAGTGCAGTAACTGACTTACAGCGTGTCTGGGTAGCCAATTTTGTCCATTAATGATTTCGCCAAGCCCGAATGCAATTTTATCTAAGGTGTCATTTTTATAAAATAGCCCTTTTAAATGGCCAAAGGTTAATAAGTCATTCGTGGTTAATCTTTGCAACACATTGATGAGGATCGTTTCATGATGCTGACTGTTTAATGGGCAGTTTCCCAAGCGTCGTTGCAACTGCGCATAATCGGCATGGTCAATCATCAATATTTTGTGTTTATCTGAACAATACGCTTGGCGCAAGGTTTCGGGCTCAATTTTAGGAATGGGCAGCCCAAGCCGATCGGTTAAATGGTCAATATAAGGGTGTTCTTGCTCTTTATCTAAACAGAGAAAGTAAATGGTGCGGGTATAGTTTGCTTTTCTCATGGTCACTTCCTTTTGACGAGAATGTTAGACAACTGTCTAGAAAATGACGGAAATTAGGTTATAAAGCCAACGAGATAAATAAAATTGCGCTTAGTTTCATATAGTAAGGTAACTGAGTGTTTTGTCATCCTTAAATTAGAGGTAGTGGTTCTAAAAAATAGGAAATTGAGCAAGATTGTGAGATGAATTTTGACAACTATTTCTGTGAAGATTTGTGCCTCGCATAAAGCGTGGTATCCTAGTCAGCTATTTAAAGAACACTCATGATGGAAGACGGAGCAAAACATGGCAAGCCGTGGAGTAAATAAAGTTATTTTAGTGGGTAACCTAGGTAACGACCCAGAAATTCGTTATATGCCTGGTGGCGCTGCTGTGGCAAATATCACCATTGCAACGTCAGATTCATGGCGTGATAAAGCAACTGGCGAGCAACGCGAAAAAACCGAATGGCACCGTGTTGCGCTGTTTGGCAAATTAGCCGAAGTGGCTGGTGAATACTTACGTAAAGGTTCACAAGTGTACATTGAAGGTCAGCTACAAACTCGTAAGTGGCAAGATCAAAGCGGACAAGATCGTTATACCACCGAAGTTGTCGTACAAGGTTTTAATGGTGTGATGCAAATGTTGGGTGGCCGTGCTCAAGGTGGTGCTCCAGCGCAAGGTGGAATGCCACAACAACAGCAACAAGGTGGCGGATGGGGGCAACCTCAGCAGCCTGCGATGCAAAAGCAACCACAGCAACAGCAGTCAGCTCCTCAACAGGCTCAACCTCAGTATAATGAACCACCAATGGATTTTGATGACGACATCCCATTCTAAACGTTCGAATGTCGAAAAAAGCCGCGAAAACCGCGGCTTTTTTATATAGTTATCACTATTAGCATTTTCTTGTTTGTCAGCACAGCTTAGTGATCGACAAAGTTTACGTTGAAAAGGAATTCAGCATTCATGCGGTATACACCAACACTGAAACTGAGTACTCGGTTAGTAGCTTTTGTTACGCTCATCGTAACCAGTGCAATGTTCATTTTGTTTATTGGTGGAACTTTGTCTTTTCAACGGCTTGGACAAGAATATCTCAATCACTACCTAGCAGGAATTGTGGAGGTAGTCGATAAAGAAATAGAAGATCCTGATGCCGCTTATTCATTGCAACGTTGGATGCCCAAAATGTTGCAAGCCAGTAGCATTGTTGAAATGCAGCTCTCTTCACCAGCTGGCGTTATTTACCGTTTTAAAGATACCTCGTCCAAAGTCGACCCTGCCCGTTTGTACCATATTGATATTATCCTTGAACGTAATCCAGGCTACAGCATCAGCTTTAAAGCCGTTCCGCCCTATCTCAGTTATAGCTACTCATTGGGTGCCATGTGGTCTATTACGTTGGCAGTTGGTCTCATCGTGTTTTGTTTGATTCGTGGGGTAAAGTGGCTTAAAGAGCAATTGCTTGGATCTGAATTGTTGGAGGAGCGAGGGCGAATGATTCTCGCCGGTCGAGTGGAGCAGTACGCCAAAGGTGATCACCGCGAGTGGCCTTATACGGCGAGTGAGGCGCTTGATGTCCTGATTGATGAACTGCAAGATGCTCGTCAAGAGCGTAGCCGCTTTGATACTTTTATCCGGACCCAAACCTTCTTAGATAAGTTGACGGGTACGGCCAACCGTGTCCTTTTTGATAGCAAATTGGAATCAGCCTTGTTAGAGAATGGCGCGCGTGGTGGCGTTTTGTTAGTGCGTATCGATGATTGGGATTCTCTGTGCGAAGAAAATGATAAAAAAGCAGCGGATGATCTCGTTGTGGAAGTCGGGGAGAACATCTCTAACGTCATACAGCGTTACCCGGATGTTATTTTATCTCGCTATTACGATACCGATTTTGCCATTTTTGTGCCGCACCAAGGGGTAAAAGAGGTCGCTTCTATTGCTACACAATGTTTGAAGCTTTTAGCGCGCATATCGCCTCCAGAGCCGCTCGATAAAGAAAACTGGTGCCATATAGGTATCAGTATGTACAGCGAAGGCGAGCGGCGTGGTCGAGTGTTGGATGAGGCAGAAACGGCCTTAAAAAGTGCTCAGTTACAGCGAGTGAACACGTGGAGCCGCTTTAAAAAGAGTACTTTTTTCCAAGAGGAACGCGGCAGTGTGCGTTGGCGAACTTTGTTTGATCAGGTGCTGACGCCTGAGAAAATAATTTTATTCCGTCAACCTTGCTATTTGCTTGAAAAGACGAATGATTTAGTATGGCTGCACGATGAGTTGTTTGCGCGTATTGATGATCCAGAACAAGGTGTTATAAAAGCCTCTCGCTTTCATTCTGCTTTAGAAACTGTAGGTTATGAAATGGTGATGGATCGAGCCGTGTTGCTGCAGGTGGTTCGTTTGCTCAAACGCTCTGAAGTTAAGGTCAATGTGTCAGTGAACTTGCATGTCGTCCCATTCGCCGATAAGTCGTATTTTAAGTGGTTTCGACATGAATTGCTGCAACTGACCTCGAGTAGCAGAGTACTGCTATCCTTTGAGTTTCCAGAGGGGCGATTAGTACAGCATCTCGATTATATGCGCCCCGTTATTAAGATGATCTCCGGCCTCGGTGCTAAGGTAATCGTAGGGCAGGCTGGCAGAACGATTGTCAGCACTCACTACATAAAAGATCTTAAGATTGATTTCCTTAAGTTACACCGCAGTTTGATGAAGAAAATAGACCAACGGCATGAAAATCAGCTGTTTGTACGTAGCATGATCGGTGCTTGTGGCGGTACTCAGACTCAAGTTATTGCGGTCGGTGTCGAAACAGAGCAAGAGTGGCAAACGCTAAAAAACCTAGGCATTCATGGTGGGCAAGGCCGACTGTTTGAAGAAGAGCAGCCTTTGTTACCTGAGAAAATAATTAGCCCTAGCGTGACCTTAGGGCGAAGAAATCGTTGGCGTAAAAAATAAAAGCGAACCTATATGAATCTTCAGTCACTGATTGATAAATTAAAACCATCTAAAGCGACGTTGCGGCAATTGTTCGTTGTCGTAAGACCTGATGCTCTCTATTTCTCGGCTTTGGATGATGCGACTTTGCCGACAGAGATCCCGCTTGATGGTGCAACGTGGCAACAGGTACTCTTTCACGCACTCAAACCGCTCAACATCAAGGGCACGGTAATTAACCTTGTCCTCCATGCTCATTTTTATCAAACTTATCAAATAGAAAAACCGCAGTTACCCAAAGAAGAGTGGTCAGTCGCCCTGCCATTTTTATTGAAAGATCTGGTGACAGAGAAAGTCACTGACATCATCGCTGATGCTTTTCCGTTACCCGCAGATAATAAAATTCAAGCCTACGTGGTCTCAAAACGCACAGTATTGGAAGTGGCGTCGCAACTGAGTGCGATGGGTTTAGAGTTAGGCAAAGTAATTCCCGAAGATGAAGTGTGGGCGAGAAGTGCCGGTGATCTTGAACATTTTTTGCTGCTACAGCGCAGTAAAAACAGCAGTTTTAAGTTTGACGCATTTGTGGACCAAAAATGCTGTTTTCAACGCACGATGAGAGGTGTTGTCTCTCCCATTACTGGCGTCGCCAGCTCGGTTTTACAGCTCGATGGTTTAGCGTTAGAACTGCAACGTTCGATCGATTACCTTTCCTCGCAGCTTAAAGGGGCCTCATTACATCAGCTAAAAGTGCTGTGTGATGAAGAAGCGCAGCAAGAGTTGGTCGATGCATTAAATGAACGCCTAAATGTCAAAGTTTCCCTGCTTGATGAGCGGTTACCGAGTTCGGCGCATCTGCTGGTGGAGCAAGTGACTCGCATTGACGATTCAATGCTCAACTTATACCCGGCGTATCTTAAGCCGAAGAAAGAGTATTTTTCACTGTCCATGGTCTGCGCGATTTGGGGCATTGTCGCTTTAGTGATGCTATTGGCCTATGCCAGTTATCAATGGCAAAATAGTCAATTGAAACAGCAGCTACAAGCTAAACAAGCGCAAAATAAAGTCCTTGCTGCTGAATTAGAAACGACCAAACAGAAAGTTGATAAGCATAAGCCATCGGTTGAAAAAATGGCGGCGATTGAGCGTTTGAAGCAGCAAATTAAGGGCAAACAAGCCACATTGGATTCGATTAATGAGTTTGACCAATCACAACAGGTCGGTTACTCAGGAGTCATGCGTTCGCTCGCCACACTCAGCCGTGATGATATTTCATTAACGACCATTACCATTCATCATGAGCAGCTCGATTTGCAAGGTTTGGCTAGAGAGGCGAAAGATATTCCAAACTGGTTAAGTCAGTTTAAAAGCGAACTGAACCTAGTGGGACGTAGTTTTGAAAAGTTAAAAATTGCGCGCAATGAGCAAGGCATTCTCATCTTTGAGCTTAAAACTAAAGCGGAGGATAGCCAATGAATTGGCAGAGCATCAGCAACAAATTCTTAGCCATCAGTTCGCGTGAAAAAATGTTGATCGCCTTATGTGGCTTAGTGGTGATTACACTGCTCTTGTTTAGCTTGTTACTCGAGCCTGCGATGAAATCGGTGGCGGCTAATCGGTTACAGCTTCAGTCTGTTGAGCAGATGAACCAGCGAATGCAAGGTGAAATTCTGTTATTGACTGCTAAGCTTAATAAAGATCCGAATCAAGAGATCAATCTAGAATTCAAACAGTTAATGACGCAGAGCCAAACTCTCTCGCTTGAGCTGGCAGCATTGGTTGATTCACTGATTACACCCGCGAAGATGGCGCAATTGCTTGAAAGTGTTTTGGCAACCAGCCCAGAGTTGACTTTGGTCTCCATGGAGTCATTAGCAGCAGAGCCGATTGCAAATAACAACCAATCATCTGAATATTCAGGCTATTATGTTCATCCTGTGAGATTGGAGTTCACCGGTAATTACTTCGCGATATTGAATTATTTGACCAATTTAGAAAGTTTACCGATGAAGTATTATTGGCGTCATTTCCAATACAAGGTAGAAAATTACCCCCAAGCCAGAGTCATTATGGAAGTGTACACATTAGGCATTAGACAGGAGTTTATTGGTGGTTAGATCCGTTTTTTCACTGCTGTTGATGTGTTTTGTATGCAGTAGTTGGGCAGCGAAAGATCCTACCGCGCCATTAGGTTGGGCGAGTGAGAGCGCATCACCTGTCAATAAGATAGAAAGTTACCCGCTACCTAGGTTGCAAAGTATTGTATGCCAACAAACCATACCTTGTGTGGCAGTGCTTAACGATCAAGTGGTTGGCATCGGAGAGTCGCTATTTGGCTACACAGTAGAAGCCATTGAACCACAGCAAGTGACCCTTTCTCGCAGAGGAAAGACGTGGGATTTAGGCCTCTTTTCTCTGGACATCAAGCAGTAAGGTATAGAAATCGTATGCGTAAAATCGTATTAGGCGTAGTCATCGTATCCTTAATGGGCTGTTCTATGGGGCATCGCGATCCAGTTGAGATGAAACAGTCTTTGAATCAGGCGATTAATGAAGCCAACAGCCGAAATCTAGCCGTTCTACCGGCCTCCGTAGAAGCTGACTTGATGCCTGACATTGAGGGAATCACAGCGCGCAGTCAAGAAACGGTTAAACGCTTTCGTATCCAAGCTGATAATGTGGATGCAAGGGTATTTTTTGCCAGTTTAGTGAAAGGGACTGAGTTTAGTGCCGCCATCCACCCTGAAGTTACTGGAAGTGTAACGGTAAATCTAACCGACGTGACTTTGGATGATGTATTGGCCGTTGTTCGTGACATGTATGGCTATGAAATTATCAAAAAGGGTAAAGTGATTCAGGTTTACCCGTCAGGCCTGCGTACTGTGACTATCCCGGTCGATTATTTACAACTTAAACGTACGGGCCGTTCTTTAACTTCCATCACCACCGGTACGATCACTAATACGGATACCGGTTCTAGTTCTTCGAGTAGTTCTAGCTCAAATTCCAGTTCTAATTCCAATTCGAGTAACTCATCCAGTAATTCGAAAGGTGGGACTGAAATTGAAACCACCAGTGAAAGCGATTTCTGGCCGCAGCTTGAAAAAGCCGTTGCACAACTGATTGGTTCGGGTAAAGGTCAAAGTGTGGTCGTCACGCCACAAGCCAGTGTCATTACGATTCGCGCTTACCCCGATGAAATTCGCGAAGTGCGTAACTTCCTTGGCATTTCTCAGCAACGTCTGCAGCGACAAGTGATCCTTGAAGCGAAAATTTTAGAAGTCACCTTGAGCGATGGTTACCAGCAAGGGATCAATTGGTCAAATATGTCCTTTGGCAATGGTGATGTTGTGATTGATAAAGTCGGTAGTGCGGCTTCGTTACTGCCGGGGATGGATGCGATTGGCACTCTGCTGAAAGGCCAAACCAATGTCACCATTTCAGATGGCAGCTTTAAAGCAGTGCTTAACTTCATGGGAACTCAAGGGGATTTGAATGTCCTGTCCAGCCCTAGAGTTACCGCGGCTAACAACCAAAAAGCGGTGATCAAAGTCGGCACTGATGAATATTATGTCACCGATGTGACAGGTGTAGTCGGAAATGGCGAGAACTCCAATGTCGCACCAGATGTTCAACTCACGCCATTTTTCTCGGGTATCTCTCTTGATGTGACGCCACAAATTGATGATCAAGGTAATGTGCTCTTGCACGTTCACCCTGCTGTGATTGAAGTGGCAGAGCAGAACAAACAGATTGATTACGGGAATACTAAGATCATTTTACCATTAGCGCGTAGTACGATCCGCGAATCAGACTCGGTGATCCGCGCGCAAGATGGTGACGTGGTGGTGATTGGTGGATTAATGAAATCCAACACCTCCAATCAAGTATCTAAAGTCCCTTTTTTGGGGGATTTACCCGGTTTAGGGTATCTGTTTCGTAACACCTCTGAGCTGACTGAAAAAACCGAATTGGTGATTTTGCTGAAACCAACGGTTGTGGGTGTTAATACGTGGCAAAAAGAGCTCGAACGCTCGCGTGAACTACTACAGGAGTGGTTCCCAGACGAAGAATAAACATCATGTATCTTGAGCACTTTGGTTTTGAGCAACTGCCTTTTCATCTCACGCCTAATACATCACTGTTTTTAGGCTTAGCACCACATTACGAGGCGATTCAGACAGTGAGTGCCGCCATTGATTTAGGCGAAGGAGTGATCAAGATAACCGGAGAAGTCGGAACCGGAAAAACCATGGTGTGTCGTATGTTGATCAATCATTTACATGATCATATTGCACTGATTTATTTACCCAACCCAGCGCTTAATGGTCGAGAACTTCGCCAAGCTGTCGCCAGCGAACTAGGCCTTAGTAAGCAAGATGATGCGGATATTGTTGATCGTATTCAGCAACAATTGATTGTGCTAAAGCAGCAGGGGAAACGAGTAGTCGCGATTGTTGATGAAGCACAAGCGTTACCAGACGATGCATTGGAAGTGCTGCGTTTATTCGGCAATTTAGAAACAGAATACACAAAGTTGTTGCAACTGGTGTTGATCGGCCAACCAGAGCTCGATGAGCGTTTAGCGCAGCACCATCTGCGCCAATTTCGCCAACGAATTACTTTTAGCGCTTATCTGCGGCCGCTCTCTTTAGATGAAACAGTCGCTTATATCGAGAGTCGCTTGAGCAAAGCCGGAGGTGATGCGCAACTGTTTAATCTTGAACAGAAAAAAGCGTTGTGGCGAGCCAGTTATGGTACCCCTCGTTTGATTAACCAAGTGTGTCACAAAGCTCTGTTGCTGGCTTTTACGCAAAACGACAGCACGATTCGCAATCAGCACCTATTTACAGCGATTCACGATACGTTTGATACCTGTAAGCCTAAGTTTAAACGCCCTTTTATGTGGGGATGGAGTCAATCATGAGTGCGATGAACGATGCACTATCAAAACTGGCACAAGCGCAACGCCAATCGGTGGTGAACTTGCAACCAGCGCAAGTTGCGAAAGTAAAACGCAGCCGCGCTTGGTTGTGGATGGTAGCCGGGTTTGCTGCTAGCTTAGCGGTCGGTGGATGGGCGGTGTCACAGCAGCAAGCTATGGTTGACCAAGTTGCGGTTGACCAAACAATGGTCAGTCAAACAGTGGTCAGTCAGACACTGGCCAATCAAGCGATAGTGAATGAACCTAAGAGCCTGTTGTTAGAGGTTGATGAGCGAAGCTCTTCGCCTGCGCTTGTTTCCCCGACCACCAAAATTGTTCCGGTTCACCGTCCCGTTTACCAAACTGCCGTTGTTGCAGTAGACAAAAAAACGTCAAATTCAGCAATGCCCACAGTGACGGTTAAACAGGATTCGGCCTTAGCCAATCAACAGCCGTTGCATTCTAACCGTGCGGTCGCGCTCGGTGCTGAAAGTGGCCAAGAAATCTCAAGTGTTTTGATTGAACAAGTGGATTTGACGCCAGAGCAACTGGCGGTAAAAGCAATGAGCCGCGCTGATAAAGCCGTGGACAGCAATGAGCTCAAAGAGGCACTGGATGCGTACAGTGAAGTGCTACGCTTTACCCCAGAAAATGAACTCGCCCGTCAAAAATTATCCGCGCTCTATTACGGCAAAGGTGATGCGCGCAAAGCTTTTGAAATTTTACAAAGCGGTATAAAGCTCAATCATAACGGAGAAAGTTTGCGGATCGCGTTAGCCAAATTGCTGATTAAAGAGAAGCAGAGTGAAGCGGCGTTAACCCCTCTAGTTCATTTACCTGACAATGCTTCGATCGATTATCTCTCGCTAAGAGCAGCCTTGGCACAAAAAGCCAAGCAAGATTCACTCGCATTAGAAAGCTATCAACGCTTAGTCAAGCTTGATGCTGAGAACGCACGCTGGTGGTTAGGGCTTGCGATAGCACAAGAGCGTACGATGGATTTTCAGGCGGCCAAATATACCTACCAACAAGCGCTTGCGAAAGTTGGCCTCTCGAGTCAGTCACAACTGTTTATTCGTGATCGCCTAGTCGTACTAAGCAGTTTAGAGGAGAGTGCGAGTGCAAATTAAGCTACGAAAACGCTTAGGTGATCTGCTGGTTGAAGAAGGGATCATCACTGAAAATCAAGTGGAACAAGCGCTCGCTACGCAAAAGCGCAGTGGACGTAAACTGGGTGACACGCTGATCGAACTCGGCTTTTTGTCAGAGCAGCAGATGCTTAGCTTCTTATCGCAGCAACTTTCGCTGCCGCTGATCGATCTCAGCCGAGCCAATGTCGATATTGATGCAGTGCAGATCCTCCCGGAGGTACATGCACGCCGTTTACGCGCCTTAATCATTGGTAAAAATGGCGACACGCTGCGCATCGCAATGAGTGATCCGGCGGATCTGTTTGCTCAAGAATCTCTGCTCACTCAATTACCCCAATACAGTTTTGAATTTGTTATTGCTCCAGAAAAACAATTGGTTGAAGGGTTTGATCGTTACTATCGCCGCACCAAAGAGATTGCGTCCTTTGCCGAGCAGCTACAACTGGAACACCAAGGCAATACCGCCTTTGATTTCGATATCGGTGATGATGACAGCGATGAAGTGACCGTTGTTAAGCTCATCAACTCTCTATTTGAAGATGCGATTCAGGTCGGGGCGTCTGATATTCATATCGAACCTGATGCTAACGTATTGCGTTTACGCCAGCGGATTGATGGGGTATTACACGAAACCCTACTCAATGAAACCAACATCGCTTCGGCTTTAGTGCTGCGTTTAAAATTGATGGCCAATCTTGATATCTCAGAAAAACGCCTCCCACAAGATGGCCGTTTTAATATCCGAGCCAAAGGTCAATCGGTCGATATTCGTATGTCGACCATGCCAGTACAATACGGTGAATCGGTGGTGATGCGTTTGCTCAACCAATCATCCGGAGTTCGTAAACTGGAAGAGTCAGGTATTCCTGATGATATTTTACAGCGTTTACGTCATCAACTGAAACGTCCACACGGCATGATCTTAGTGACCGGCCCAACCGGCTCAGGGAAAACGACGACGCTATACGGCGCGTTATCAGAGCTCAATGTTCCTGGCAAAAAAATCATTACTGCTGAGGACCCGGTTGAGTACCGATTGCCACGCATCAGCCAAGTGCAAATCAACCCTAAAATTGACCTTGATTTCTCAACGGTGCTGAGAACCTTTTTGCGCCAAGACCCGGACATTATTCTAGTCGGGGAGATGCGCGATCAAGAAACGGTTGAAATTGGTTTGCGCGCGGCCTTAACCGGCCACTTAGTGTTGAGCACCTTACACACCAATGATGCCGTTGATAGCGCCTTGCGCATGATGGACATGGGCGCGCCGGGTTATTTAGTGGCCAGCGCCGTGCGGGCTGTGGTTGCCCAACGTTTAGTGCGTAAAGTGTGCCCCGATTGTAAAGCGGTGGATGAGGTTGATGAAGCCCGTAAACAGTGGCTGACGGTGCGTTTCCCAAATCAAGTTGAAGCGGCTTTTACGCGTGGACGTGGGTGCCAGAACTGTAATTTGACGGGGTACCGTGGGCGAATTGGGGTTTTTGAAATGCTCGAACTTGAACACGAGATGATGGATGCGCTGCGCGCCAACGATGCGGTTAGTTTTGCGCAAGCCGCTCGTCAGTCGAAGCAATACAAACCGCTGCTAGCTTCGGCGATGGAGTTGGCGCTACAAGGGGTTGTCAGTTTAGATGAAGTGATGAGCTTAGGTGAAGGTGATTCATCCGGCATCATTCAAGCCATCTATCTATAGTTAAGGTTACTCATGCCAACGTATCGTTATCAGGGTCGAAATTTAGATGGTAGCAAAACCTCTGGGCATGTTGATGCCCCGACAGAAGAGCTCGCGGCGGAAGCGCTATTTAACAAGGGTGTGATTCCGACCTTAATTTCGTCAGACCAAGGGGCTGATTTTTCGATTGATTGGAAATCGCTGTTTACCCCAAGTGTGCCACTTGAGGTGTTGGTGATCTTCTGTCGTCAGCTTTACAGCTTGACCAAGGCGGGAGTGCCGCTGCTGCGCTCGATGAAAGGACTTATCCAAAATTGTGCCAATAAACAGCTTAAAGAAGCATTGGAAGCGGTTAGTAATGAGCTAACCAACGGGCGCAGTTTATCGAGCTCAATGCAGATGTACCCGAAAGTCTTTAGCCCGTTGTTTGTGTCGATGATCCACGTCGGTGAGAACACAGGGCGGCTTGATGAAGCCTTGCTGCAATTGTCTCATTACTACGAGCAAGAAGTCGAAACTCGTAAACGGATTAAAACGGCGATGCGTTATCCGAGTTTTGTCATCAGCTTTATTTTGGTCGCGATGTTCATTCTCAACGTTAAAGTGATCCCACAATTTACTAGCATGTTTAGCCGTTTCGGGGTTGATTTACCGCTGCCAACTCGCATTTTAATTGGTATGTCAGATTTCTTTGTCAACTACTGGCCGATGATGATAGGCGTATTGCTTGGGTGTTTATTTGCTTTCAGAGCTTGGTTGAGCACAGCCGCAGGGCGTCAAAAGTGGGATAAGTTTCGTTTAAGAATGCCCATTGTCGGCGGCATAGTGAACCGAGCGCAATTGGCGCGTTTTTCTCGAACTTTTGCCTTGATGCTGAAAGCAGGGGTGCCGTTAAACCAATCGATAGCATTATCTGCCGAAGCGCTGGATAACAAATTTCTAGAGTCTCGCCTGTTAGAAATGAAAGCTGCCATTGAAGCGGGAACAAGCGTATCCACCACCGCGGTAAACGCCAATATTTTTACGCCATTAGTTATTCAGATGATTTCGGTGGGTGAAGAGACAGGGCGCATTGATGAGTTGCTACTTGAAGTCGCGGACTTCTATGATAGAGAGGTGGATTACGATCTCAAAACCCTCACCGCGCGTATAGAGCCGATTTTATTGGTGATTGTCGCCGCTATGGTGTTGGTGCTGGCACTTGGCATCTTTTTGCCAATGTGGGGAATGCTCGACGCGATCAAAGGATAAAGGTTGTCAGATGAAAACGGCGATAGAGCGTTCTCAGTTCGTAATTTGGGGGTTGATTGTCTTTGTTCTTTTGATGGCTTTGCTATCAGCATGGAAGTCGATAGAAAAAGAAGCCAATCAAACCGCATTAGCGATGGCGAGCAGTAAAATCGTAGAAAGTGCCAATTTTTATAAGCAAGATTGGTTATTAAAGGGGCGGCCCTCAACTTTAATCGCGAATGGTCGATTACTCAATATGAGTACAACGGGCTGGGTATTACCATTAGCTGAAAATGAATCAAGTATAGATTGTCGTTATTGGTTAAGCCTGCTATACCCAGATGAACAACTGCTTGAAAGCAAAGTGATTTCAATTGAATCGGCACATCAAGCAAATCAGTATCAATGTCGCTATGTTTACAGTCAAAAACAGGTGATAACCATTGAACTTTTAAGGGATAAGTTTACAGTAAGCGTCGATTTTTCAGCATGAGTTTTCGACATAAGCAGTGAAATGAGCACTCGCCCCGTAGCGATGCGAGAACAAGTGCGTATAATACACGGTAATAACAAAGAGATAGGTAGAGCATGGATAACAAACAAACGGGCTTTTCCTTAGTTGAATTAGTCGTAGTGATTGTGGTTGTCGGCTTATTAGCCGTTGCAGCGCTACCCCGCTTTTTAGACGTCACCGATGAAGCGAAAAAAGCCAGCATTGAAGGGGTTGCCGGTGGTTTTGCTACTGGTGTTCTATCGGCGCGTGCTCAGTGGGAAGCTCAGGCAAGAACCTCTGTGACTTTGGGTTCGGAAAAACAAAACACCGTCAACTATGATGGTGTCAATTTCTGGCTGACTCGCTCTACAGATAGTAGCGGGGCCGCAACAGGTTTTAGGGACGGTTATCCATTGGCGCTCAATACCGATAATACCAGTTATCCAGCGGCGATTACGGATCAGTCATGTATTGATTTAATGGATAATTTGCTGCAAAACCCACCAAAAGTTGACACAGTCGCTAATGCAGCCAATAACGCTAATGTAAAATATTCAGCACAAGCCGATGACGGTCAAGCCACTTGTACTTATGTGCAAAAGGAGGGCGGAACCGCGCACCAGTTTGTGTATGAGATAAAAACTGGTCGTGTGACCGTCACTTTGCAGTAAGTCTGCGCATTGATTAAAACATAGAGAGAAAGTAACTATGAAAAGACAAAACGGTTTCACCCTAATCGAGCTTGTGGTTGTGATTGTCATTCTCGGCATTCTCGCCGTCACCGCTGCACCACGTTTTTTGAATTTGCAAGGCGATGCGCGTGATGCTTCTTTACAAGGACTAAAAGGTGCGATGCAAGGTGCCGCTGGCATTGTTTATGGCCGAGCGGCAATTGATGGTAAAGAGTCTGTCTCTGCAGCAGATGTCGCTATTAGTGGTATTAGCGGTGCAGTAAAAGTTGTGTGGGGTTATCCTGAAGCAAGTGCTAATGGTATAGGTAAAGTCGTGACTGGTTTGGATAGTGATTGGAAAGTTGTATCAGGTTCAAATACTACTAATGACGCTATATCGTATACTTTCAAAACGGGTAGCGATGATTCTAGTAAATGTTTTGTTAAATACGCAGTAACTCCAAGTACGCCATCATCTGAGCCCACGATTGAAATCGTAAGTTGTAAGTAAGAAAAGCGTAGGGTTATCGCCTTGTAGGTAAAGGCCAGCATTGCTGGCCTTTACTGCTAGTTATTTCTCACCCACAAAAATCAGTAAAACTTAAGCCCACCACGGAAATTTCTTATATACTTTAAGCACTTGTTTTTTTGCTAGAGGTATAAAATGCAGCAGCATTTAGCAGCACGGCGTGGTTTTACGTTGATCGAACTGGTCGTGGTAATTGTGCTGCTGGGCATTGTCGCTGTGTACGCTGCAAGCCGTTATACTGGCATCTCCTCCTTTTCAAGCGTGACCACTCAAAGCGAAGTGTTGGCCTCACTGCGTTTGACCCAAAACCGCGCTATGCAGCGTACCGACCTCTGTAATCGCTGGTTGGTCAGCAATAATCAAGCACAGCAAGTATCTCCTTCCGTTTCTGCTGGTGCTTGCACCACTTCACTACCAAGTACGCTGGCAGACAGCAGTTTTGTCGATGCGGCAGAAAACGATATCACCCTGACGTTAACCAATAACGATGGCAGCTATTTTTTAGATTTTGATAGTTTAGGCCGCGCCACGCAGTGCTTAACGGCAAACTGCACTGTTACCTTAAATAATCTGCAATCGGGTGAATCTCGCCAAGTGTGCATCAATAGCGAGGGGTACATTTATGCGTGTTAACACGCCGCGCGGGTTTACTCTCATTGAGATGATCATCGTTATCACGGTAACGGCAATAGCCATGACAGGCATCACGGCCGCACTTTATCCTCGCTCGCAACAAAGCGCTGAACAGGTGTTAGCAGTAAAAGCCGCCGAGTTAGGCCGCGCGGTTATGGATGAAGTAATGGGCCGAGCCTTTGACGAAAAATCCGGCCCCAATGGCGGATTGCCTGAGTGTGTATTAGTGACAGCATCAGGACGAACAATGTGTACGTCTATTGCGCAACTTGGTCCCGAACCTAGTGAAACCAATAATACGTTGTACAACGATGTGGATGATTTCCATGGCCTAACGGGATCGGTTAAAGATGTATTAGGCATTGATATCAGTGCTGATTACCAACGTTATAACGTTGAGATTCAAGTATTTTATGAGCAGGACAATGGTGGGCAACTAAGCGGAGTGAACGCTAACCAACTGACTCACTATAAACGGGTTTCTGTGGTGATCATTGACCCGAAGGGTAATCGCTACCCGTTTGCGGCGATTAAGGGCAATTTCTGATGCGTGGTTTCACCCTGATTGAAATGGTGATTGCGATTATTCTGTTGTCGGTAGTCGGGCTATTTTTAGGCTCTGTGATCCGCCAAAGTATGGGTATTTATGTTGATACCACCGCCCGCGAAGCTTTGATCCAACAAGGGCGCTTTATTACTGAGCGGCTGAGCCGAGAATTGCGTGAAGCGGTGCCAAACAGCGTGTTGGTGGAAAATGGTTGCATTGAGTTTTTGCCGATCACTGACAGCGCGCTCTACAGCGACCTGCCAACCGTGCAATCGCCTTCGGCTGCGGTGCGTTTATTGCCGATCGACAAAAAGGTACTCAATGGCGATCGTCTAGTCGTGTTTCCAACCAATGCCGCTTCGCTACGCCAAACGCCAAGTGCCAGCGGGCAAACAGCGCAAGTAAACGCAGATGTGGATTTTACATCACCCAACAACACAAGGATGGTCGATGTTGCCTTGACACAACAGACTGGGTTTGTAATTCAATCGCCAGCTAAGCGAGTCTATTTTTATCGCACGCCAGTGGCTTTTTGTTATCAGAACAGTCGTATTTATCGTTACGCGGATTACACGCTTAATCGCAGTGCGCTCAGCCCTGAGCAGCTTGGCACTCCAGTATTGATGGCTGAAAACATTAGCCAAGCTAATTTTCACGTCACACAGCCAGAGCTACAACGCAACGGCTTAGTGAAAATTGAACTGACATTTTCCGACCGCGGCGAGGAGGTAAAGTTTGACCATGATGCGCTTATCTACAACACGCCGTAAACAGCAAGGCAGCGGCTTAGTATTGGTCATCTTTATCATTGTGGTGGTCGGCTTTGTTGCATCGGTCGCGAACCGTAATCAACAGCGCAATAGCCAGCAATTGGTTTCGATGGTGTTAGGGACAAGGGCTGAAATGGCGGCGCGATCGGCGATCAACGTTGAACTGAGTCGTTTTTATCAAACGACAACCGACGGCAGTTGCCATACTAATTCTGTACAATCACTCACGTTTGAAGGTGAAGGATTAGCGCAATGTAGCGCACAAGTTGAATGTAACTCAGTGGGCGATATGGATGATGGTCGCACTGTTTATCAACTGACGTCAACCGGGCGTTGTCAGTCTGGCGATTGGACGTTGCAGCGAGTTATTGAAGTGGGGGTGAAAAGTGATTCACTATAAATGGCTGATTAGCATACTGTTCATGAGCAGTGGGGTTTGTGCCCAACAATATAATTTATCCAATAATCAATATCCTCCTTGTAATACCTCGTGGCAAAAATCTGGCAATACTTATACCTGTAGCGGTAATGGTCAAGTGACGTTAAATGATGGTGATGTGATTGTCGCCGATGTTGACTCAACACTGATCGCCAATGACGGTTTTTATTTGATTAATAACCAAGTGGGTAACGCATCAAATAAGATAAGTCTACAAGCGAACTACGGAGCGATAGCCAGCCAAGGCTCTCAAAATACGATTTATGGGGATGTTTCAGCCAGCAGCAGCAACGTAACTTTCAATAACACCAATTTAATTGGTAATGTTACGACGGGAGGAAACGTCATTATCAACGGCGGTAGCGTGCAGGGTAATTTAACCAGTAATAATAATACTGTCGTGATTACGAGCGCGAATGTGGTTGGTAATATTACGGCTCAATCAGGGGTTGTGATTACCGGGGGAGTGTATAGCGGTAATATTACGATGACCTCTAATAACTCTGTGACGTTTAATTCGGTGGATATGACTTCCGGTTCTGTATCAGGGGCAAGTCATTTCACAGCTAACAATAGCCAGCTAGGAAGACCTGATTCTCCGGTCATTATCAGTACTACATCCAACGATATCACCTTAAATGACTCAACAGCTTATGGTGATTTTACTGCGGCAACCAATAATGCTGGTGGCAAAGTTAACGTGAACAATAGTTCAATTACTGGTACATGTTCCCCCATATCTAACCCACTGAATGCTTGTGCTCCTTCTCCTGTTGCTCGCTATCATTTTGATGAAGTGCAGTGGAGCGGTGTCTCCAACGAAGTCAAAAATGCATTTGGCACATCGCTTAATGGTCGAGCGATGAATGGCGCGCTCACCAGTTCCCAATCACCAGCGCTACCCGCCAATGTTAATAATTACGGTACTTGTGGCTATGGCGAGTTTATTGCCAACCAAAACCAATATGTGCAAGTGGCGCATGATAACAAACTATCCTTTTCTGAGCAGTTAACGATATCTGTGTGGGTGTACCCCGTCAGCCGACCGCCGAATGGTGGCTTGCATACCATAGTGGCGAAAGATACTAACTACGAATTCCACCTTAATAGCCAAGGGAGAGTTTTCTGGTACTGGGAGAGAAGTTCTGGCGGTGCTAATACACTAACCACATCCGATGTTATTCCGCTAAATACTTGGACTCATATCACCATTCGTTATAACCGTTCAGCCAATGGTAATGAGCGACAAAAAATCTATATTAATGGTGTGGTTGCTGCGAGGAGCAATGATAACCAACCGCTAAAAACCAATACTCTGAATTTGGAGATTGGTCGAGATTATAATTCCGATAGCCGAAGTTTTTCTGGAAGGCTTGATGAAGTGGCTATTTATAATCAAGCACTAACTGATGGTCAGATTCTGGATTTGTATAACGAGCGCCATTTGTGCCAAAGCGCTGGGTTGCAATGCTTTAGCGATGATTTCCAAAGTCAGCCGTTGGATGAGCAGTGGCGAGTATTCAGTAGCAGTGGCAACTTTACGCCTTCAATCACCAATAATCGCATGCGATTAACACAAGCGGTGCAAAACCAAGCCACAGCCTCAACATTCCAACGCATTTTCCCAGCGGCAGGGAACCGTGTAGAGGTTGAATTTGACTATTTTGCTTATGGTGGTAATGGCGCAGATGGGGTGGCGATTGTCTTTTCTGATGCCTCTGTCACTCCTCAAGTTGGGGCATTTGGTGGGCCTTTAGGTTTTGGTTATAAAGTCAATGAGCAAAAACCCGGATTTGCGGGCGGCTGGTTAGGCATTGGATTGGATGAATATGGTAACTATTCGATCGAAGGTGGCGGGAATGGCCCAGGTCGTAGGCGGCAAGCCGTTGTATTAAGGGGATCTGGTTCCGGCTATAGCGGTTATAACTATTTGGCAGGCACGTGTAATAACGGCACAACCAATACCAATGGAGATTGCCTAAATCCGAGGGTAGACAATACCAATGGTAATCCTCAGCACCGCTACCGAATTGTTATTGACTCAACTCAAGCTTCAACGTCGCTGGTGACTGTAAGCCGTAAAGTTGGTACTGACAGTTGGCAAACTTTAATTGGGCCAGTTGATGTGATGTCATTTGCGGCGCAACAAAATGTTCCTACGGATCTGTTTATGTCCATCACAGGTTCTACAGGCTCTTCGACTAATAACCATGAAATTGATAATTTCGAAGTCTGTGCGCTCAATTCTCGTCCAGTTGGTGAGCAAATTAATCACTTTCGCATCTCTTTGCCAGCACAAGGTTTAACTTGTGCAGCCTCTGACGTGTCTGTGACGGCGTGTGCCGATGAAAATTGCAATAACTTATTTACCGATCCGGTTATTGCTTATTTAGTCCCTAACTCTCTACCTAGTGCAACGGGCGGTTGGGTCAATGGTTCAACTATCCCATTTAGCAATGGGGTTGGTAACACCCAACTTAGGCGTAACAGCGCAGGTAATGTCACCGTTGATGTTTCTGGTTCCGTTCCCACGGCTATGTCTTTCAATAACACTTTATGCAGCCACAATGGGAATGCTGGCCCCTTTTTGGCCAGTAACTGCACGATGAACTTTGCTGACAGTGGCTTCATTTTGGATGTACCTAATTCCTATGCCAATCAATCGGTAACTGGGACCATTAAAGCGGTACGAAAAGATAACGCTTCACAACTGTGTTTGCCTAGTTTTCAAAATGTACAAAAACCCGTTTCCTTTTGGAGTGATTACTTGAGCCCTAATGGGGGGCAAGGTTTTAGCGCTTTATCGGTTGGTGTGAATAGTGTGGCGGTAGGGCAGTCATCCAATACTGCAACGCCAGTGGTGCTCAATTTCAACCAAAATGGTGAGGCGAGCATTAACGTATCCTATCGTGAGGCTGGTAGCCTTGCTTTGAATGCTCGTTTAACGGGGAGTGGTGATGAGCAGGATTTACTTTTAGAAGGGCAAGGCATTTTTACCCGAGTTCCTCGTGCTTTAGTGCTCAGCGCGACCAGCTATTATGGTGTTAGTGGAGCGTGTCCTAATACCGATATTAGCTGTGATATTTTTGCTAGGGCGGATGAAAACTTTAATCTCAATATCAAAGCGGTTGCGGAGGCACCGATTGAGGATAATGATTTCACTAACAATTTAGGCGTGACAAATTATCAACAAGCAAACATTGAGCTTAAACATACTCTAATCGCACCAGCGACAGGCGTGCCCGGTGCTCTCGGCGAAGTTGAATATGATCACCAATTAGGTAGCTCGACGACTGTACAACAAAGAGTGAGTGAGGTTGGGGTGTTTGATTTCTCGCTGAACGCGCCAACGACGTATCTTGGACTCGATTTAGCGAGTGAGAATCTGCCGATTGCCGTTGCCTCAACGGGCCAGATAGGTCGTTTTATCCCAGCCTATTTTTCTCCTTCTTCGGTGGTGACCAGCTTACAGGCTGAGTGTGAGGTGACTTCTCCTAATGACGAATCGTTCAGTTATTTAGGACAACCGTTTGGATATAAAGAAAATCCGGGTATTTACTTACACCCAAAATCCGCGTCAGGCAGTGAAACGGTCAATTATTTCGACAGTGCTTGGTGGCGTTATGATCGGCAGTGGGACAACCGAATATATAACGATACTGTGAATAGTTTACCAATCAGCTTTGATAGCGATTTGACGAGTGTGAACCGAGTCAATGGCGTTGATTCTCGCATTGAACTCTCTGGGGAGATATTGATCTACCAAAAGCCACCACAACCAATAGTGCCTTTTAACAGCAAGTTAGATCTTACCCTCTTGGTATCCGATCTTACAGATCTTGATGGAGTTTGCTACCGCGAAACAGCCAGCAGTCCTTGCATAGACTATACGATTACAGATATTGATGATGAGATGAAATTGCGCTGGGGAAAACTGGTGATCCACGACACTTATGGCCCAGAAACGAGTGCGTTAAGTCAGCCAATCACGAGTGAATACTTCACTGCCAATGGCTTTGTTACCAATAGCTTTGATCGCTGTACAAGGTTACCAGATCTTGCGAATTTCACTTTAACGCCGACCGATCTAACTTTAGGTTCCGGTGGGGCTCCTGAAGTTTATCCTACTTTAGTCAGTCAAACGCTCACTTTGGGTACCGCGAATATCAACTTTACGGCTCCGGGAGCGGGTCATCAAGGATTCATTGATACTTTGCTTGATCTCAATGCTCATGGGTTGCCTTGGTTGCGTCTCTACAATGATCAAAATAGCGCGTTTGAAAATGAAGTCTCAGGCCGAGTACAGTTTGGATTGTACCGAGGCAGCGACCGGGTAATCTGGTGGCGTGAAAAAAATTAACCGGATAATTCACACAAATTCATAGAGATTTTTCTACCTAAGTTAGGAATCTGTTAGAAATTGCGTGTTTCAGTCCATGTTTATGCGTCAACGCCTTGCTGTGATCGCAAGGCATTGGTACATTTAGTGCAATTTTCTATCTTCTAATTCTTGCAGGACGAGCGAAGAATATGTTCAAAAAACTGCGTGGCATGTTTTCCAACGATCTATCGATCGATTTAGGTACCGCCAATACTCTTATATACGTTAAAGGACAAGGTATTGTCCTCGACGAGCCTTCCGTTGTTGCTATTCGCCAAGATAAAGGTCGTGGTGGAAAAAGCGTTGCTGCTGTCGGTCATGCCGCTAAGCAGATGCTTGGTCGTACGCCGGGGAATATTTCTGCAATTCGTCCTATGAAAGACGGCGTGATTGCGGATTTCTACGTGACCGAAAAAATGTTGCAACACTTCATCAAGCAGGTGCATGACAACAGTGTACTCAAACCAAGCCCTCGCGTTCTGGTGTGTGTGCCTTGTGGCTCCACCCAAGTTGAACGCCGTGCGATTCGTGAATCAGCACTCGGTGCTGGCGCGCGTGAAGTGTATTTGATTGATGAGCCTATGGCGGCGGCCATCGGTGCTGGTCTGCGTGTTTCTGAACCAACGGGTTCAATGGTGGTCGATATCGGTGGTGGTACGACTGAAGTTGCCGTTATTTCCTTGAACGGTGTGGTTTACTCTTCCTCTGTGCGTATCGGCGGTGATCGTTTTGATGAAGCGATCATTAATTATGTGCGTCGTAACTACGGCAGCTTAATCGGTGAAGCGACCGCAGAGAAAATCAAACATGAAATTGGCTCGGCTTACCCCGGCGATGAAGTGATGGAGATTGAAGTTCGTGGTCGTAACCTTGCTGAAGGGGTCCCTCGTAGCTTTACTCTTAACTCCAATGAAATCTTAGAAGCACTGCAAGAACCGCTTTCCGGTATTGTTTCTGCGGTGATGGTTGCGCTTGAACAGTGTCCGCCAGAGCTTGCTTCTGATATCTCAGAAAATGGTATGGTATTAACCGGTGGTGGAGCGCTGCTCAAAGATATCGACCGCCTCTTGACCGAAGAAACGGGAATACCAGTCGTGGTTGCCGATAATCCTCTAACCTGTGTTGCCCTTGGTGGCGGTAAAGCGTTGGAAATGATCGATATGCACGGTGGCGACCTATTTAGCGAAGAATAATGGCTTTGGGAGCCGTAAAGCTCCCATCATGACATCTAGGATTTTTATAGAATGAAGCCAATATTTGGTCGAGGACCATCTCTTCAGCTACGTCTCTTTTTTGCCGTGATTTTATCAGCCAGTCTTATGCTGGCTGATAGTCGTTTAGGTGCTTTTTCCAACGTTCGTTTTTTTCTTAATAGCTTAGTGGCTCCCATTCAATACATGGCGGATTTACCGCGCAGCATGTTTGATGATCTGTATGAGCGATTCGCCACTCATCAAAAACTGATTGAATCGAATCAACGTTTAAAGCGAGAAGCGATCACCTTGAAAAGTGATTTGATCTTGTTTGATCAATACCGAGAAGAGAACCAACGGTTACGTAAATTGCTTGGATCTTCTTTTGTTCGTGATGAAAAGAAGGTTGTCACTGAGGTGATGGCGGTCGATACCTCACCTTATCGTCATCAAGTTGTGATTGATAAAGGGCGAACGGATGGCGTTTACGAAGGGCAACCCGTTATCAACGACAAAGGTATTGTTGGCCAAGTGACTTTTGTGGCGGCGCATAACAGCCGGGTGTTGTTGCTGACTGACACCAATAGTGCGATTCCAGTGCAAATTATTCGTAATGATATTCGAGTGATTGCTTCAGGGAATGGCCAGGTGGATCGTATTCAATTGGAACACATTCCCACCAGCACCGATATTGAAGTGGGTGACTTGCTCGTCACATCAGGTTTAGGGGGCGTATATCCTGAAGGTTATCCTGTCGCACACGTTTCGGTGGTCGACAAAGATACTCAGCGTGAATTTGCGTCGATCACCGCCGATCCCGTGGTGGATTTTGATCGTCTACGTTATTTGCTGTTGATCTGGCCTAACGAAGATAGGCAACAGAAAGTATTGCAAGTTACACCAGAGAAAATGTTAGAGGAAGCAACCGATGGCCAGTAGTGTCGTGAAAAGTAAATTGGTGATTGGTGCATCATTTCTCTTTGCTCTGGTTTTACAAACTATCCCTTGGCCGGGTGAGCTGGATCTACTGCGCCCATCGTGGTTACTGCTGGTGACATGCTATTGGGTTTTAGCGTTGCCGCATCGAGTCAACGTAGGGTCGGCTTTGATCCTTGGTTTGTTATGGGATCTGCTGCTTGGTTCAACATTGGGCATTCGTGGCATGATGATGGCCATTGTTGTCTACTTAGTGGCGATTAACTTCTTAGTGCTGCGTAATATGGCGTTATGGCAACAAGCCGTAATCATTGGCGTGTTATCTATGTTGCTTGAAGTGCTGATCTTTTGCGGCGAATATTTAATTCAAGATGTGACATTTAACCCGCTCTCACTATGGGTTGGTATGATCAATTGCATATTATGGCCTTGGATGTTCCTACTGCTTCGTCGTGTGCGACGCCACTGGCACCTTAGATGATGAATAAAAAAATTGTATTAGCTTCTGGCTCGCCAAGAAGACGAGAGTTACTGACTCAACTGGGTTATCAGTTTGATATTGTGGTGCCCAACGTTGAAGAGTGCCGTAATGAGCATGAAGCCCCAGCAGTGTATGTTGAACGTTTATCACGTGATAAGGCACTGGCTGGTGTTGCTTTATCCAACCCTGCTTCGATAGTTATTGGGTCTGATACCATAGTCGTGCAAGGTGAAACAGTACTTGAAAAACCTGCTGATTTTGCTCAAGCACAACAGATGTTACGCAGCTTATCTGGTACAAAACATCAAGTGATGACAGCCGTAACCGTAGCAACACATGATCATTCTAAATCCGTCGTGGTAACGACGGATGTATGGTTTAAACCTTTGTCAGATGAAGAAATAGAACAATATTGGCAATCGGGTGAACCTTGCGATAAGGCTGGCAGTTATGGCATTCAAGGATTGGGTGGACGATTTGTAACGAAGATCGAAGGCAGCTATTACGCTGTTGTAGGATTACCATTATTCGAAACTGACCAGCTCTTGCACGAATTTATATAATTAAAAACATTGAGGTGTACTCATGAGTGCAGAGTTGCTACTAAACGTCACCCCGAGTGAAACTCGAGTGGCGATGATTGAAGGCGGAGTTCTTCAAGAGGTCCACATTGAGCGAGAAGCGAAACGCGGCATTGTGGGCAATATTTACAAAGGAAAAGTCAGCCGAGTTCTTCCAGGAATGCAGGCCGCCTTTGTCGATATTGGTTTAGACAAGGCCGCTTTTCTTCACGCTTCTGACATTGTTCCTCATACTGAATGTGTGGCTGAGAACGAAAAACAGCAGTTTCAAGTTCGTGATATTTCAGAGCTAGTTCGTCAAGGCCAAGATATCGTGGTGCAAGTGGTCAAAGATCCATTAGGCACTAAAGGCGCCCGTTTAACGACAGATATTACCCTACCTTCGCGCTATCTCGTTTTTATGCCCGGCGCAAGTCATGTTGGTGTCTCACAACGCATTGAAAGTGAATCAGAGCGTGATCGTCTCAAAAAAGTCGTGGCTCATTATTGTGATGAGCACGGTGGGTTCATTATTCGTACCGCCGCTGAAGGGGCTGATGAGAAAGAGCTTTCACAAGATGCCGCCTTTCTTAAACGGCTATGGCTGAAAGTGTTGGAGCGTCGAGTTAAATACAAAACACGCTCGACACTGTATGGCGAATTGGGTTTAGCTCAGCGTATTTTACGAGATTTTGTCGGCACCGATTTGACGCGGATTTTAGTCGATTCACGACTTGAATTTGAGAACCTCAAAGAGTTTACCTCAGAGTTTGTGCCTGAGTTAACCGATAAGCTTGAACTGTATGAAGGTGACAAGCCTATTTTTGATATGTACGACACCGAAAACGAGGTTCAGCGTTCTCTCGAGCGTAAAGTGGAGCTCAAGTCTGGTGGATACCTTATCATCGACCAAACCGAAGCCATGACTACGATTGATATCAATACTGGCGCGTTTGTTGGCCGTCGTAACCTCGAAGAAACCATTTTTAATACCAATGTTGAAGCGACTCAAGCCATTGCCCGTCAGTTACGTTTGCGCAACTTAGGGGGCATCATCATTATTGATTTTATCGATATGATGTCTGAAGAGCACCGTAAGCGAGTGCTCAACTCCTTAGATGCCGCACTGGTTAAAGATCGCGTCAAAACGAATATTAATGGTTTTACGCAGTTAGGCTTGGTGGAGATGACGCGTAAGCGCACCCGTGAAAGTATTGAACACGTGTTATGTTCAAGTTGTCCAACCTGTGAAGGCCGCGGCAGTGTGAAAACCGTTGAAACCGTCTGTTTCGAAATCTTACGTGAAATCACGCGTGTCAACCGTGCTTACGATGCGGATAAATTTGTGGTTTACGCATCCCCTGCGGTGGCAGAAACCTTGCAAGGTGATGAGTCTCATGCTCTTGCTGAGTTGGAAGTGTTTATTGGAAAAGAAGTGCGCATCCAAGCGGAGCCACTTTATATTCAAGAACAATTTGACGTTGTGATGATGTAGTAGGGCTTTTGTGATCTCAACTTTTACGCGCCTTTGGCGAATAGTATTGTGGTTTATCGTTTGCGTGCTAGTGGTGCTGGCTGTTGCTGTCACCACCTTGCGTGTGTTTTTGCCACAAATGAATCGTTTCCAAGGCGAAATACAAACGTTGATCAACCAAAATTCAGGTTTTGAATTTGAATTAAGTGAGGTCACTGGTTTTTGGCGTAATACTCACCCGTCAATTGCACTTAAGGGGCTAAAAGCAAAGCTACCTGATGGATCGCAAATTCACTTTTCTGCGCAGCAAATCGATATTGAATTTGACCTCATTCAGTCAATACTGCAAATGCAACCTGTGGTCGCGGATCTCAGTATGCATCAACTCAAATTGGATATTCGCTCGGTAAACTGGCTTGATCTACAGGCTGAAGATAACCAACAGAGCCGCACACAAGGCAATGTCATTCAACGTTTAGACAACCTACTGTTGCGGCAATTGGATGATTTTGCGCTACTCGACTCGACGGTTTTCTATCAATCTGTCGCGGGGGAGATTCGCCAGTTAGATATTGAACGTCTTCGGTGGAAAAATAACGCTCAGCAACATAAAGCTGAAGGCGTGGTGAGCATCGCTGATACCAGTATTAACTCTCTGTTAGTGAGTGCTAACTTTGAAGATCATGGTTCACTACGCGATATTTCAGGTCGCTTCTATGTTAGCGCTGACAATATCAAAATAAACCCGTGGTTGACTCGTTATCTCAAAGACGAAACCGGCATTAAGAAAGGACAGGTGAGTTTTAATGCATGGCTGACCTTAGAACATAACCAACCCAAAGATGGCTATGTCGAACTTAAGCCCTCTGAACTGGTTTGGGGTGAAGAGCGTCAGCATGAATTGCTGTTAGAGTCGGGAATCATCAAACTGTTACCTATTGAACAAGGATGGCAAGTTAACGCTTACTCACTTCAGTTGCGCACGGATGACGAAGTGTGGCCTAAACTTGATGTCGCGTTTGAATGGCAACCGACGCAATGGCGTTTGAACTTGTCGCAGTTAGACATAAAAACTTTGCTTCCCTTTGTGAAAATGATGCCCGATTCCAGCAAAACGAACGAGCTTTTGCAGCTATTGGATTTGGGGGGCACCTTAGAAGATATTCGGCTCAGCAAAGGAGATAGCCTGCAATCGCTTCGTTATTCGGCTGAACTCAGTGATGGCGCCATGGCGCAATGGCAGTTATTGCCACAAGTACACCATCTCAAAGCCTCCATTGCAGGTAGCATGGAGAGTGCCCGCGCCAAAGTGACGCTGATTGATGACGTGTTACCTTATGGTGAGGTTTTCCAAGCACCATTGAATATTCGTCAAGGTGAAGCCGATGTTGTGTGGCAAAAGCAAGACGATGGCTGGTCATTGTGGGCCAGTAAAGTGACTGCGGCGACGCCTGACTTACAAGTGCTTGGATCATTTCGTCTCGATTTTCCTGAAAAACGCAGCCCTTTACTTTCATTTTATGCGGAAGCGGACTTATACAATGCAGGTGAAACTTGGCGTTATTTGCCCACCTTAGCATTGGGGCGCAAGTTAACAGACTATCTCTCTACTGCGATTCAAGGTGGTAAAGCCAACACTGCTAAACTGCTTTGGTATGGTGAACTTGGCGATTTTCCCTACCAACAAAACAATGGCGTATTCCAAGCTTGGGTTGGTTTAAAAGAGGCGAAATTTAGTTTTGATACGGCGTGGCCGCCGATCACCAATTTGCAACTCGATCTGCTGTTTGAAAACGATGCGATGTACCTTGATTCACACTCTGCGACCTTAATGGATGTCACTGCCCAGCGGATCACAGGGCGAATACCTGAACTAGCCGAAGGTGGACACATCGAAATCGAAGCCAGTGCAACAGCCCAAGGCAATGCCGTACGCGACTATATGACCTCAACGCCTTTAGTGGATTCGGTGGGAGCGGCGTTAACGGCGATCCAAGTCAGTGGCGAAGTGCAATCTGAATTTCAGCTTCGTATCCCTTTTGATAGTGAACAGGAACCCCGAGCATGGGGTTGGGCGAATTTAAATAATAACCACGTGGAAATTGATGCACCGCCAATGGTGCTTGAGGGTGTCTCTGGCAAAATTGAATTTGATAATGACGTTGTGACGGCAGCCGGTTTGTCGGCTGATCTGCTGACTCAACCGATCGCGATTGATTTTAAAGGTGAAAATGCCAGCCAAGGTTACGCGGTGAATATTGATGTGGTGGGAGACTGGGATATTAAACCCCTGACGCCTTTTGTCGGTGAGCGCTGGCTAAACCGTTTAAAAGGGCATGCTCCTTGGCAAATGGGCGTTGATATTCAGCTCAATGATGTCGGTTTTACTTATCAAATCGACACCTTAGCCGATTTAAAAATGGTAGAAAGTGATTACCCTTACCCGCTAAAAAAAGCCTTCAACGTGGCAGGCAAAGCTCACTTGCAAGCATCGGGTAACCAAGAGTCGATCACCGCTCGCCTACAATTACCACAAGCGAAATACCAAGCTGAAATCGATATCACATCGAAAAAACCACGCCTGACGGCCACCAATCTCATAGTAGGGAGCGGCAATTTCAAAATCAGCCCAGTGGTTGGCCACCATGCGCAGATCCGCAGCGATACCTTTAATTTGGATGAATGGTTGAGTTTGGCCAATGAGCCTCAACCGAAGAAAAAATCAGCTCTAGCGGAGATGAATACTCCCGAGATCCCACCACCAGAGAGAGTGGACATCAACGTCAAAGCACTTCTACTAGCGGGCATTGAGTGGCACGATGTTGATTTTAGTGCTAGACGTAAAAATCTCGGTTGGTACGCACAGCTCGAGAGCCAAGAAGCAAAAGGTCAAGCGAGTTATATTGAACCTTATGATTTGTCCGTCTCGCTTGAACGCTTGCACGTTTACATTCCTGAGCTGGAGGATAGCTCCAAAAAATCACTGTTGGTTGATCAAGATCGCCAGTCTGAGCCGCTTATTACTGATTTTGACCGACAGTTTCATCGATTGGTGCCAAACTTAACTTTGGCCATTGATGATCTTTGGTTGCAGGGTTACAAGGTGGGCAAGATGAATATGGACTTCCAACGGCAAGGTGATACTTTGCAATGGAAGAAGATTTATATCAGTAGTGGTTCAAACCAAGTCAATATCAGTGGTGCTTGGACGTTGAATAAAGACGCACAAGGTGATGAGCGTAGTCATACTCAACTGAATCTCACCATGAAAGGTGACAATAATAGCGATTTGATGGAGCGCTTTGGCATCAGCTCCGGTATCCAAAGAGCGCCATTTGAAATGTCGAGTCAAACCGAATGGGATGGCGCGCCTTGGTCAATGAAGATCGACAGCTTAGAAGGCAAGATAGAGACTACTATGGGTAAAGGTGTCGTTTCTGATGTCAGCGGTGCCGCTCGTTTACTCGGATTATTCAGTTTAGATTCCATTATCCGTAAAATGCAGCTCGATTTTAGTGACGTGTTTGATAAAGGAATGGCCTTTAACTCAATTACGGGCAGTGGTGAAATTTCGCAAGGGATTTTTGTTACCAACAACATCAAAATGGATGCTGTTGCCGGTGAAATGACCATTAAAGGCTTAGCGGATCTCAATAGCCGTACTGTTGATGCTGAGGTGAATTTTGTACCAGACATCACATCAGGAATTCCCGTCTTGACGGCTTTTGCGGTGACACCGCAAACAGCGCTGTATGTCCTAGCTATTACGACCGTGATTGCACCTGTGGTTGAGGTCTTTACCCAAGTCAACTATGAGGTTAAAGGACCAATTAATTCACCGGTTGTTAAAGAGCTTTCACGTAGTAGGGGCGAGTTTAAATTACCAGAAAAGTTGAGAAAATTGACTGAAAAATAGGGAAGTAGGCATGGATCGCGTTGGACTTATTCAAATGACGTCAAGCTCTGAACCTGCGCAGAATTTGGCCTATATCGAACAGCAAGTGTCACTACTTGTGGCGCAAGGTGCGAAGTGGATTGTCACGCCGGAAAATGCACTGGTGTTTGGCACGCGACAACAGTATCACCAACATGCCGAGCCATTGGGGCAAGGGCCCTTGCAGAGTCAATTGGCTGCTATGGCTCTCTTTCATCGGGTGTGGCTGTTGGTGGGCAGCATGCCTATCCGTCGTGAGGTCGGGGTAACGACTACCTCCTTGCTGTTTGACGCTAGTGGCGATCTTGTCGCGTACTACGACAAATTACACATGTTTGATGCAGATGTCGCTGACGGCCACCAGCGCTATCGAGAATCGGAAACTTTTACCTGCGGCACAAAGCTGAGTGTTGCGTCGACGCCATTTGGTCAAATTGGCCTTTCCATCTGCTATGATGTGCGCTTTCCGCACCTCTATTCCCAATTAAGAATGCAGGGTGCCCAGATATTAGTGGTTCCTGCGGCCTTTACGGCGGTGACCGGAAAGGCACATTGGGAAGTCTTGTTAAGAGCCCGAGCGATAGATAATCAGTGTTGGATTGTTGCGGTTGGGCAAACTGGGCTTCATCCATGTGGGCGCGAGACATGGGGTCATTCGATGGTCATCAGCCCTTGGGGTGAGGTTATTGCAAGCTTAAACCAGCAAGTGGGGAATTTAGTCGCCGATATTGACTTGGTTTACGTTGAGCAAGTTCGACAAAAAATGCCCATTGCTGCACACACCCGATTCACCAATCAGTTTATAGATAATAAGAGCAAACTATGAGTATTAACCGCATTGAAGATGCACTATTAAAACCTGCAGGATTAACCGAGCAAGATATTGCGGATACACTAGCGACAATTGCCACTCGTCAAATTGATTATGCCGATATCTATTTTCAGTCGAGCTGGCATGAATCTTTAGTGCTCGAAGACAGCATTATTAAAGACGGCTCATTTAATATCGATTGCGGTGTTGGTGTGCGTGCCATCACAGGTGAAAAAACGGGTTTTGCTTATTCAGATCAAATCCAATTAGAAGGTTTGAAACAGAGTGCAATAGCCGCACGAGGCATTGCGCAGCAAGGTAAAAGTGGTTGTGTTCAAGCCTTTAAACGTAGCGATAATCAAGCCTATTATGCGGCGGATAACCCATTAGCCAGTTGGGAAAAAAAGCAAAAAACAGAATTACTGCAAGAGCTGGATGCTTACATTCGTACCAAAGAGCCCTTGATCCAAGAAGTCTCGGTGAGCTTAAGTGGTGTGCATGAACAGATGTTAGTTGCTGCAACCGATGGGACTTACGCAGGCGATATCCGCCCGTTGGTCCGTTTGTCGATCAGCGTGTTAGCACAAAAAGGTGATCGCCGCGAGCGAGGCAGCTCTGGCGGTGGTGGTCGTTTTGGTTATGACTTTTTCCTCACCGAACAAGATGGCCGTAAAGTTGCGTTTCAGTTTGCCGATGAAGCTATCCGACAAGCCTTAGTCAACCTTGAAGCTGTCGCAGCTCCCGCTGGCGCGATGCCTGTTGTGCTCGGTTCTGGTTGGCCGGGCGTCTTGCTTCACGAAGCGGTAGGGCATGGCTTAGAAGGTGATTTTAACCGCAAAGGATCTTCTGTTTTCTCCGGTAAAATTGGCCAGAAAGTAACCTCAACGCTTTGTACGATTGTTGACGATGGCACACTGAAAGATCTGCGTGGCTCGCTCAATGTCGACGATGAAGGTGTCAATGGTCAATACAACACCTTAATTGAAAATGGCGTGTTGAAAGGCTACATACAAGACAAACTCAACGCACGTTTGATGGGGGTGAACCCTACGGGTAATGGGCGTCGTGAATCGTACGCACATTTACCGATGCCGCGCATGACCAACACTTACATGTTGCCGGGTGAACATACGCCAGAAGAGATCATTTCAACAGTGAAGAAAGGCGTTTATGCGCCCAACTTTGGCGGTGGCCAAGTGGATATCACCTCGGGTAAATTTGTGTTCTCTGCCTCTGAAGCCTATATGATTGAAAACGGCAAAATTACTTATCCAATCAAAGGTGCAACCTTGATCGGTTCTGGTATTGAGGCAATGCAACAAGTCTCGATGGTGGGTAACGATTTGAGCCTTGATCGCGGCGTTGGAGTGTGCGGTAAAGCAGGACAAAGTGTGCCTGTTGGAGTAGGGCAACCTACGCTTAAGCTAGATTCGCTCACTGTTGGTGGCACCGAATAACGTTGTTACTCGCTCAGAGCTGACGTGGTTTGTATCGCGCAGCGTAAGCAAATAAAAAGCGGCGTTTTGATGCGCCGCTTTTTTATCTCTTTTATTCACTGCGTTGAATTGAAAAAGTTAAATATCATCTCGCTCGATCGGGCAACTCATGCAGCGCGCGCCGCCTCGGCCTCGGCCGAGTTCATTGCCGGGGATGGTTAATACTTTGATGCCCGCCTTATCGTATTTCTCGTTAGTGTAGACATTGCGCTCGTAGCCAATCACAACTCCGGGTTTAACCGTTAGCACGTTGTTGGCGTCATTCCATTGCTCGCGCTCAGCCTCATAGCTATCACCACCAGTGGTGATGATTTTGAGTTTGTCCAAACCTAACGCGCGTTCAATCGCATTAACATAACTTGGCATTGAATCGACGTTCATCCCGCCATCGCCTTTTGGCGTTAAACGCCATGTTTCTAAATCATGACGCATAATTTCGGGGTAAACAGAAAAGGTGTCGACATCCATATGTGTCATCACCGTATCTAAATGCATACAAGAGCGGTGTTTAGGCAGGTTAACGGCAATCACCTCTTTGGCCTGCCCATGTTTAAATAAACTCGCAGCAAAATTTTCTACTCCTTGCACAGTCGTGCGTTCGGAAATACCAATCAACACTGCACCTTTACCGATCACCAGTACGTCGCCCCCTTCAATATTGGCATTATCGTAGTGCAGATCTTCATCACCGAAATACTTGATAAAATTCTCTCCTGCAAATACAGGATGCCAACGATAAATGGCGCGTAAATGGTTGGTTTCACGTTGGCGTGCTGGTTTCATCATCGGATTAAGCGATACGCCGCCATACACCCAGCAAGAGGTATCGCGGGTAAAGAGATGATTGGGCAACGGTTCAATCACAAAATCTAACGGACGATGCATTTTAGGTAGCATCGAAGAGGAGTGGATGGGCAGTTCGGAATAAGCAAGACCACCGAGTAGCAGAGTGGCGAGGTGTTCGTTATCCATGTCAGCTAAATAGCAGCGCAGATCGCGTGCCAAAGTGGGACCATAGCGAAAATCAGAAATTTGCGTATCGAGCAACCACGCTTTGGCATCGGCAACGGCTAAGGTTTCGACTAAGAGATCATGCAACAACAGCACTTCAACATCTTGGTCCTTCAATGTGTTGGCAAAGGCATCATGCTCTTTTCCTGCATCTTCTACGGCAAGCACATCATCAAATAACAGTTCATGACAGTTCGACGGTGTGAGATGAGTTAAGGCACGCTCTGGCCGATTGAGTAATACTCGGCGCAGTTGCCCAACTTCAGATCCAACGTACAGCTTATTCATTTTGTATCCCTACTCTTATTTCTCATGTTCTTTATGACAAGCTTAAGCGAACGATGCAAGTCTACTTAGTGGTGATATTAGCTGTTATTTTGTGAACTTATAGTTGTGTATGCTTTAAAGTGTGCGCTTATTAAAAAATAACTCCAAAACTAGCCAAATAAGCCTAATAACGACAAAGTGCTTTGTTATGCGTTTTTGGCTCAGAGGAGGGTGAATTAAGCATGAAGAATAAGTGATTTTCTATGCGGTTATTTACATAAAAAGTGCATAATGCGGGCATGTTTAGCCAAAGCGACCTTTTTCGCTATGCATGAATGTTTGATAAACAGGCAGTTTAATGCGGTGAAAGAGCAAATCATCAGGCAGATAATCTACTGAATTAGCAAAATGAAAATAAATTGTTAAATTAAAGTGTTTTTTTATTTAATCTGTACTTGATTGAGCAGTGATCCTTTAGAAAGATAAAGATCGCGGTACGTTGTTGGTGGCAATTTTAGGCGAACCATGCCATATTTCGTCGAAATTCATTTATACCCTTCCGACGTGAAGTTGCAGCGGTGCTGGCTACGTTTGCTCACCCCAGTCACATAGTTTATCTATGTTCATGGGGATGAACTCACTTGCCGCCTATCTGCAACGCCAAGTTGATGGAGTATAGTCTACATTTAGCCAAATCTGGAGCACCTTATGTCTCAACCTCAGCAAGATGACTACGTATCCGTTGAAGAGTTAATCGAAATTCAAAAAGAAGATACTCGCGACATCATTCAAGCCCTGCTCGAAGATGGCAGTGATCCAGATGCGTTATATGAGATAGAGCACCACCTATTTGCTGAAGATTTTGACACGCTAGAAAAAGCGGTTGTTGAAGCCTTTAAAATGGGCTTTGAAGTGCTTGAAGCAGAAGAAACAGAAGATGAAGACGGCAATAAACTATTGTGCTGTGACGCGACTATGCAATCGGTACTGAAGGCCGAAGCGATCGATGAACAGGCAGAGAAGCTTATTCAACTTGCTGAAAAATATGACATTATTTACGACGGCTGGGGCACTTACTACGAACACCCCTACGATTCTGACGAATACGAAGACCCCGACGATTTTGATGAATAATAAAAGTGAGAATTAATGAGAGCCTCGCCACATGGTGAGGTTTTTTTTGCTCTAATTTTGTTTTTTACCATCCATACGACTTTTGAAGGTGAGAATATGTGATAGGTTTAATGTTAACTAGATAATGAGTTAGCGACATTCAAATGACGGAAATCATTTACGACATCAAGACAAAAACATTAAAACCTTTCACTTATAAAAAGCCATTGGTGTTCGTTGATGATAATGGAGAGCTTCAATATGAATACTCTCGTAACAAAGAAAGTCATGTTCATATTAAGAAGGTTATCTTCTTGAACTTGGTTGGTTACGAGAAGCTTAAACGGCTTGATGAGAAGGGTAAGCCGATGAAAGATGAGTACGGCAACACTATTTTCACTAAGGGAAAGCTGCTTTCATTTGAGCCTCTGGATTGTGTTAATGAGTTTATTCTTGCAAAACACGTTGAGAAAGATGCAGAAGAGTCCCAACAAGCTTCTAAAGCTCTCACACATTACTTCAGGTTTATATTGGATGCTCAAGCAAAGTGGGATAGTAAATATGACAATGAAGATTACGATCCCTTTATCGACCCTCCTCGCCCTGCTTGGGATAAGTTTGCTGTTAGGAAAAATCTACGTGCCACATTCATGTACAGGGATGCAATCAAAAAGACAACGATAAGTGGAACAGGGTTAGCTCGAACGACCGCAGTATCGTATGTGCGTTCAGTTGTAGAGTTTTACAAACATCATCTCAGACAGGGAATGAAGTTTAATAACCCTCCGTTTGAATTTGAAACCTTGCTAATTAGCATCGAAAACAGTGGCACTCACATGAGCGCTTACAGTCGTAAGGTAATACAAACCACCGATTTAAAACTGAGCTTCCCAAAGTCAAAGCGAAACGATGGAGGTAAGTTACCCAATGCAAGACGCGATCTAAAGCCACTGTTAAACAGTGAATGGGAAGAGATTAAGAATGTCCTGATTAACACCCAGCGGGTCATTAAGAATGTTAATCGCGAAGAAAAGCTTGTTAGCCTACCTGAAGAGTATTGCTTATTGCTCCGCGTCTACCGCTACACGGGGCTTCGTAAGGAGGAAGGCGCAAGTTTGCATCTAAGACAAGTGGTTCGCCCTGATATGAAAACTGCTGTATTGAGGCTTGGTGTGGGCAACCAATATGGCTCACTCACTAAAGACCCTAATGGTGGTTACAACAATAAGTCTCGACGCACCATCATTCCTAGTTCACTGATGCTCGAACTTTACAACTACAGCCACTCACCAAGATACAAAAAACGCTTAGCGAAATTTAAAGAAAGATGCAGGGCTGAGAGAGAGGCGGGTAATGATGCCTACTTTGATGGACCTGATGGGGTTGATGAATACAAGCAATACCTTTTCATTAGTAACTCTGGTGTACCCTTGTTTAAGAAACTGGAAGAAATCAATACTCGATGGAATGAGGTCAGGAAAACAGCTGCCATTAATTTGCCGAATGAAATTGATTCGGTGGTTCACAACTTACGCTCTACCTTTGCGATCTCAGCTTTTCGGACATTGTTAAAGAAAATGGATGCAGACGAGGCTCTAAAAATAGTATCAGCATTTCTTGGGCATGAAGATTTATCCACCACACTGCTTTATCTACAAATTGCTCAGGATAAGCCTACTGGGGATGAAATCTGGGAAGATGTGTTGGACTACGTTGGTGTGTTCGATGAAGAGAGCGAATTGGATGATTTACCTGAGTTCGAAGAGGCGTCTAGAAAGCTTGAGGAGTCAAAGAAAAAATGAGCCGCAAAGATAACTCAACCCCCGTTTTCCTTGATGAAGCATTTTATGACACCCCCGTCGCAATTATTGAGCCGCTTCATTTGGATGAGTTGAAGCTGAAATGCAACGGAGGTACATCTCATTTTATCCAGCTGTTATATAAAGGCGCTCCTAACTATTCTCAGCGAGGCAAAAAAATAGAGGGTGTGGATTATATACCTGTTGCAGGTAGAGAGGCTTTTGTCCGAGATGTCTATCGTCTTCTAAAAACGGATTTCAACCGCACAAAGAAAAGATATTTTGAAAAATTGAAGTTATACCTTCGCTGGATGGACAGTAATCACCTGGACCCCATTAATGGTGACTACTTTGCCCCAGATTTATACAACGCCTACATGGATTATCATCAAGACAAATGTAACCGAGGTGAGCAAAGTCTATCAACATGGAGTAACGCTAAAAAGATGGTTGGCTTTTTCCTTAAATCTAATAATCGCTCCGTCGAGGCAAGGCAATTAAAATTAATAAAATGGGGCAAAAAACAGGCCGTTTCACATAAAGGCATTGATGTGGTTGGGGAGTACAAGCCGCTTGTTCGTCGGTTTATTGCGGCGTTTGGAGAGTTTAGACAACATTTTTTAAAGGGCACTAAACCGGATGTTCATCCACTTTGGCGTGAAGATCTGTTCGATCAACAAGCCGAGAAAAATGGGTGGAGCCCCGTAAAAAAAGTAAATTATAAACAATATTTTAAGAATGCTGTAAGAACCGAAAATTCAGCACGTAACCATTTTTCTCGACTGGCTGCGATGCTTGCGTTTTGCTTCACAGGGCAAAACACAACCCCCCTTTTAAACCTTCGCTTTAGCGACATCCGGTTTACCGCTAAATCGAATGGCAAAGTCTACTTTGATATGACCAAGGCGCGTGCAAATCATTTGAACTTTGATACTTCACTTGGCTTTCATAAAAAGACCCAAGAGTTCTTCCATCAATGGCTGGAAATCTCGATGTCACTTCAGAAAAACTCTGGTACAGAATGGGTGTTTCCTTATTTTCTGAAATCAGGCGATATTCAGGGGGGGGTTGATGCAGGTCAAACAGCACCTCAAAAGAGCATCAATAGGTACACAAAGAAATTGGGATTTGTACATGTAACACCCTCAAAACTACGCCAAACGAAGATTGATGCATTAATGAAAGTGACGGAAGACATCTGGCTAGTGTCAATGTCAGCGAATAATTCAATTGAAGTTCTTGCAGTTAGTTATTCTGACGGCAATGAAGGTGATCATAGAACGAGCTTGGCGGCAAACGGTGATGCGCTGTACGACATTTCGAAAAATGGCACCGATCCTCACGAGGCCGCGAATAAATCGAAGTTTAATCATGCCAATGTACTGAGCGACTACAACTACAAAAGGCTGCGTAAGGAAGAAACAGCGAACGATACCCAAACCCCCCTAGGTGTTCGCTGCAAGGATTCTTCACAAGGTGTTGCCGCAAGAATTAAGAAAAACCTTGAAAATATGGGGATCAAACAACCAGAAAAGGAGCAAAGTTGCACTGATTTCCTTGGCTGCTTCGAATGTTCGTATCATCGACTAGTGTCTGAGGTAGAGGATATTTGGCTAATGCTGTCCTTCAACGACACGCTACAAGAAATGAAGGGTTACCCAGCGATTAATAGTCTGCCAACGGATAAGTTTCATAAGCTGTGTAACACCATAGAATCGATTTTAAAGGCGTTTAAAAAGGTTGCGCCTGATAACTACACCAAAGCGCTAGAAATGCACAGCGAAGCCCCTCATCCGCTTTATAGTGATGGGTATAGTCTAATGGACTTACTGGAGACGTTTTAACAATGAATGATAAACCCGATAAACTCCATAACGTTGTTTCATCAGTTCCAATTCAGAAGTCTGAAACGGCATTCTTAATCGAGGGGTTAGACAGGCTCGACGTAAAAGATAAGCCATACCATGTTGAGAAGTGGGATTTTTCAACGTCGCATACCGTTGGGGTGAGGTATCAATTAATCGTGAGCTTTAATTCTACTAAGCCTGAGTATGTTAATGGAATACAGGACGCATTATATCAGCTCTATCACCACTCAAAAAAAGTGGGTACATTGCCCTTATCGGTCAGTTTCATGGATAGGTTGAAGACTACGCTACAGCATATTGCAGGCTGCTTGGAGGGGACAGATTGGAGTCAACTAGATAACGCCAGACACTGGAAATCATTTACCCGTAGGCTTAAACAGAAACAGCTTGGCGGCTCACATTTTGGTCACTTTCTTACAGCATTAAATAAACTGACTGATGTTGGTTTGCTCAGTTCATATGTTGACGCGAAGGCGTTAAGAAAGTGCGCAACTAGGACAGAACCTGAGCAGCATGTGGCTATTCCGCATAAATTGTATCAATGCATCATGAATAATGCCTTAGAAACCGTTGAAAAATACCATCCGTATCGTCATGAGATTTCATTGGTTATGGGAGAAGCCTATGACATTAGGAAGCGAATTCGTAATGGTGAAAAGCTTACTGAACAAGGTCGAGGCTTTGGCAGAAAGGAACTATTAATGACCGACAAAGCCCTTGGACAAAGAGTGAGAAATGCTACAAAGAGGATTGAACATCGAATTCCTGGTTTCAATGTAGACTTGCAAGCTGATGGCTTGGCCGACATCCTGACCAGTTGTTTGGTGGTGGTTCAGGGCTTCTCAGGGGGGAGAATTGGAGAGGTCGTATCTTTCAACAAAGGCAGCGTAGATACGGTAATGGTTAACGGTAAGCCAGTGACCTTACTCACAGGTGAGACAAGCAAGGGGCATGATGGAATACCTATTCTTGCCACTTGGCAATCACACTCTGTTGCAGAAACAGCGCTAGAACTGGCTTATGACATGATGGCGTCAACTCGCGAGTTTTATCACAATGGCGTTGATAAAAAAGAAGCGAAAGGTGAGGTGCCACAAAAAATAAAGCACATGAGAAAACAATTGTGTTCCGCATTTTTGGTGCCTAAAGCTGTACGACAAGGCAGCGACAACTATATATTCGACCCTTTCAATGCACTGAAAAGGTTTATAAAAAATCTAGGTTATAAGGCCACCTCAGAGGATGTTGAAGAGTTTAATACGCTAAATCCTTCAAGAGAGGGACAATTAAAAGTTGGCGGCACATACAATGGCTTGAGTTCTCATGACTTTAGACGGTCATTTGCCGTGTTCTTTGTGCGATACGGCTTCGGTACGGCTTCAGGGATTAAATTTCAATTTAAACACCAAAACATCAATATGGCAGGTTACTACGCAAATAATGCGGTATTGGCACAGTTGAATGACCTGCTGATGGATGAAGAGGTCTTAAACGACTTGAAAGAGGCTGGTATTGACTTGGGGGTGGATATCTTCGATGAGATTTACAACGAAAGTGAGCATTTGAGTGGGTTCAAAGGCGAAGAAATTATGCAGGAACGACTGGATCAATTGAAAGCTGGAAAACGCATCTTCATGACTCGTGCTGAAATTGAAGAGAACATTCGTCGTGGCAACTTTCACATCATGCAACTTCCGAGCGGTGCCTATTGTACTAATGCTTCGTGTGACCGAGTGTGTGGTACACAACTATTTCGAGCGGAAATCAAAGAGTGCGATCATAAAGTTGTGACCGATAAAGGAGCGAAAAAGATTGCTAGACAAAGAGAACGTTTGATTGCCAAGTTTACGAACCTTAATACTGGTGATGTATTAAAAAGTTCAATCCTGAGTGGCTTAAAGCAGAAGATTCAAGTGGAAGAACTGATACTAAAAGCACACGAAATTCCTTACACGCCATTTACTGATGTCATTATTAGAGTAACCTAAATGAACCAAGAAGCTCTCAGGGATTTGATACAAGAAGAGAAAGCATTGTCGGCTGAAGAAAAGCTTCATAAGGCACTCGCTCGACTCCAAAATGGCATACCTTTGCGAACTAAAGCTAAAGGTCGTCTAACTCTGAATAAAATCAACAATGAAGCGGGATTAGGGCGTAGCTACATTCATAAGTTCAAAGAGTTCGTTGATAAGGTTGCTAACCCTGCTATCGAAGCGCACAACGAATTGCAAGATAACCCAGAGCTGTCTGTAACAGCTTCGCCTCTTACAGAAGATATGAGCGAAATCGATAGGCTCAAAGATGAGTTAAGGAAGCAGATTGAACTTAAAGAAGGTTATCGGATTGAGAGAGATGAGGCTCTAGCAATTAATGATGGACTTGAAGCATTGAACAAGTCGCTGATGTTTCGAGTCTATGAACTTCAGCAAGAACTTCCTGATAGCGTTGCTGAGTATGAAGATTATAAAAAGTAACTGTTAGTTGTTAGTAATTTGGGTTGGGTTGGTCAGAACGCAATCGTCCTTTCCAACTCAAGATTCCTCAAACCTGACAGGTTACTCTAACTGACTTCTGCCCCATTACTAGTTTCACCAAAAAACCTACTTTCTCGACCATGTGAACTTTGACCAAATATAACTAATCTGACACCCAAAACTCACAAAGTACGAAAAATGAGTGTCATTGTGCTTTTCTTGACTCAAATGAACACACTGATTTTTGCCCTGTAAATCATCGGTCGAGTAAGTGTATTAAGAGTGGCCGTTATGGGCACTATTTTTTTGCATCCTACGAGTGGATTACTTCTTTGTGGGCTTGTATTTTTTTATCTGCATATACGACTACATCCTTGATAACAATCTTTTGAATTGCAGATATGAGTAGCTCCATAGCTGAGTAATTAGGATTGCTTGAATTTGTTTTAACAGGTAGCTGAATGTTTAAAGCATCAGCATCTTTAGCGTAAAAGTTTCGCCCATAATCAAACTGACCAGCATTTGCTACTTTATGTGCTGATGTGGTTACAAAAATTGAGGCGAACTTATCTAAGTTTTCAGTGTGAACAACTGCGACGTGATCATCTGCACCATATGAGTGGTTTCGATATTTCGCAGAACCAAACATATCAATGGTTACAGTGTTCTTGTTAAAAACCGTAACGTCATTACCAATAAAAGCTGAAATACCTTGATTTGTTTCACCTGCTGTTACGAAAGGTGTCTTACCTTTGATTCGGTCTGAACTTTTTAGGCGTCTACCTCTGGTTGCTAAACCAAATAGATCCTTTAGGTTGAACTTACCCCACTCAATATCATCATTAGTAAAGTCATCTAAAGCCTTTCGCTCATCTTCTGTCAGTTCACAATCAGATAACCCTGTCACTGCTAAGTAAGCCCCTAGCTCTGCTATACGCTCCGCCTCTAGCTCCGTTATGAATCTCTCCATGAACTCAAAGTCTGGTTTCCCTTGCTTGACAGGAAGTTTGAATGATATTTGTTGAGCTACACTCCAATGCCTTGAGTAGCCTTTATCAGGAATGCTTTTTTTCCATGATGAGTTAATAAACATAAGAGACTTATCTGATATTAGAGGGTTTTCAACGCTCAAAACTTTGGTGTTGTCTGCCACACAAAAACAGCTTTTAGCAATATTAAAGCTTCTTGTATGATCTCCAAAAACAACATAAACCTGATTTTCCTTGTTTATAGAAAAATCAGGTTTTTCATTTGTATACCCAATTATCCCATTGTTCGTAGATTCGGAGGAATAAACAGGAACGCGACCGGTGATATCTAATTCAGCTTTACTTAGTTTGTTTTTAACCTTGCATAATTCAAATAGATTGTCATTAAACTTAAAGTCTCCCCACTCAACATTTTCTAACTTTTCGTTAAGTGAGGTGGTTACTTTCCCGATTCAGTGCCCATTCCTTTTTGCTTTAGAAGATTTGATACTTCCCACGCTAGGTAGTCACTGACTGTCTTTTTGAAATCAGCAATGGTTGGTTTGGTATCAATGGGAATGCTTTGATTCCAATCGGCACCATTTTTAGGATCTATCGTATTCTCGTAATACTCACTTTCAGTAAACAGGCTTAGTTTGCTTTTACCGAAGCGGACAAGGCTCACAAGCTCGTCATATCTAGCTTGGGCTTGATCGGTATCTTTTAAGTTATTGCTGGCTTTCTTTCGATTGGTTCGAGTGTACCCATCATTTGAAAAGTCGATAAACTTCACCATCTCGTCTTTATGGTGAGCCTCTCCAACTTTAAATACATACACATAAGTCTGAACACTAGACTTGCCAATGAAGAGATCTATCGGCATCTTGATGCTGGCGATGAGTGTATTTGTTTCAAGTATCTTTTGGTTTAACTCTTTAGCTTTACCAGTACCTGCTGAACTTTGAATGATGATCGCAGCATAGCCTTTGTTCATCATGCTTAATGCTTTGTGAACAAAGTTCATTCCGTTACCAGTAGCAGAATACGGAGGGTTTAGAACAAAAGCATCGGCTGGAAAAAGTTCATTGTCCTTACCAAACCCATACTTACCGTCAAAAGTGAGAGAGTCGCCATTTAGAACGTTAGAGCTACCGTCTCCCATTAAGATCATGTTTAACACCGCAAGCATGTAGACACTTGATAGCATCTCTAACCCTAAAAGCTGCTCTGCTTTAATCTGAGCCTCTTTTCTGGCTAGTTTTTCTGGTGATGTTATCGTTTGTTTAGCATCGTTTAGCATTTCATTCATGGCCGCTACAAGTAAGCCTGCAGAGCCAGTGGCAAAATCCCAAACGTAAGAATCTTTGTTTACACGAGCCAATCGGGAAAGAAGCGTCGAAACATAAGACGGTGTGAGAACAACATCGTTTAGCTTGTCTTGAGAAAAGCCTAACCACCCGTACATTTCATTGAACAGTTTGCCTGTGAAGTCAGTCGTTAAACCAATCTTGTAGTAGATACCTAAGTCATCAACAATCTTTATGAAGACACGTTTTAGTTGGCTTTCACCGTCTTTGACCTTATTGATGTTTTCAGTCGTGAGTGTGTTGGTGAGAGTTCTTAGGATTAACTCTCGCTTTTCACGAGGGATATTTTTTTCGCCTAAGAAGGCTTTGATCTTGCGAAGTAAAATATCACCGTCTCGATTACCTTCTTCTTGGGATGAGAGTAATTCAGACTTTTCTAATGGTTTTACTTTTCCAGCCACACCTAACGTAGCCATGATTGAAGCAGCGACTAGGTAAACCCTATCGTTTTCACCTAATCCTTTTTCATTCTGGTAAATGTCGTTGTTAAGACGAGTTAAGCTAATATCAATCTCTTTCTCTCGTTGTTGCTTGAGCTTGTCTAGCTCATCTTGAGATAGGTTGAGAGATTTAACTTTCTGAATAAAGTTGTCGAAGTGTTTTGATGATAAGAAAGATAGGTCGCTATATTCACCGACTTTTTGACCTGCACCAAGGTTGTGCTTAGATACGTAGTAAACGCCTATTTCATGATTTAGGTTGTCTGACTCATCTTTGTAACCCGTGATACCAATAGCGATGATGTCTGTATAGCTAGTGTGGTGTAGAACAGCGTTAGCGTAGTGAACAGCCCCGTTAACCGCAAAATCATTGATGTTTTTTAGGTTAGGCTCACCTTTCGCATTCCTATTATCAACGTTGCCGTTACTATCTAGCTTAACCAGTTTGCCTTGTAAGCCTTTGTACTCAATCAGAACTGGATAGTTATTGGTTAATGAATCTTCCAGTAAAAGCTTAGCGTCAGGTCTATTCCCACCTTGTCCGCCACTCTTTGTAAAGTAATCATTCAGAGCCTTATCAATCTCTGAATTAAGGCTTTCTTGCTCTAGTTTGTAATCCAGTTTGTGGCTTTTAAGCCAGCCATTCGCTAGGTCTGCAATGTTAGGTTCTACGGATTTAGGCATGAGTTCAATTAAATAGGTGTGTTATTAATGCCGTGCATTCTACTATATGTTTCTATATTTCAAAGTATTTCTGGTGATTCGCCATAAACTCATAGAAGCCCAATTTAACGTAACGGCACTTAGTGAGCACCCTAGTCCAACCTTTTTGCTAGTGCGATGTTATTCATCGCACTAGCACTTCACAACAACTTTTCCATACCCCTAGTTATTCATGATTTGCTAATGTTCGATTTTCCGAAACTGATAATTGTCCAAAAATGAGTTACGTTGAGTATAAAACTGTATTTGTCTCCTATATTTTATCTGATTCAGCCATATAAAAAGGTGTGAATCTTAAAAGCTAGTAATTCACACCTTTTTGCGATTTTCCCGCTTAATCGTGATATTTTGTATGAATGGTGTGAGAAGCCTTTTGTATCCTGCCTGCTCACACTAATTTAAAGAAAGGAAGTGTAAGGGTGTACTCTGGTGAAGATGCGCTATACGACGATGAAGAAGATGAAGACGACCAAGAGTAATTAGGCGTTATTTACCTTGATGTGAGATACCAGCCCTTTGGCTGGTATTTTTTTAGCTATGCAAAGCTAACGGGGCACTTTAGTGACGAATCATTATTTTTGTCAGCACATCTTTATTTATTTTGTATATAATCGCTCAACATTGATCTAGCTCAAGTTTATTATGCGAATTTCTCTTGCTGGCTTTTGGCAGCTTTCACCGTTGACTGATTTATCGATCCCGCAAGATGATCTTTGTTTTCCTGCGCCTCTTAGCCAAGTATTACCTCATGATATGACAGAAGCACAAATTGCCGAGCAAGAGTGGCATTTGATGCATGATGTTGAGGTGGATGAAGTGATGCTTGGTTTTGCTGCAATTGATCTTGTGCTTGAGGGGATCGATTTTTATGCGGAAATACGTTTAAACGGTGTGGCACTATTTGATTGTGATGGCAGTCAAGCGGTGTATAAAAAAGACATTAGGCCTTTGCTGCAACTCGGCCGCAATCGATTCGAAATTTTGTTTGTTGAGCAAGAAGAAGAGTGGTTGCTGGAGGATCAAGATTTACCGCAATTATGCCCATTAGGACACCACTCGGTGAAGAAATACGATGAGCGAATGGGTATTTGGCAAGAGCCTTATCTGCAATGCATTCGTCATGTTCGTTTAGAGCATGTTACCACTGAGCAAATCTGGCACTATGGCGGTGGCTGTGAGTTTTTGGTTCACTTACATTATCAAACCTACGCACCAGGATTAGTTTCCGCGGTGGTGAAATTTAATGGTATGAGCTATCAGTTACCTATTGATGTACGTCATCAGCATGCCAGTGCTTTATTTCAAGTGGAAGCGCCGAAGTACGCAGATCTTACACAGCTTAACCCGAATGATTTGTATACCTTATCGGTGCAACTTGATGGTCAGCAGCAATCCTTCCATATTGCGTTAAGCGAAGATCTCTGTGTTACCCATTTTCCTATCTGATCAACGTACAGTTAATGAGAGCATTTCATTGGTGACCATTCTTGTGGATGCCTCTTTTGCCAAAACTTCTCGTAGAAGTAGTAAGCACACGTATTAATGCTCGGTTCGATCATGGCTAAAACACCACCGATGACAAAACTTCCGGTCATGATATATGCCACGCTAAATGCAACACTGAAGTGCACTACAGCAAAGCTACCTGTTTTAATTTTGGCCGATTGTGAGTAGCGGCGCAGTGGGGTGTAGTGCGCCCATACTTTTTCGTGAAAGTAAAAAGCAACGGTATTGACCATCGGCTCAAGCATGGCAATCAGACTACCAAGAATAATGTCGCCCGTAAGTAGATAAACGACGGTAAACGCAATACTGAAATGGATCGCGGCAAAGCTAAGCGTTTTTTTCATAATGTTCACCTAAACGGTTATCGGGTTGATGTAAACATTATTGATAATTATTCTCAACAAGTAAAGGTAATTGAGCCTATTAGTTTGATAGCCAATTCCTAACTGAGGCGCTTGTCGTTGGCATAAAAAAAAGCGCCTCATGCGCTTTTTTATGACGATGCAGGGTTTCTATCCTTGCGGTTTGACAACCAGTACATTGATTGGCGAGTTTTGCACTACTTTACTGGCCACCGATCCCAGCATCACTTTATCGATCTTCGATCGTTTATGGCTTGGCATGATAATCAAATCAGCTCCGAGCTTTTCTGCGTAATCTAAAATGGTGGTGTAGGCTTTACCTTCCGCTACATGCAGTTTGTAGATTATTTCGTCAGCGATATGTTGATCAGCAAACTGTTTTAGCTGTTGCTTGACGTCTTCTTTCATTTTCGCCGCGGCATCTTTTGGAAAGTATGTGGCGACCATCGACATGTGGATACCAGGTAATACATTTAAAAGATGAATTTCAGCATTAGAATGTGTCGCGTGCCAAACAGCAAGTTCAACGGCTTTGTCAGAAAAGCCTTTTTCATTAAGGTCCACTGGAACAAGGATGTGTTTATACATTATGGATTATCTCATCTACGATAGGGTGCTTTAGAGCACCTTGTTTCCGTAAAGTATATGCCTAGCTCGTGCTAGGCATATTGATTAAGCGCGTATTTCTTGTGTTCTCATACGGCGTTTTTGATTCCAAGCTAGCGTCAGCACTAATAATAATGCAGGTAAGAAAACCCACTCTTTCATTGGCCGTTGGCTTTCCAACACAACTGAGCGGATTTCCCAATCAAAATCTATGCCTGCAGCTTCAGCTGGACTGCCAAACTCAATCATATCCACCAGCATACGATTACTGGTTTCTTTCAGGGTTAGCCCCATTGATTGAATACGCTGTTCTGCCGTTGACGCTTGATCATCAAAAGGGAGTAGTACTGTTTTTGATAAGTAATCACCTTCAATGGTTTCACCAGCGACGATAAGCTCTATCGATTGACCCACATCGAGGTTTTCTACAATTTGCGCTATCTCTGTGCCTGGGTGCAGTTCGCTTGCAGGATAAATCATGTCCCACCAAAAACCGGGTCGGAAGAACGAGAACGTCAGCACCAACAACAAGACGGTTTCCCACCATTTATTGCGTGTTAACCACCAACCTTGGGTCGCAGCAGAAAACAGCAGCATTGCGGTAATTGCCGAGAAAATGGTTAACGCTAAGTGCCACCATGTATCAATTCCCATTAGCAGTAGTTGAGTGTTGAATACGAACATAAAGGGCAAAATGGCGGTACGAATATCGTAAGCAAACCCTTGAATACCTGTACGAATAGGGTCTGATTTAGCGATAGCGGCTGCGGCAAATGCCGCCAAGCCAACTGGTGGGGTGTCATCTGCCAAAATGCCGAAATAGAACACAAATAAGTGTACGGCAATCAATGGGATGATAAGACCATGAGCGGCTCCCAGTGTCACAATGACGGGAGCCATTAAGGTTGATACGACGATGTAGTTGGCGGTAGTCGGTAAGCCCATACCAAGAATGAGGCTGATCACAGCGGTAAAAATCAGCATCAGTATGACGCTGCCACCGGAGATAAACTCAACAAAATCGGTCATCACTAAGCCAATGCCAGTCAAGGTGACGACACCAACGACGGTTCCTGCGGCGGCGGTTGCCACACCAATGCCAATCATATTCCGCGCGCCCGAAACCAAGCTTTCGGCAAGATCAACAAACCCAGCCTTCACTTGCGTGTTCAAATCGTTGCTCTTATTGAGTAACGACATGATTGGCCGCTGAGTGATCAAAATGAAGACCATAAATATCGTGGCCCAAAAGGCGGATAATCCAGGCGAGAAGCGCTCGACCGTCAAACACCATACTAGCACCACAATAGGTAGCAGGTAATGAAGCCCTGATTTTACCGTCGGCCCAGGGTCGGGTACTTCTTGGATATCCATATCCATTGCACTTTCTGAGGCGTAGCGAGACGAAATTTTAATCAGAGCGACATAAGTCAGTAAAAGCGCGACCGTAACAATTGGAGTAGCGGCGTCACCAAACACCTCTTTGGTCCAACCAATGCCGTAGTAAACAACAGCGCTGAGAACGCAAAGCCCTAAAATAGTACCCGTAAATGAAAGTAAGCTTTGCACCCATGTCGGTGTATGACGGCGAGGTAGGCCTTTCATTCCTGCTTTGCAGGCTTCCAAATGGACAATATAAATTAAGGCAATATAAGAGATAAGCGCTGGCAGTAGCGCCGCACGGATCACTTCAACATAGGAAATACCGACATATTCCACCATTAAAAATGCGGCAGCACCCATGATAGGCGGGGTTAATTGGCCATTGGTGGAAGCGGCTACTTCAACAGCGCCCGCCTTTGTTCCGGGAAAGCCGACACGTTTCATCAAGGGAATGGTAAAAGTACCGGTGGTAACTACGTTTGCAATCGATGAGCCAGACACTAGCCCCGATAAGCCTGAGGCTACAACCGCTGCTTTCGCGGGACCGCCTCGCATGTGGCCCAGCAGTGAAAAGGCTACTTTGATAAAATAGGAACCTGCGCCAGCTCGTTCAAGCATTGCACCAAATAGAACAAACAAGAACACAAAAGAGGTGGAAACGCCAAGAGCCACCCCAAAAACCCCTTCAGTAGTCAGCCATAAATGAGACATCGCTTTGTTTAGGCTCGCTCCTTTATGAGCGATCACATCCGGCATGTAGGGGCCACCAAAGGTGTAGAGCAAAAAGAGTGCTGCGACCAACATTAGCGGTGGCCCTAACGCTCGACGTGTTGCTTCAAGTAATAGCACCATTCCTGTGACAGAGACCGCTATATCAATCAAGGTTGGCGCACCGGAGCGACCAGCCAACTCATTGTAAAATAAATAGATGTAAGCAGCAGAGAAACTGCCCGCCAATGCCAAAATCCAATCAATCAATGGAATGCGATCGCGTGGTGAGTTTTTTAACGCAGGGTAGGCAGTAAAGGCGAGAAAAACAGCGAATGTGAGGTGAATGGCTCGTGCTTGCGTATCGTTTAAGATGGCAAAGTTAAAAATAAAGGGCAGCGGTGAAGCATACCAAAGTTGGAATAGTGACCAACATAGTGGGACAAACCACAAAATGCGCCCCGGCAAGCCGTGAGGGTTTCTTGCGCCGGTATCAGATTGCGCTACCATTTCCTGCACATCGGTTGACGGAGTAAGTGTCTTCGTCATGTACGTTATCCTTATTATTGGCTGCCTACGTCTCGGTTGGTCACAGGGTCAATTCACTGCTAATGAGAAGTGGGCTATTGCGGAACAGAACAAAAGGTGGGTTGTTAAATCATTTAAAACCCAAATGTGCCCAGAGAGTCGTTGTAAACGTAAGAGGACAGGCCATCATCGCTGACCATAACGCCAAGGGATAAAGGGCATATCGCTCGTGACTGAAAGGGCAATCAAAGGAGACGTTCAGCCTCCTTTGATTCGGTATCGCTATTGTTGGTTTTCGCGATGCGAAATTATTTTAGCAGACCGATTTCTTTGTAGTATTTTTCTGCGCCAGGGTGAAGAGGAATGGAGATCCCCGCTTTCACCATGTCTTCTTTTTTCAAGTTAGCAAAGGCAGGGTGAAGACGTTTAAAGGTATCAAAATCTTCAAATACCGCTTTGACCAAATTGTATGCGACTTCATCAGACACATCAGTGCTTGATACCAAGGTCGCAGCCACACCAAAACTGGTTACATCTTTATCTGTTCCACGGTACATGCCAGCAGGAATCGTGCTATAAGCGTAGTAAGGGTTATTGGCAACAATTTTTTCAATTTCAGGGCCAGTAGCAGAGACGAGTTTTGCATCGCATGAGGTCGTTGCTTCTTTGATTGAACCATTTGGATGGCCAACCATATAAATAAAGGCATCTATTTTATTGTCGCACAATGCTTGAGAGCGCTCAGAGCCTTTGAGCTCAGAAGCCAATTTGAAGCTGTCATTGGTCCAACCAAATGCATCCATCACCACTGCCATGGTGGCCCTGTCACCAGAACCTGGGTTACCAATGTTGACACGTTTACCTTTCAAGTCAGCCACGTTTTCAATGCCAGAATCCGCGCGGGCAATGATATTAAAAGGTTCGGTATGAAGGGAAAAAACTGCGCGCAGTTTTTTATTCGGGCCTTGCTCGGCAAATTCACTGGTACCGTTATAACCATGGTACTGCCAGTCAGATTGAACAATACCGAAATCGAGTTCACCTGCACGAATCGTGTTCACGTTGTAGATCGATCCGCCCGTTGATTCTACTGAGCAGCGAATGTTGTGATCTTTACGCCCTTTATTAACCAGCTTACAAATAGCACCACCTGTCGGGTAGTAAACACCAGTGACGGATCCTGTACCAATCGTAATGAACTCTTGTGCGCTTAACGTACCTGTACCCATGACCGCTGCTGCAATAATTCCAACTTTAATCAATTTATTCAATGCCATGAATTTTCCTTCCTTATTCATTATTAACCCCATAGATAATTGTTGTTACACCCTTCCCACCTGAAGTTGCTGTGGTGTTGGCTACGTTCGTTCACCCCAATCACAGAATTATCCATGCTTATGACGACTGACTCACTTGCCGCCTACCCGCAACTTCAAGTTGTTTGGGTATCGGGGGAGTTTCCTCATCTAGAAACGGCATCTTTTTCAATCCGTATGTTGAAAAAGTGGCTAAATAATACCAAAAAATCGACACATAATTACAGGAATGTTAAAAAATGTAGCGAAATTGGCTATCAATAAGCGTCATTGTCAGAGCCAAAATATGGCAATAGCTTGCCTATCAAGGAGTTATTCCTCTTTCTGCTGTGACAACTTATTGCTGAAGATGTGAAGAGAATCACGCCGACTTGACTCAGTGTGATTCTACTAGAGAGTGAGATGAAATGCGTTTAGTGACAAATTACCCTGCGTAATCAAACAGATCACAGACTGAATCAAACAGCTGCTTTGTCGTTACGTTCAGTGTCGGTGTGATAAAAATGGTATCGTCACCGGCCACCACACCCAAGATGCCTTCTGATTTGCCCAGAGAATCAAGTAACCGAGCAATAAGCTGCGCCGCCCCTGGTCCGGTATGAATCACTACCAGCGCGGCATTGTGATCTATATCTAGCACTAATTCGCGCAGTGAACTTGATACGGTTGGTACACCGAGTTCAGCAGGAAGGCAGTAGACCATCTCCATTTTTGCGTTGCGAGTGCGTACCGCGCCAAATTTAGTCAGCATGCGAGATACTTTGGATTGGTTGATATTATCAAACCCTTCATTACGCAGGGCATCGACAATGTCACCTTGAGATCCAAAACGTTCTTCTTTTAATAGATTTTTAAAAGCACGAACCAGATTATCTTGCTTATCATTATTGTTGCGCATAGTTATCGTCTTCGATTAGCCATTTATTGCTGCATATTCTCGCATAGCTATGCAGTCATCGCCAAATTATCGTCCAAAAGTGTCTAAAAGGTCACTGTAAACTTTTATGTAAAACTTTGGTCGAATGGCAACTTAACTCTTTGTCGGTAAAGATAAACAAGGTCATAATTGCCATCGGTGCTGTAGCACGATTTTAGCGAATTGCGCGAGGTCGCAAAGCTAGCGTTAATTGATTGTAATCATATTGTGATTGCTATAGTTTTCTAGCTTAAAAATACCCTACACAAAAACATTTATAAGAGATTTATTCTCAAGGAGAACTACGATGAAAGTAGCTGTTATTGGTGCCGCTGGTGGCATCGGTCAAGCCCTAGCACTTCTACTTAAAAACCATCTTCCTGCTGGTTCCGATCTGGCGCTGTATGACATCGCACCGGTGACTCCGGGCGTTGCTGCCGATCTAAGCCACATTCCTACTCCCGTATCGATCAAAGGCTATGCTGGCGAAGATCCAACACCTGCGCTTGAAGGTGCGGATGTAGTCCTTGTTTCTGCTGGTGTCGCTCGTAAGCCGGGTATGGATCGCGCAGATCTGTTTAATGTTAACGCTGGCATTGTGAAAGCATTGGCTGAAAAGATTGCGGTTGTCTGTCCGAAAGCCTGTGTGGGCATTATCACCAACCCTGTCAATACAACAGTACCTATTGCAGCGGAAGTCTTGAAAAAAGCAGGCGTTTACGACAAGCGTAAGCTATTTGGTGTGACAACGTTGGATGTGATCCGCTCAGAAACGTTTGTCGCGGCGCTAAAAGATAAAAACCCTAGCGAGATTATTGTGCCTGTGATTGGCGGCCACTCAGGCGTCACTATCCTTCCTTTGCTTTCGCAAATTGAAGGGGTTGAGTTCACGGCTGAAGAAGTGGAAGCACTAACTAAGCGCATTCAAAACGCAGGCACCGAAGTGGTGGAAGCGAAGGCGGGTGGCGGCAGTGCAACACTGTCAATGGGTCAAGCGGCTTGCCGTTTTGGCTTATCATTAGTCAAAGCACTACAAGGTGAACCAGGTGTTGTGGAATGTGCCTACGTTGACGGTGGTAGTGAGCATGCCTCATTCTTTGCACAACCGATTAAACTCGGTAAGGAGGGTGTCGAAGAAGTGTTGAGCTATGGTGCATTGAGTGCCTATGAACAAGCCGCGTTAGATGGAATGCTGACAACACTGAAAGGTGATATTCAGCTAGGTGTTGATTTCGCCAAATAAAGAATAACCTTATCTTATACAAAAATGCCGCTTGCTCATCCAAGCGGCATTTTTTATGGTTTTTACCAATATTTTTGTATGATGATGCTTTGAACTGTGTAATATGCGGTTTTTTTTACTGAGCAGTGCATTATTTTCGTCGTGAACTTACAAACTTTTTGATCCCTAGCAATGAATTTGACTATTGACTCACTATCTCAGTGACCGCGATCACATAGGGATTGATGTCTGATAAATATGTTCTCTAAAATAGCGCCTTCCTCTAATGTGTAAACACTCACTGGATAGTTCCCATGGATAATAAGCTTGGTTTGGGCTCACTGACAGCACTGGTCATTGGTTCAATGATTGGCGCTGGTGTTTTTAGCCTGCCACAAAACATGGCCTCAGTCGCCAGCCCTTTGGCGGTAATGATCGGTTGGGGGATCACCGGCGTTGGTATGATCTTTCTCGCGCTCTCTTTTCAACAACTTGCCATTCATAAACCTCATATTAATAGTGGCGTATTTGGTTTTGCTCGAGAAGGATTTGGTGACTTTGCGGGTTTTTGTTCCGCATGGGGTTACTGGTTTAGCGCCATGGTGGCTAATGTCTCTTATCTGGTAATTGTTTTTAGTACCTTAGGTATGCTGTTTGATACACCAGATAACGTGATGTTTGGGGCGGGTAATACGTGGCTTTCCATTGGGAGTGCATCGCTATTACTTTGGTTGGTGCATGCGTTGGTCAAAAAAGGAGTACAAACGGCCGCATTCATTAATCTGATTACCACCTTTGCTAAAATGATCCCTCTAGTGTTGTTCATCATTTGTGCCGCTTTTGCTTTTTCTTGGGACAAATTCACATTGGATTTTACAGGCTTACACTTCGGTGTTGGCCATGATCTGCTGGATCAAATAAAAAGCACCATGTTGATCACGGTATGGGTGTTCATCGGAATAGAGGGAGCGGTTGTTGTGTCAAGCCGCGCTCGCCACCGTGCTGATATCGGTAAAGCGACTATTCTCGGTTTGCTTACGGCGTTGACCATTTATGTATTGGTCACCTTATTGTCGATGGGCGTGATTAAACCGGTTGAATTGGCGCAATATCAGAACCCTTCAATGGCCAAAGTGCTGACGACTATTCTTGGTCCTTGGGGCGAGTACATTATCGGTGTTGGATTAATTATTTCGGTGTGCGGTGCTTTTCTTAGCTGGACGGTCCTGGCCTCCGAAGCGCCATTTTTATGTGCTAGAGATAAGATGTTTCCTGCCATCTATGCCCAGCAAAACGAAGCGGGGAGCCCAGTAAAAGCGTTAACTCTAACCAATATTTGCATTCAGGTCTCACTGATTCTGGTGATGTACGCAGGCAGTACCTACGATACGCTGCTGATCTTCGCTTCAGAAATGATCCTTGTTCCCTATTTTTTGATCGGCGCCTTTACGTTAAAGATCGCGATTGAACAGAAGAATAAAGGCAAACTTCTGGTAATAGGTTCTTGTGCCACCATTTATGGAATTTGGCTTTTGTATGCCTCTGGTTTGCACTATTTGATGCTCTCCGCGCTACTCTACTTACCTGGGCTCTATTTCTACATGAAAGCCAAACGAGAGCAGGGCATTCATCCTTTTCAAGGCAAAGAAAAGTTAGGAGCTTGTGCTTTAACGATCGTGGCTGTTTTTGCATTTGGCATGATTTGGCAAGGCGGGTTTTAAATAACGCTTAGAATCAAAAAGAGCCTCAATTGAGGCTCTTTTTGTAGCGGTGCATTTCTAGGCAAAGGTCGATTTTCGTCCAAGCTAGCTGCTGTTCTACTTTGTCCTATTCACAGCCATATGAGCTAGAGCTATCAGTGCTTGTTTATATTCACTTTCTGGCAGGATAGACAGCTCATTGATCGCTTTATCGGCTTCTTTTAGCGCTTTGTTGGTTGTGTATTCAAGCGAGCCTGTCTGTTTCATTGCCGCTAGAATCTCATCAAGCTGTTCCATGCCATTGGCTTTTTCGATGGCCTCACGGATCATCTCTTTTTGTTCGGGTGTACCATGCTGCATTGCGTACAATAGAGGAAGTGTTGGTTTGCCTTCCGCTAAATCATCGCCCACATTTTTGCCCATTTCACTGCCATCAGAGGTGTAATCCATCACGTCATCAATGAGCTGGAAAGCTGTGCCAAGGTACTTACCATAGTTCTGTAGTGCCGTTTCAATTTCAGGAGAAGCGTTACTTAATATCGCACCAATCTGGGTCGCTGCTTCAAACAAACGCGCCGTTTTCGAGTAGATCACCTGTAGGTAATTTTCCTCGGTAGTGTTTGGATCATTACAGTTCATCAATTGTTGCACTTCGCCTTCAGCGATAACGTTCACCGCATCGCTCATCAGCTCAAGGATCCTTAACGATCCTAGTGTAGTCATCATTTGGAAGGAACGCGTGTAGATGAAATCCCCCACTAACACGCTCGCTGCATTGCCAAATGCCGCGTTCGCTGTTGCCTTGCCACGGCGCATATCCGACTCATCGACAACGTCGTCATGCAGCAAGGTTGCCGTGTGGAGGAATTCAATAAATGCAGCGGCAGTCGTGTGCGCTTCACCTTGATAACCAAGGGCTCGAGCCGACAAAATAGCCAGCAAAGGACGCAGGCGTTTCCCACCTCCGCTGACGATGTAGAATCCTAATTGATTGATTAAAGATACATCAGAGTTGAGCTGAGCTTGAATCGTTTCATTTACTTTTGCCATGTCATCGGCAGTAAGCGTTTGGATAGCTTTAAAATCCATGGTTAATCCGGCTGAAGTTAGAACCTATAAGGTGTTGTGTTCTTCTATAATTCTCGAATAATACACTAAAAAACGTTGATTAATACAAGGCTTAAAGGCATGATTGCGCCACTTTTCATTGGCGATTAGCTTTTCGCCAATTTTTTCAAAATATGGCTTGTCTTGGGGTACTCATTCGCGTAGAATCTGCGCCCTATTGATGATTAGTTTAGCGCACACCCAAATTGCTCAAATAAAAAGCATACGGCTGTGCGGAAAGAGCGGAGTAAAATATGTACGCTGTTTTCCAATCTGGTGGTAAACAACACCGTGTAAGCGAAGGTCAAACTCTTCGTTTAGAGAAATTAGACGTTGAAACTGGTGCAACTGTTGAATTTGATAAAGTTCTACTAGTTGCTAACGGTGAGCAAATCACTGTTGGGGCACCTCTTGTTGAAGGCGGTAAAATTACTGCTGAAGTAGTACAACACGGTCGTGGCGATAAAGTTAAAATCGTTAAGTTCCGTCGTCGTAAACACTCTCGTAAACAACAAGGCCACCGTCAGTGGTTCACTGAAGTGAAAATCACTGGCATCAACGCTTAAGTAATTTAGGAGAGTTTAACAATGGCACACAAAAAAGCTGGCGGTTCTACTCGTAACGGCCGCGATTCAGAAAGCAAACGTCTTGGTGTTAAGCGTTTCGGTGGTGAATCTGTTCTTGCAGGTAACATCATCGTTCGTCAACGTGGTACTAAGTTCCACGCAGGCACTAACGTTGGTATCGGTAAAGACCATACTCTTTTCGCTCTTACTGAAGGTAAAGTGAAATTTGAAGTTAAAGGTCCTAAAAACCGTAAATTTGTTAGCATCGACGCTGAATAAATTTATACCTAACTGAACTCAAAAGCCCTGCCGTTACGGTGGGGTTTTTTATTTATCAGCCGAACAGAAAAGAAGACACTCTAATCACTAGAGTTTCTCCTTATGTGTTCCAATTGTGGATAAAACGAAGGATGATCACGGTCGATCCTGAATGTGTATCTGCTAGAATTTATATCATTGTGTGACAATGATATCGCAACGCAAAGAGCGTGGAGTAACAAATGAAATTCGTTGATGAAGCGATAATTAAAGTCGAAGCGGGTGATGGCGGTAACGGTGTCGTGAGCTTTTGGCGTGAAAAATTCGTGACGAAAGGCGGCCCTGATGGCGGCGATGGCGGCGATGGCGGCGACGTTTATATCCAAGCCGATGAAAACTTAAATACCTTGGTTGATTACCGATTCCAACGCTTTTACGCTGCTGAGCGCGGTCAAAATGGTGGTGGTGCTAACTGTACAGGTAAGCGCGGTAAAGACATTACTTTGAAGGTGCCTGTTGGGACTCGAGCGGTTGACATTCACACCAATGAAGTTGTGGGTGAAGTTGCAGAGCATGGCAAAAAAGTGATGGTCGCTAAAGGTGGCTGGCATGGTTTAGGTAATGCTCGCTTTAAGTCATCCGTTAACCGTGCACCACGCCAAAAAACCATGGGTAAAAAAGGTGAGGTGCGCGAATTACGCCTTGAGCTTTTACTGTTAGCTGACGTGGGTATGCTTGGCTTGCCGAATGCGGGTAAATCAACCTTTATTCGTTCTGTTTCAGCAGCGAAGCCAAAAGTCGCTGATTACCCCTTCACTACGCTGATCCCAAGTTTGGGTGTCGTGAGTGTGGTTCCTGAGAAAAGTTTCGTGATCGCTGATATTCCGGGCTTGATTGAAGGCGCGGCCGATGGTGCTGGTTTAGGTATTCGCTTCTTAAAGCACTTAGAACGTTGCCGAGTGTTGCTGCATATGATCGACATTCTTCCTATTGATCAAAGTGATCCTGCGCAAAATGCGCTGACCATCTTTGATGAGCTAGAGCAATACAGTGAAAAAGTGTCACAAAAACCTTGTTGGTTGGTGTTCAACAAAGTTGATCTGATGCTTGAAGAAGAAGCCGATGAAAAGATCCAAGAGATCTTAGATGCGCTGGCTTGGGAAGGGCGATACTTCAAAATTTCGGCAGTAAACCAACAAGGTACGGCGGATTTGTGCCGTGAGTTGGCTGACTATATGGAAACGCTACCTCGTGAGCAGGAAGAGCTCAGTGAAGCTCAGAAAGTCGATTTCATGTGGGATGATTACCATAAAGATGAGATGAACAGCCAAAATGTGATCACTGAAGATGGTGATGACTGGGATGATTGGGACGACGAAGAAGATGACGGCCACGTTATCTATGTTCGTGATTAATTTTCCTGAATGGATTGAGCCGCAATAATTATTGCGGCTTTTTTATAGCTAAATCATATTTAAAGCACCCAATTTCGGGCACACTATTGGGCTTTTAGGACGTTCGGAAAGGAATCATGACATCCAAACAGAGGCTTGTTTCTCGATTGATCGCCCAGGCTGGGCAAATGTTGTTGGCTCATGGCGCGGAAAGTACACTGGTGGGCGATATTATGCGTCGCATGGGATCGGCGTGTGGCATGAGTGAAGTGGAAGTATCGCTCTCGGCGAGTTCACTTGTGCTAACCACGGTTTACGATGGCCATTGCATTACGACTGCGCGCCGTTGTCCTGATCGTGGGATCAATATGCGGGTAGTGACGCAAGTCCAGCGCATCTGCATCATGATGGAAAAAGGGATTTTAGATTATTCCCTTGCGCAGAAAAAACTCAATCAGATCAGCCCTGAACGCTACAACCGTTGGTTGGTTGTGGTGATGATTGGTCTTTCTTGTGCTGCATTTGCTCGTTTAGCTGGCGGAGATTGGACGGTGTTTACGATGACGTTCATTGCTTCTGCGGCGGGTATGATTGTGCGCCAAGAGATTGGGCATCGCCAATTTAATCCGCTCGTCAACTTTACGGTGACCTCATTTGTTACTTCGATCATTTCAGCGCAAGCTATCATCTACCAACTAGGCAATAAACCAACCATTGTGATGGCTTCTTCTGTACTGATGTTAGTCCCCGGTTTTCCTTTAATTAATGCGGTCGCGGATATGCTTAAAGGTTATATCAATATGGGTATTGCCCGTTTTGTGATGGCAAGTTTGCTTACGTTGGCAACGAGTTTGGGCATCGTTGCGGCGATGAGCGTGACGGGTGTATGGGGGTGGTAGCGATGGATTGGATGAATTTATTACTCGGTTTAGCCAATGACATGTTTTTTGCTGCAATCCCAGCCGTTGGTTTTGCTTTGGTGTTTAATGTTCCTGTACCAGCCCTAAAATATTGTGCGTTAGGTGGTGCGATTGGTCATGGCTCACGTTACTTAATGATGCAATTTGGAATTCCCATTGAGTGGGCGACTTTTTTTGCTGCAACTATCGTTGGAATGATTGGCGTGCGTTGGTCGCGTAAATTTTTAGCTCACCCTAAAGTGTTTACGGTAGCGGCTTTGATCCCAATGGTTCCTGGGGTTTTTGCCTTTAAAGCGATGATTGCAATGGTTGAAATTAACCATCTTGGTTTTACGCCAGAGCTGCTGGCGATACTGATGGATAATTTTTTAAAAGCGATGTTTATTATCGCGGGCTTAGCGGTTGGCCTTGCGGTGCCGGGTTTGTTATTCTATCGGCGCAAACCCATAGTGTAAGGGCAATGGTTTGTACTAATAAGGGAATTAGGTATAATCCGTTTTCTCCAAGAATTCTAAGGTATATTTGACGTGTTAATTAGCATGATCGCGGCTATGGCCCATGGCGGTAAGATAGATAAATCTCAAGATATGTATCTTTCTAATGCTAGTTCTCGGGTTATCGGTAACGAGAATTCGATGCCTTGGCATTTGCCAGCTGACTTTGCTTGGTTTCGAGAACATACGTTAGGTAAACCCGTTGTAATGGGGCGTAAGACGTATGAGTCTATAGGTCGTCCGTTACCTGAACGCCATAATATTGTAATCAGCCGTGATTTATCACTAGAAATTGAAGGCGTTACAGTTGTCTCGTCTGTTGAAGAAGCAATCAGTTCCGCTGGCAATGTGGATGAAATAATGATCATCGGTGGTGGGTCCATCTATAAAGCTTTTCTCCCCTTAGCTGGAAAATTGTATTTGACATTTATTGAAGCTGATATAAATGGTGACACTAGATTCCCTGAATGGGGAGCCGATTGGAAAGTAGCTGAACAACGAAAATACAAGAAAGATAGCGGAAACCAGTTTGACATGCATTTTGTAGTGCTTGAGAAAAAATAGTTAGAAGTGCTTTTACTTTCAAATATTGCTGGCGATAGTTGCCAGCTTTTTGGGAGTAGTTATTTTAAAGCGCTTTTTGAACAAAATACTGTTTATCTTCCCAGCGTAGCATGGTCAAACATCCTCCCCACACACAGCCAGTATCAAGCCCTATCACTTCGTCGCTGCGGTAACCTTCTAACGCAGCCCAGTGGCCAAATAGGACTGTTTTATCGAGTTTAAGGCGTTTGGGTAGGGCAAACCACGGTAACAATTCTTCATCTTTTATTTCTTGAGGGGGAAGTTTGCACGCCATATCAAGACGCCCATCAGCAAAGCAAAAACGCATCCGAGTATAGGCATTGATGGTATAGCGATAGCGATCAATCCCTTCTAGCTTCGAGCTCCACATATCAGGTGTGTTGCTGTACATCTGCTCGATAAGCCAACGCCAACGATCACTTTGCAAAATACTTTCGACTTCTTTTGCTGCTTGACGTGCAGTTTCAAGATCCCATAGAGGAGAAATCCCCGCATGGCACATGACAAAGTCAGCATGTTCAGCGAGGAGCGGTTGATGGCGCAACCAAGTGAGTAGCTCTGTTGCATCGTTCGCTTGTAATATGGGTAAGGTTTTATCACGAGGTTTACATGGGTGGATGCCCAGCGAGACGGCCAGTAGGTGAAGATCGTGATTGCCTAGAACGATGCGTGCCGAACTACCCAATTGTTTGATAAAACGTAGCGTTTCTAGAGATTTAGGGCCTCTTGCAACTAAGTCGCCAGCGACCCACAGTGTGTCTTGTTGTGGTTGGAATTGCACTTGAGCCAATAAACACTGTAGTTCATCAAAACAGCCTTGAATGTCGCCGACAATATAGTTCGCCACGGCTACCTCTTTTAATTTAAAACATTAGGAATAGCGAGACGAAAAGGCTCAATTTCAACAATAAATTCAGCGTCCGCTTCATCTAACATAATGTAATGACCTTGCATAACACCGACTGGCGTTTCCAACGCCGTACCACTGTTATAGCGGTACTCATCATTGGGCAAGATAATCGGTTGTTCCCCGACCACGCCATCACCTTCCACAGACATCTGTTTGCCATTCGCATCGGTAATTAACCAACGGCGGCTCATCAGTTGTACCTGCTGGTTGCTGAGATTACGGATGGTGATCACATAGGCAAAGATATAGCGGTGTAAATCGGGATTGGACTGCTCGGGGAGATACTGGGTATGGACTTGGATTTTGATACAAGGTTCAGAGATATCCATGTTAACTCCTTGTTTTTATAGATGAGCGATAGACATTGGCCGTTTATCGCTCAATCGTTATTAGGCGTGATGAGCGTCTAACCAGTTTGCCATAGCAACAAACTGTTCAAGTGTTAGGTTTTCCGGGCGCATGCCAGGGTTGACCCCAAGTTCTTCTAGCGTTTCCACCTCAATCAAACCTTTGTAGCAGTTGCGTACGGTTTTACGACGTTGGTTAAAACCATCTCGGCAGACACGCTCTAACCATTTCATGTTTGTCGTTGGATGCGGCAGTACTTCATAAGGCACCAAGCGCACCACGGCTGAATCAACTTTCGGTGGCGGTACAAAGGCCGTTGGCGGAACTTCTAACACAGGAACCACTTTGCAGAAATACTGCGTCATAACCGTTAAGCGCCCGTAAGCTTTACTGCCGGGACCAGCAGCTAAACGGTTGACCACTTCTTTTTGCAGCATGAAGTGCATATCTTGAATATCTTTATGGAATTCAAATAAGTGGAACATTAATGGCGTTGAAATGTTGTATGGCAAGTTGCCGAAAATGCGCAGTTTATTATTCGGCTTCACCAACTGCGTAAAGTCAAAGCGCATCGCATCGCCTTCGTGAATCGTCAATTTACTCGATAATTCTGGGTGGTTGCGCAGGCGCTCAGCTAAGTCACGGTCTAGCTCAATAACAGTGAATTTATCCACTTCGCGGCCGACTGGCTCAGTTATCGCTCCAAGACCGGGGCCGATCTCAACCAAATTTTGTCCCGGACGAGGGTTAATCGCAGAGACGATGCCATCAATAATGTATGGATCGTTTAGGAAGTTTTGACCAAAACGTTTACGCGCTTTGTGCCCTAAGTGGACATCATTTCTCATAGTTTTCTCGAAATTAATTAGGTTTCTTTTCTACCAAGTCAATCGCGTAGGCGAGTGCTGTTCTAAAGCTCCCTGTATCCGCAAGCCCTTTCCCTGCCAATTCGAGTGCGGTGCCATGATCGACCGATGTTCTTATAAAGGGTAGACCAAGAGTAATATTTACTGAACGACCAAAGCCTTTGTACTTTAATACGGGCAGGACTTGGTCGTGATACATGCCTAAAACAGCATCGGCATCTTGCAAGTATTTGTCATTGAAGATGGTGTCGGCTGGTAGTGGGCCAATCAAATTAATGCCATCTTGCTGACGAATTTTTTCTAGTGTTGGAGTGATGGTTTCTATCTCTTCACGGCCCAGACAGCCATCTTCTCCTGCGTGTGGGTTTAAACCACACACATAAATTTTGGGTTGAGCAATAGCAAATTTTTCCACCAAATCTTTATGCAAAATAGTGATGATTTTTTCTAACCGCTCGACCGTTACTGCCTTTGATACATAAGCCAGTGGAATATGTGTTGTCACTAGCGCGACTCTCAACCCTTCTGTTGCGAGCATCATAACCACCAGTGGAGTATTAGACTTTTCTGCAAAGAATTCAGTGTGGCCGCTAAATGCAACGCCAGCTCGGTTGATCACCCCCTTGTGCACAGGGCCGGTGACAATAGCATCAAATTCATCATTCATACAGCCTAAAGCGGCTCTTTCTAATGTATTTAATACATAATGTCCATTGGCTTCATTCAGTTTCCCCGTTATCACCGGTGCGCCGAGGGGAATATGATCCACTACTAACCGTCCCGCTTGCTGTGGTTTTGGTGCAGAGGTGACTGAGTAGTCTTCCAATATAACGTCAATATTGAGCTCTTTAGCGCGCTCTGCAAGCAAGCTTTTGTCCGCGCATACCACCAGTTGATGTGCCCAATCTTCTTTTGATAAGGCCAGCACCAAATCTGGGCCAATACCCGCGGGCTCGCCAGCGGTAACCACGATGCGTTTAATTGTCATCTTGGTTGTCCTGTATAATTTCGACAAAGGCACTGGCACGCATTTCTTGTAGCCATGCGCTGGCTTCTTCATTGAATTTTCGATTAAAAAGAATGCGATAAGCTTTGTTTTTCAGTGCAGAGTCGGTGCGGTCGACTTCACGGCGATCAAGCACTTCGACAATATGCCAACCATGAACGGTTTTAAAGGGTTCGCTGATTTGTCCAACCGATAATGTTTCGATTTGATGTTGAAACTCCGGCACGTACAGATCCGGTGTTTGATAACCCAATTCGCCATTTTGCGCCGCAGAGCCGGGATCTTGGCTGTATTGCTGCGCCAATTCACCAAAGGTCGCTTCACCTGCCTTAATGCGACGAATGAAGTCATGTAGCTCTTTTTGTACGCCGTCATCGCTTAAAATGACCGTGGGTTTGATTAAAATATGGCGTGCATTAACTTCCGTGACCGCGACGGTTTCTAATCCTTTGACGTCATCAATTTTAAGAATGTGGAAACCGACGCCACTGCGAAATGGCCCAATAATAGAGCCTTTGTTTTGCATTTTGATTTGGTCGGCAAAAATTGTCGGCATTTCTTCTTTGCGCATCCAGCCCCAATCACCACCTTGCAGCGCTTTCGGACCTTTTGAATAGGTGTAAGCCATGGTGCTGAAATCTGCTCCTTGGTTGAGTTTTTCGACTAAGGTTTTGGCTTGCTGTTCTACTGCGGCCTTATCTTGAGTGTCGTCAACACGCAGTTGGATGTGGCTGATTTTATATTGCACCGTTGCATTGGTTTCTTGCGCAAGAATATTGGCTAAGTTGTCCACTTCGTCCGGTAATATATTGATCCGGCGACGAACTAAAGCATTGCGCGCTTCACTTGCTGCAATTTCTTTACGTACTTGTTCGCGAAATTCGGCATAAGTCAGCCCTTCAGCAGTAACAGAAGCGTTAAGCTGTTCTAGGGTTTGATTATTGTTTTTCGCGATGTCGGCGATCGCGTCACTGAGTCGGTTATCGTCAATGCGAACGCCAATGCGTTGTGCTTCTTGTTGCTGAATGGTATCAATAATCAATTTTTCAACCACTTGCTCACGTAGCACTGTGTCTTCGGGTAGCGTTTGACCATTTTTCTTTGCATTAATGGTCAAGGTTTTTAATGCACCATCAATGTCACTCTGTAAAATAACGCCACTATTGACGATGACGGCGACGCGATCGAGCTCAACAGGAGCAGCGTATGCGGTGTTTAGGCTTAATGTTGCCATCAATCCAATCAGTGTGTGTTTCCACAATTTCATTTGTAGTCCTATCAAAATGAGCAAAGGCCTTTACGCTTAAGCAAAGGCCGAATAAATTAGTTGTTTAGGAAAAATGGACGACCATAACTTAATGAATTTCCAGCGCTGTCTACGCCCGTCATTCCGGAACCTGCACCAATCGTGGTGCCAAAACCGACAATACCAAAGTTCAAACTAAAGTTATTTTCGTAGAGTGGCGTAGCATTAGGGTCAGTAACAAAATCACCATCCCATTTCCGCAGTTGATTACTATAAGTAAAACCAATATACCAACAATCTGAGGTGTAGCTTAGGTTAGCCAGCCACTCCAGGCTCTTTTCCGTGGTTAAATCGTAGAAGTACTGTCCGCTAGCATTCCACTTTTTGGAGATCTGATACCCAGCCAGTAAACCAGCTTGTGAAATGCCATCTTTGGTAATGGCATTGATATTGGTAATTGTATCGCCAACGGTATTATCAATATACTCTTTGGTGACGTAACGATAGTTAGTTTGAATGTATCCAGAACCCACTCGGTACTCGAGAGTACTATTGGCGAGCTGCATCGTACTGCTATCAATGTCGTACTGAACCCCGCCATGGTAGAAGAGTAAATCATCATAGTTGAAGTCCATTTCGACGGCCCAAGCCGAATAGTTGGAAGTGTTGGCTGAATTATCTCCCTCATTAGGGGAGGAATTCTTGAGATCTTTTTTGAGGTAAAAAATCTGGCCAAAAGAGATATTTAAACGTTCTTTATACTGATCGTCGAAAAACCGTGAAGAGGCACCGTAGCTGATCTGATTTGCCGGGGCAATATAATCGACACCACTGTATTTACGGCTGCGGAATAAACCATAATAATCGGTTTGCAGTAGCGTTGTATCGTACAGCCCGATATTGCGCTGATCTTCTCTCGGTACGTACAGGTACTGAATCTGCGGCTCAAGTGTCTGCGTATAGTCATCAAACAGAACCGTATCTCTTTCCAGTACTAATCCCACATGAGTTCTAAATTCCGGAATGATGCGTGAAACGCTCTCTTTTAGGTCTTTATAATTATCCGAATTGAGGTCAACACCGCTGAGATCTTGTTGGTAATAAGTACCAAGCACTCGCGCTTCGGTTGTCCAAGTGCCCCAGGTGTTACTGAGAGGAATAGTAAAGCCCGGTTCAATGTGCGCTCGGGTGGCTGCAGGTTTTCCTCTTGCATCGGTTTCAAAACGCGACAGATGGCTCACCATATCAAAGTTCAAATACGGTAATAATTCGGGCGCATAGTAATTAAACGCAATCTGTGGCATCAAGCGATAGGGTTGGTTGGTGCTAGTTTTGTCTTCTGTAAGCAGCTGAAAGTCGCGAACCAGTATCGATGAATCCCAATTGTGGGTCCGGTAGGTGGCTTTACCTTCTTGGATAAGCTGACCATCTTCTCGGTTACCGATACCTGAGTCTAAATCACTAAAGTAGCTAATGTCACTGACTTGAGAGTAGTCAATTTCAAACTTCCAAGCTTGGTTGAAAATACCACTGTGTTGGTATTGGAAGCCCCAGCGGCTGCCCTTTTCCGGATGTTTTTGATCATCAGGTAAATATTCAGATTTAATGTTACCTGTACCAAAATCATTCAGATAACGGAATTCACTGTTTAATTGCGTACCGCGTTCTTGCATATATTTAAAGGTCGTTTCTAGGTCATAGTTTGGCGCTAAGTTCCAATAAATAGGGATTTGGGCTTCAAAACCATCGCTAGAACCGTAAGAAACGGTAGGGTATAAAAATCCCGTTTTACGTGTGTCGCCAATCGGCACCGTAAGAAATGGCAGATAAAAAATCGGAATATTTTGAATCTCGAAGCGCGGATTATAAAAAGTGGCTTGCTCTTCATTTTGGTCAATATCAATGCTGGATGCTTTCAATCGCCATGCATTATTACCTTCAGGGCAAGAGGTAATCGAACCATCTTCTATCTCATAAATAGCCTTACCCGTTTTGGAAATATACACAGCTTCACCACGGCCGGGTTCACACAAAAATTGATATTTTGTGTTCTCTAATGTCATTAAATCCGTATTAAGATTGTTGGTGGCTTTGTCAGAAATGGTCCTTACTTCACCGTCACTGAAGTTGACATTACCTTGCGCAACCACAATATTATCTTTCTGATGCAGGGTAACGGTATCCGCTAGAATGCGTTTTTTACCTTGAACAACGACCACATTGCCTGAGTAGTTTGCGCGTTCACCGTTCACGGCTTCTAGCGTATCAGCCTCGACATTAATCGGTTGCTGACTTGAGTTTTCTGCTTCAGGTTCGTTGATCAAACATTGATCTATAGCGGGCATTTCCTGCACACTATTGTCTAACATAGCTTCTGCTTGAGTCTGTGGCACAAAAAGAGCTGCGCTAATTGAAGCGGCTAACAAGGTGCGGGAAAAACATGACATCGAGTTGTACTATCCTGTTTGAACTTGATTGATTCGGAAGATGGATGGCCGAATGTAAAATAAAACGTTTCTTATCATAAAGGAAATTGAAGCTCCCGGCACTATCAGACCGCTTTACTCCTGAAAAATTCATAGATTGAGAGCACATAATGCATATTTTTGGCAAAATTCTTGGCGCTTTTTTTGGCTTCTTATTTGGAGGACCGTTTGGCGCATTTTTTGGTTTGTTTCTCGGGCATCAATTTGATAAAGCTCGTCGTTTGAATCAAGCGGGGTTTAAAACTAGCTCATTTGGTTCTGGGCCAAGCCAAACTGAGCGACAAGACGAATTTTTTAAAGCCGCTTTCGCGGTCATGGGCCATGTTGCTAAAGCGAAAGGGCAAGTTACCAAAGAAGAGATCCAGCTAGCTACCATCATGATGGAGCGTATGAACTTACATGGTGAGCAACGTAAAGCGGCTCAAGATGCGTTTCGTGAGGGGAAAGAGAGTGGCTTTCCTTTAGAGGAAGTGTTGGAGCGTGTGCGCCTTTCGACGGGTGGACGCTTTGACTTGTTGCAATTTTTCCTCGAATTGCAAATATCAGCCGCGTTTGCCGATGGGGATGTTCACCCTAGCGAGCGCAATGTACTGCACAAAATCGCTCGTAGTTTAGGTTTCTCATCCGATCAACTGGAAAGACGCTTACGTATGCAAGAAGCGGCCTTTCGTTTTCAACAAGGCGGAAATTTTGGTGGCCAACAGCAAGGCTACCAGCAATCTGGGCAGTGGCAACAAGCCGCGCAAGCTGAACGCCTCACTGATGCTTACGATGTGTTAGGCGTGAGTGAAGATGCGGATGCTAAAGAGATTAAACGTGCCTATCGCAAATTGATGAATGAGCATCACCCAGATAAATTGATGGCCAAAGGCTTACCACCAGAGATGATGAACGTTGCGAAAGAAAAATCGCAAGAGATCCAAAATGCGTACGATTTGATTAAGAAAGAGAAGGGTTTTAAGTAACCGGCTATCGTGAATTACCGCGAACGTTCCAATCGATTGAGCTGGTGCAAACTGGCTCTTTTTATTATGAGCATACGCAAGACACAAAAAAAGCCAAGTTTGAAAACTTGGCTTTAGAAAGTGGCTCCCCCTGCAAGACTTGAACTTGCGACATACGGATTAACAGTCCGCCGTTCTACCGACTGAACTAAGGGGGAACAGAATGTTTGCTTATCTTATGCAGATAAATGGTGCCGACTACCGGAATCGAACTGGTGACCTACTGATTACAAGTCAGTTGCTCTACCTACTGAGCTAAGTCGGCGCCGAATCAATAAGCAATGCTCATTGATGAAAAGTGGCTCCCCCTGCAAGACTTGAACTTGCGACATACGGATTAACAGTCCGCCGTTCTACCGACTGAACTAAGGGGGAACAGGTTTTAAAGAATGGTGCCGACTACCGGAGTCGAACTGGTGACCTACTGATTACAAGTCAGTTGCTCTACCTACTGAGCTAAGTCGGCACATTTTTATCTTTAAATTTATTGTCTGTGCTAGGCACCAACAATTTAGAAACTGTGGTGCCCGGAGGCGGAATCGAACCACCGACACGAGGATTTTCAATCCTCTGCTCTACCGACTGAGCTATCCGGGCGACGGGGTGTATTAAAAGGTTTTTCGCATTTAACGTCAACAGTAAAATGCAAAAAAAATGTCGTTTGTTGTTTTTCTATACTTAGTGACTCGTTTTTGCCCATTTTCGTTAAAAATTAGTGTCAGATTAAATAGGGAAAGAGGCGTTGAAAAGAAAATAGGAGCTTTGAATGGAGCAAATAGCGAATAAAAGCGCGTTGAAAAACACACGTTTATCCGCTTGGTTACACTAAAGGAGCAAACTCACCAGACTGGTTTTAGTTTTTGACGGAAAATGGACTGACCCATAATTCAATCGTTGTAGAGGTAATCGCTGTAGAGGTAGAGGGGATTGGATAAATATGACGGACAATAAAAAAGCCAAGTCGTTAGACTTGGCTTTAAAAGTGGCTCCCCCTGCAAGACTTGAACTTGCGACATACGGATTAACAGTCCGCCGTTCTACCGACTGAACTAAGGGGGAATTATCTGTGTAAGTCTAAGACTTCGCACCAAATAATGGTGCCTCGAGGCGGAATCGAACCACCGACACGAGGATTTTCAATCCTCTGCTCTACCGACTGAGCTATCGAGGCAATAAATGGTGCCGACTACCGGAATCGAACTGGTGACCTACTGATTACAAGTCAGTTGCTCTACCTACTGAGCTAAGTCGGCGCACTTTATTTATTGCTTGCTGCTACTTTAACAAAAGCACCAACAATTTAATTTATGGTGCCCGGAGGCGGAATCGAACCACCGACACGAGGATTTTCAATCCTCTGCTCTACCGACTGAGCTATCCGGGCAACGGAGCGCTATTAAACGGATTTTCCCTTCAATCGTCAACTGCTTTTTGGAAATATTTTGAAAAAACGGTTTGTTTGCTGCGAATTTAGACAAAGCTGCGCTTTTTTATCCACCTGCGTTAAATTCCTTTTTGAATTTTGTTACTTTTTCTAAGTACCTTCTCGATTCAGCATTAGGGTGTTTTTGGGTCAGCGCCCAATAGACTTGATTGGGTTGCAGTGAATTTAAGTCCCTCATCGCTCGTTTCCTATCTTTGCTAAAGGTATTCAGTACTCCTCCTGTACCGCCGTTGTAGGCCGAAATCATACTGTATTCGAGCGACGTTGGATGGCTGACCTCTTTGAGGTAGCGGTTTTTCAGAATATAAAAATAGGCCGTTCCCGTATCAATATTTTTTTCGGGATCAAACAGATATTCAGGACTGGGCTCACCAGATTTATTTTTGACCAGTTTAAAAACATCTCGACCTGCGGTTTTAGGAACCACTTGCATCAAGCCATACGCATTGGCCCAACTGACGGCGTAGGGGTTAAAGCTACTTTCAGTTTTTATGATCGCGTAGATCAGATCTTCGGGAATGTTATATTTTTTCGAGGCTCGGTGCACGATGTCGGCGTATTTATAACCTCGTTTAGAGGCATGATCCGCTACCATAGGAATTTCCACATAGTAGGCTTTTTTGAAATCAACGTTCTTAACTTTTAATTTATTTTCAATAAGATAATCAGCAAATCGATTCGCGCGCCAACCCCACTGGATCGGTTGTTTATCTTGATCAAGCACTTGGTTGTACAAAAATGGCTGACCATTCAATTCGATATTTTGTGAAGAGAAAAGGTCAACGTGTGCGGGATCATCAGGCGTGAGCAAGGTGGTAATAATGGCATTGCGCAGATGTTTTTTGGGGTCAGTTGGGGAAACTGTTTCGATAATAATGGTTCCCGTGGAGAAATTGACTTCGGAACGACTCAGGTAATTATCGATGTATTTTACATAGTTGCTTTTACCGGCGACTTTGATCTCTTTACTGCCCCAGCGTTTCTCGATGTTGCCAGAAAAACTGCTGATCAGTGCATCTAAGGCGGCGGTATCTTTGACAAATTGCCCGGGTAATTGCGCTAAGTTTTTGGCAAAACGGTTGGTCGGCTCATAGTCGACGCTGTATATGCGTTCAACTAATTCTCGGCTACAACCGGCCAGTAGCATTGCAATAAAAAAGTAAGTCAGCTTTCTCATTATCTTCCCAATACAAAAATGACATCAGAGCGTTTACCATGATGTCATTGATTATCCTCGAAATAAATAAGGTATCTCTTATTTGCTTGGTGGCGTGTAGCCTTCGATATGGACCTCTTTTCCTTCAAATAGGAAGTTGGTCATTTCGGTTTCCAGCAATTTACGATGTTCAGGGTCCATCATATTGAGTTTTTTCTCGTTGATCAGCATGGTTTGCTTATGCTGCCATTGTGCCCAAGCCTCTTTTGAGATGTTGTCAAAAATACGTTTACCTAATTCACCTGGGTACAGTTGAAAATCCAAACCGTCGGCTTCTTTATTTAGTCGAGCACAAAATACAGTGCGGCTCATGGTCACTTCCTCTTCGGTGTTTTAAGGGTTAATTTCAAATGGAAGGCTTTCTAGCAACTGTTTTACAGGAGCGGCTAAGCCGATTTGTTCCGGTTGGGCTAAGTTATACCAAAGACCTTTGCTTGCTTCCATGATGATGTTCGGTTGTTGAGATAACTCCACCAAGATCGGTGTGATCTCTAAATGATAATGGCTAAACGTGTGGCGAAAAGCGATGAGTGGGCGAATAGAGCGGATAGCGCTCTCTTTGATGGCTCTGTGATCAAGTTGATCTTCGATGGCGCTATTGGGGTTTTCAGGGAAGCAAAATAATCCACCCCAAATTCCACTTTGAGGGCGCTGTTCTAACCATACTTGATGGTTATGGTGCAGCATCACAAACCAAGTTTGTTTGGTTGGTTTGTCTGTTTTTGGTTTTTTGCCCGGATAATCGAGTGGGTTATTTTGTTTATTGGCGATGCAAAAAGATTCAACTGGGCAGAGCGTGCATTTCGGTTTGCTGCGTGTGCAGACCATCGCCCCCATATCCATCATGGCTTGGTTATATTTATCAACATCTTGCGCTGGCGTATTTTGTTCGGCATGTTGCCACAACTGAGTTTCAACTTTTTTTTGCCCCGGCCAGCCTTCGACAGCAAAGCAGCGGGCTAAAGTACGCTTTACGTTACCATCTAAAATGGCGTGCGGCTGCTTATAAACTGAAGAAAGCACCGCCGCAGCGGTTGATCGGCCAATACCCGGTAGAGCATTCATCTGTTCGATATCAAGGGGAAACTCACCGCCATATTCGCTGGCCACTATTTTGGCTGCTTTGTGTAGATTGCGCGCACGTGCGTAATAACCAAGGCCGGTCCATAGGTGCAGTACCTCGTCTTGTTCTGCATTGGCCAAATCAATCACGGTTGGAAAACGTTGCATGAAGCGTTCGAAATAAGGGATTACCGTGGCGACTTGAGTTTGTTGGAGCATAATTTCCGTAATCACGATTTAAGTGGTACTTCTATTTTTAATAATATAAATCATGATCTTACTGTTCTCTAATCCTGCAAGTGGTACTTTTATCTTAACATTAGATTTATTTATGCGATATCTGTTGATGTAAGAAGTTAACGGTTGATGAGACTTTAAAAGGATAAGATGTTGTAAGTGAATGGGATTAGAGAGTGTTGTATCCAAAAGCAATTGAATCTATTATTGGAAGCGACCAAGCATACGCCCCTTGGTCTTTAAATATGAGGCATACTTTGTGTGTGTGGGCCCGCGCAGCACTGGTCACAGTCAGTTCGTAAGGAACAAAGGTGGCATTGAGATGGCAGCGGCATCTCTAACTTACCGTTGAAAAATTCTCAATAGAGCCGTTCTGGACTTCATCTTCTAATTTATTCATTTCTCTGTATCTAAACGACCTTACCGTTTGTTGATAATCTCTCTAATTCATTTCGTCCCTAAAATGTAATGCTCCCTCGCAAACATACTTTTGCCCCAAATCTTTTTAGAGCCATCGAGCTCAGTCGGTTAATCTTGCGATTTTTGACTAAATAAATCTAATCCAAATTTTGAGGTGGTTATTCGTCCCCCCTATAAAAAGAAACTCAACGCTGAGTTAAAGCTCTACGTTGAGTATTGACACTGTATTCTCCGAACTTCAGATCGTACTTAAAGCCCTGTTTGAGCCTTTACAGGACTTTATAGTCAACGGCCTATGAAAAATTTTGCAATGGTTGAATTGAAGCGTATCGGTCGCTTAATGCTGCCATAGATACTAAGTGAATGAGATTTTCATCGATTGGATTACCATTTTGATCAGGTAATGATCGTGTTGCACAGGCGTCTTCACAAACAATAACATCGTAACCTAACTCTACAGCTTTGATAGTTGTCGCAGTAACACACATATGGCTCATGAAGCCGAGGATAATGAGTTGCTTGCGTCCAGTTAACTGCAGCATCTCTTCTAGGTCGGTATTGAAAAATGAGTTAGGTAGTGTCTTATGAACTACTGTCTCGTTGTCATTAGGTTTTACAACATCTATAGCATCTGACAAAGGTGAATTGCAGTTAAATACCGGTGATGCTGAACTCGCTTTGTGAAGTATATGGAAAACTGGGGCATTCTTACTTCGAGCGGTCTCTAGTAGATTTTCTGCGTTCTCCAGTGCTGTTTTTCCTGCTTTGCCTAGTGACAAAACACCATCCACATATTCATTTTGGTAATCAACAAAAAGAACAGCTGCATTATTCCAATCAACCTTATGCTCTTGTAGACCAGCAATATTTCGAAGTGTATTTAATTGATTCATGTTTTTTCTCCTATGAAACTGAAGCAAATCATACCTACATATAAATTCTTAGTTAATTCCTATTTTTGCAAATGACATGTGCAAAAATTTAGTGGAGGCGATTTATAAGTAAAATAACACCAATATTAATTGCACATACTATATGCGAAAATTTTCATATAAATATTCAATGTGTTAATTTACTTTTACCATAAACGTCGGAGGGATTATGAACAACATATCATTACCAATATATAACTCTTTAAATAATGCTAATAAAAAGCTTAAAGGGAGTTTTCATGCGTTACCCATACAAAATCTTGGAAAAACAAAAGATGTCGTAGTGAGTGAGGATTTTAACGCTAGGTTATCTAAGGTAAAAGAACTAGAGCTATCACTTACCTCACCATTTTTCGATAGTTTAACTGATCCAAGTAAAGCTATAGATGAATCAGCGAATATATTGAAAGATATGTATGGTTCTGACTTGTCACTGTTCGTTACGTGCGGTAGCACAATATCAAACAAAATTATAATAGAAGCTATTTGTAAGTCATCTGATAAGGTCTTATGTCAAAGAGGTGTTCATCAATCTATATACTTTTCATTGAAGGCTCAAAATAGTGATGTGAACTATGTACAGGATCTGATTTGCAATGATGATGCTTATATCTACTCTGCTGATACCCAAGGCATAATTGATGCGTTAGTCAGAGCTGAAGAGACTGGAACATCCTATACAACCCTCATCATCAACAGTCAGACCTATGATGGCGTGTGTTTTGATTTACAAGAGTTTCTTCCTGTTGTCTGTGAAAGAGCTAAAGGCATAAAGAACATCGTGATAGATGAAGCATGGGGGGCTTGGTCTACTTTTGATCCTAAGATGAAAGAGAAAAGTGCAATACAAAACGCCTCAATTCTCTCAAAGAAATATGATGTTAATTTTATAGTGACGCATTCTGTTCACAAGTCCTTATTTGCATTGCGACAAGCAAGCATAATCAATGTTTTTGGTTCGGAGGATTGTCAAACTAAGGTTGTTGGTAGTCACTTTCGAAATCATTCCACCTCTCCTAGTTATCCTATTCTGGCAAGTACGGAACTCGCTTTGAGTCATGCTAACCAATACGCAGTACAGTACTCGAATAGAATAAGTGAACAGTGTGAATACCTTAAATCCTTCATTAACGATTTGAGCCTGTTTAGATATCTTAGTTTGACTCTTGAAGAAGAATATCTAATTCAAGACCCGACAAAGCTATGGATAACATGCACCACTAAACTATTAAGCGGCGCTAAAATTCGAGAAATCCTATTTAATAAATATGGGATATATGTTAGCAGATATTCACATAATTCAATTCTTCTAAATCTTCATCATGGGATTTCAAATGAATTAATTGGCTTACTGGCTAATGCTCTATGTGAAATAGACAAGAAGTATAAAACCAAAAACAACCTACTAAATATCAATGTCGGTGATATAGCGAATTCATTCTATATTTTATATCCACCTGGGATTCCGATTTTGACACCAGGACAAACCATTTGTAACAACGTAATAACTAAAATTAACCAATCAATTTTTGACGATACATCTCTATTAATTGTTGAAGGGAATTAAATAATGCTTCCAATAGATAAACTAAAGGGAATATCCTCTGCTCGAGGAAATAAAAACGCCGTCATTTTCGGTGACAAAAAAGTCACATGGTCTGAGTTTTATAGAGAGGCATACAAAATCACGGTAAACCTGTCTTCGAAGATAGACAACAATCGTGCCGACCTATGTATGTGTTACATCTCACCGAATTGCCTAGAACTGGTTTACCTAATGTCAGCGGCATCTTCATTAAAGATACCATGCACTGGTATAGACTATACGCAGAATACTGAGAAAATCGAGTCGATGTTGACTTCAACCAATTGCAATATTTTGGTTGTATCATCGTCATACTGTATTGAAAATAATATCAATTTACAGGAACTTGCTAAGCGTGTGACTATCGTTGATTTAGATAGTCAGTTGAAGAATAGCATCAACTTCTGTGAACTGTTAGAAGATACAGAGGATCTGTCGGGAGCAATCAAAGTACAGCATCGTCCTTTCAGAAGTATATCATTCACTTCAGGTACCTCTGGTGTACCAAAAACAGTCGTGCGTAGTAAGTCTTTTGATGCTCGAAGATTTTCATTCTTCACTGCGCGTTACGGCTTCTCTTCCGAAGATGTTCATTTGCTTGCAATGCCTTTGTATCATGCTGCCGGTAGTGGTTGGTCACGATTATTCATGCAGTTAGGCGCTACTATCGTTATCGCTAAACCACATGACACGCTTAATATGGCCAACCTAATTAAAAGTGAATGGATTACTACAAGTGCCATGACTCCCCCACTTTTGAATGATGTGGTCACTCATTATTCTCTAGGTGGTTATGCATCTAATGATAACAATTTAAAATTCATCATTGTTGGTGGTAAACATTTTCACCCACAAGCGAAACTTCAAGCTATCAACGCTCTTGGCCCCGTAATCCATGAGTACTATGGGACAACTGAGACTGGTGTTAATGCACTAGCTGAACCATGTGATTTGATCACTAACCCTACAAGTGTTGGTCGAGCTTATGATGGCAACAAAATCAAAGTGGTCGATCAGAACGGTAACCTGCTTCCAAATCATCAAGTTGGACGCATTGCTATTTCGAGTTACATGAACATGGATGGTTATGGAAACCAAGATTCTGAATATGTCGTGATCGATGATGATAAATACCTTATCACCGCAGAGACAGGCGAAATGGATGCTGATGGAAATATTTATCTGAGAAACCGCGCACAAGGTGAAAGCGCACTAAATGTCTATGAACTTGAAAACGATGTAAGACACCTCCCGGGAATCAAAGATGTAGCGATGATACCGGTCTCAAAGAACTCCATACTTTGTGGGTATGCGATTAACGAGGAGTTTATTGTTGATGACGCCGAATTGGTCAGAAACATTAAGTACATCTGCAAAAAGCTCAAGGTGAAACTTGAAGGTGTTTGCCAAGTCGATTCAATTCCATATTCACCATCAGGCAAAGTTCGTAATGATGAGCTCAAGCAGATGATATTGAATAAAGCGACTGTTCAGCCATCAAAGAACTCGGAATCAAAACCAACCAAAGCGTCGAGCATTTCATTCACACAATTTGTAATAGCAATCTTATGCTTGTTAGGTACTGCTATCTCTTGGGGGGCGATGTTCCCAATAGCGAAGAACGCTTTAACGACAATGGATGCAGTACATATCAGTTTAATTCGATATGGAACCGCGTCTCTCATATTTGTAGCGATATTAGCAGCTAAAGAGGGACTATCATCTTTATTGCCAGGCAGAGACTTCTTCAAACTATGGTTGTTTGGCTCATTTGGATTCGCAGGTTTCAGTATCTTAGCTTTTGCTGGTCTGGCTTACACTAAACCACAACATGGCGCGATAATTATGGCGCTGATGCCTTTAATCTCAGCTGTTATGATGTGGACACTGAAAAAAATAAGACCTTCAAATTTCACTATTGTATCGATCGTTTTTGCTTTGCTTGGTGTTCTACTAGTGATTACCAAAGGTGATCTTTCAGCTCTATCAGGTGGCAGCTTATTACCAAGCTTAGTTATTCTTGCGGGTGCGTTTTGTTGGGTAACGTATACATTAGGCGCGAGCTACGTAAGTGGATATTCAGTACTACGCTATACCGCGCTGTCCTGTTTCTTTGGTGCATTTACCATCGTATTAGTTGCGTGTTTTACCAACTTCGCTGGAATCACTCAGGCGCCGTCGCTTAACCAAGTTCTAGCAGTTAAATGGGAGTTAATCTACTTGATCACATTTGCTGGTGTGATTGCTGTTTTCTCTTGGAACCACGGAATAAGCACTTTAGGCCCAATCAACGGCGTGTTGTTTATTAACATGGTACCAATTACTGCTTTCACTATTGGCATGTTCAGAGGTGAAACGATCACGAATACTGAGGTTTACGGCGCTGGTATTACAATCCTCGTTCTAGTGCTAAACAACATTTACAGTCGCTTAGCATCAAAGCCTAAAACTGTAAGTACAAATCGCTTCCAGGTACAAACAGCTCAAAGCTAAAAGAACCTCTCCTTTAAAGAAATGGCAGGATACCCTGCCATTTTTATTAGTTTTTCAGCTCATTCTTAAACATTTTCACCAACTCTTCCATGACAAGCTTCTTTGGTGTGGACATTGAAGTCTTCTTCGAAGTGAGCATCCATATCTCGCGAGTAATAGGATTTTCTGGTTCAATCGAACTCAATGAGCTTAAACCTAGTGTTAGTCGTGGTAGAAGTGCAATGCCGTAGCCATGCTCGGCCGCTTTCTTCTGAGCGGATATTGTGTCTGTTTGGAGTTTTATAGCCTTAGTCCCGAACTTTTCAATCAGGAATTTACACTCTGTCAGATGACTGAATTCTGCCGTGTAAGTGATGACATCGACTGGCTCATCGTTTACCAATCGTTCTATCCAGTAATCTGTACCGCACAATACAAACTCTACTTCACCTAGTTTCTTACAAATTGATTCACCCTTTTCAGGAAGATCCAAACGTAATGCGATGTCAGCTTCTTGTTTAGCTATATTCACGTTTCGATTTGATGTATCAATTTCAAATCTCAGTTCGGGAAATCGTGAGTGCAACTTCTTCAGGTTTTCGATGACGAAGTGTTCTGCCAAAAACGGAACCATAGAAATTTTGGCATTCTGATTAAACTTCGATTCAGGCGAAAGAGACTCGGATAGACTGTTGATTTTATCTCTTAGGTCAACCGAACGTTCGTATAAAAGCTTACCTTCAATCGTTGAATTAAATCCATCGCCTGTACGGTTAAATAATTTAAGTTTTAAAGAATCTTCCAATCGATCTATGCGCCTCGAAACTGTCGCGTAATTTACATTCAATCTATTAGCTGCTGTACTTACCTTGCCCGACTCATAAAGCACTAAGAAAAACTTCAAATCATCCCAGTTACTATTGTTCACTTATTGTCCCTTTGCTTAATTTTTATCGAATCCGTTTTTAGAGTATACAATCCATCAATAGGTTGCAAAATAGTCAGTAATAGAGGTGAAGCAATAAAAATGTCCTTCAGGACACAATAAGAGAAGCGAGGATTTTTAAAGTATGCTCGCAGGAAGTTTATAGAGTTAATCCACTCTACAAATAGGTAACTGATGTGAGTTTTTCGGTATTCCTTCTCTATTCACACAACATCCTGCATACGGGACCGCACAGGGCGTTTCAATTAGACTATTAGTACAGCCACTGACTGAAATTTGCCCCAAATCTTGTCTAGCTTAAACACTTAACTAGTTTTTTTGTCATTAGTTGACCTACTTAGACTAATGATTAAATATGTACTCAGTTTACTATGGTGTGTTAGATAGAAGATGTCTGAATTTTGTGGGTTCGATTGAAAAAGACCTACTTGTCTAACGTTAGGTTACGTCAGGCTTGATCCGTGATGTATGAAAGATCGAAAGAACTAAGCAGAGTATTTTTGACGGACAATTTCTAGTAGAGATTATCTGTCCAGCAACTGTTAGGCATCAGGAGGCTACGAGGTGTATTTTCAGCAATTTCCCGTCACAAAGTGCTGCTTGTGCGGTAACTACGAAAATTTGACGGGTGAGCATAAAATCAAGGCTGCGGCTTTGCGCAAGGAATTCGGGAAAGAGCCATTGATGGTTGGAGTTTCTGGTGAGTCAAATAGGGCTATGAAATCAGCTCAAAGCGTTAAATCAAAGCATCTTAAGTTCAAAGTAAGAATTTGTGAAACCTGCAATACATCACGCACTCAACAGGCGGATAGAGAGTTTGATCGCTTTCATGGATTAGTGGCTGAGCGGGTCAAGAATAATCAAGAGCCTGTGAGCGTCTTCTCGCCTGAACTTTACTTGGAGGGGGGAGATTCTTATCTGAATATATTCCGTTATTTCGCCAAGTTGTTGTGCTGCCATATCGCTGAAGTGGCTGGCCCTATTCCCACTACACTTGCGGAGTTTGCTATTAGTAGGAATTCTCTCAACCGTATTTGGTTAGAGATAAAAGTCGATCCATTTTTTAGTCATGCATCATCAAATTTTGGGGTCGAGCAGTATGCTGCTCATGGTGGCTTGATTGTAAATGGTGATAAAAATACGAAGGAACTTAACGCATACCGCTCAACGATAACAATAGGGCCAGTTCTATATGTATTTCATATCTGCCTAGAGACTTTTGAAAAAGAAGAATTACAGAAGATATATCCTGATTTTTTAACATTGTGCAAAGCTAAGTTTGAACAGGCTAAAAGCAATCAGGCGTCTGATTGGGATCTTGCGCAGGTGGGGCTGAATACCAATGACGCCATGTTCTTAGAGGACTAAATGGATATCGAAGTATATAAACTTGTAGTACCGCTTTTGGGTGGTTTTGTCGGTGCAGTATTGGGGACTCATTTAGCTTTGTCCCGAACAAAAAAAGAAAAAATCTGGGATGAAAAACGAGAGCTTTACAGCAAAGTCATTGTTGCCCTCGAAGATATCTCGTATTGGGCTGAGCAAGTTCGGTCAGAACACTGCGGTGAATATACAAGTCGCTCTGGTTCTAATATAGAACAGTCAATGAGAGAGGTTCAGAAGTTGGCAGTAACAGGTAGACTGGTAATGAATGATGAGTTTTATGGTCTACTAGTGGCAGTCAATAGCGCACTTCAAAAAGAAAACTTTAGTGTGCATGAAGCCGCGCAAGAGGCTTTTGACAATCCTCAATCGGCTCACCTATTTAGACATGCATTGGCAGTCCGTGACACTGTTCAAGAATATCTGCCTAAATTAATTAAATCAGCAAAGCGTGAACTGCCAAAACGAACATAACAAATGTCTAAGGCTTCAACTTACTTTTCCTAATCTGACAGAAACGTTTTAGTGCCGTAATTCTAAATCGTTTATGTCCATAGACGTGGCAGCACGATCTTAGCTAGCACGTCTTTGCCCCATTCGGTGTTACAGAGATTCGTACTGCCTTTCGTCAAGGCAAGTATTTGATATACATTTTCTCATGCCAAAGATGTGTTTACTGCAGTAGCTCCTTGCCATGCTGTGCATCTTTTCCATCGATGGAAACTACACTGAACCTCCTAGAACTGTGCATCGCTGGTGTTCTCAACTAGTCATTTTTACTTGCATCACTATGCAGCAAGTTCGTTGGGAGACATTGCTAGCTTATGGACAAAGTTTGTCGCCACATGGCTAACCATAAACATGCATTTACTTTTTAATATACTTACGTTATCGAGGATTTAAATTAATACTTACTCTGACCTGCCTCTAGGAATTAGTCAAAAATTTCATTAGTAATTCTTATCGATGGCACTATCGGCCAAACGTAAACCCTGTTCCTCATTTCCCATGGTGTTCTTTGCAGTGCCAACTCTGGATAGCTGAATCATCGACCCAAAAGGTTATAGAAACTCTATTGATCAAAGCTTGATTGTATTGCTTCCAGTTGCTGGTTCTGTACTCGGCTTTGCTCATCATCTGTCACTCGTTCTGAGGTTCCGCTCGAGTTGCCGCTGATTAGTTCAATGATTTAAAAAACAACGCCATTCGCAACAGCCTCTTTCGGTCTTGATAGTAGATATCAATCATTCCGTCAAACCGTGAATTGTGCTGACCACATCATTATTGTGATTTCAATAAATTTTCAGTTAATGATTGCCATAATAGTCACAAATGAACTATTACGTGGTCACACATGCCTAGATATTTATATTATGATTTTTATGAAATCAAATGCACATCATAAAAGGGCAGACATGGACCTGAAATCTCTACTTGAAGTAGCTATGGAAGCAAAAGAGTACTTCCAATCTGGCGTTACAACCACCATGAGAATTACCAACAAGACTGAGAACACTTATTTGAAGTTCCTCGAGTTTTCTCATGTCGAAGATGACAATACGGCATTAGGAGTTATGCCCCCTTTGTTTTTAAAGCCAGGGGATACACATGACTGCTCATTAAGCGCATCTAAATTTTTTACCAGTGACTTCAAGCTCTCTTGGACTCTTGTAGAGGACATTAATGAAAAATCTCCAGAGTTTGTACTAGATGTTGAATACCTCTGGGAAAAAGAGAACAAAGGTAAAATGAGTGTTCGTTTGGATAACACAAACCCAGAACTTGAACTGCCTTTCACCGAGCAGCCATTTTATAAAACAGGCCAGATCTCTTATTCCTCTCAGCCATATTTAGTGAGTTTTATCGGTTCTGGTTCGACTTCAGAGTTAATTATTACCGACAAAGAGAAGGAGGACTAAGTAGAAATCTAGCTATTTTGATGGAAATATCAATTCAATAAACAATAATTAGGAATTTAACTATGAACAACGTTACCGAAGGCGCTTCTATACTTGAGCAAGAAGAAACTATGGTCGGAAAGTCCAAAGGACCATACTACAAAATGAAAATAGAAGGGCATGGCTGGCTGGCTTTTGATGCAGACAAGAAGACAAATCCCGATTTGCACCTTTCTGTATGTGAGGATGAAAATGACCCTCGTGTAACCAATGCTATCATCAACAAATCTACAAAAAGCTATGTTAAAGATAAAGATTTCTACACATGGGCTTTTTATCCTTACGGCAAATCTGGCGGATTGCGCTTAGACTACCATTTAGGAATTCCTCCATGCGAACTATTTGGAAGTAAGCACGACAGTACTTCTGTTTCATGGAAGCTGGACAATGGAATCTTTTTATCGTCTTCTGAATACAAAGGTTATGGCCTTGCACTGTCAATTAAGGATGGAAAAGTTGTGGCCGATGTCAAACAACAAGCTAGGGTTCAGCTAATTGAAGTACCAAACCCGCACCAGTAAAAAAGAAAAAGGAGACAGCCCGCTGTCTTTTTAGATTGCTGAGGAACCCCACTTTTTAAGTGGGGTTCTGTTTTTATAGCGACCGCAGTGAAATCAGAGAGCTAAAGGTAGGTTGTTAATCAAAGTATGTTGCATACTTTTCATAGTAAAAAAACATGCCCACTCGACAGGCTGATCCGCCTCGTTAGTGATTGTACTCACTTAGTGTCCAAAACTGCTGGAGCGGCTCACTCTACTAAATGCCATGAGAAAAGACTTAAATGATCTATAGGGAAAAAAATAGATTGAACGCTGAATTCTAGAGTTTATGATGCCTGTCCATTAATCATTTTCCTGAAACACAAAAAACCGATAGGCCTTCACCTATCGGTTTGTTTATCACACACTAGAAAGCCTATGCTGGCAGCGTCTCCTGACGCTCATGGAGTAACCTCTCTACCTGACGGGTAACCGCTAGAGAAAGGGCGACTGCCTGAGTCTGCGCCTCAAAGCAGATATCCGTCTGCAACGTATTCGGATAATACGTACCATTAATCACGCCATGGACAAGCCACTCAGAAAGAGTCGGGCTCAAAGCCGCATTTGCCTTTTGCGCGTAACTTAAAATCGTCGGAGTCCCCAAGGTCGCGCCAGAAATACAGTTGGTAGTATCCAACGTTAATTGCCAAGAGATGTTCATCATAAAAGACTTGTTATCATGAGAATGAGAAGTCAACTTCTTCTCTTGATTGGCCACCATGTTCTCAAGCACATTGGTATTTGAATAACCTCCCTCCCCAGGTAACTGATCGATCGCCCAAATCCCTGCCATCGAATCAATGCCCTCAAAACCATTCGGCATCAGCGCAATAACATTCCCTTTAGTGAGTAGCTCATTGACCGTCAAGCTCGACAGGTTCGTCGCATCCCCTGTGATAAGGTGCGCGCCAAGAACATCACGAACCATCGAGATAAACAACCTCGATTGTTCTGCAGACAAACCGTTATCTTTACGATCATCACGCTTCGCCCAATCAATAAAGTGACTGAACTTCAAAATCACCAGTTCACCTTGATTGTTCTCAATAAACGCCGCCACCTGCTCTAAGGCCTCTGATAACGCAACTCCGGCAGCACCTTGAAAGCCAACCTTAAATGTTGCTGCTAAACCGCTATCCTTGCTAATGTCCGTGTAATGAGCAGTATAAAAATCACCATTCCAAAGCGCTGGGCGCAAATCGAGCTTACGGGCCCCTTGCATCAGTTGCATTTGGATATCAAAGATCTGAGTTTTTGTCACTGCTTGAGTACCATACTGAGTGTGGTAGGTGCGCTTATACGTCCCCGAATCATGAGACGCTGGCAGACAAATTTCACTGAGCGGCTTATTGCCAATAAGTGCCGCATTACTGCTCATCCAAGACGAGGTTTGTGCGCAGTCAAACGGTTCAATCACCCACACTTCATCTTTACCGGGTTTACCAGCGTGAAGCTGACTCGCTTTACTGGTCATGTACTCTTCATTTTGGACATTTTTCACATAAAATGTATTGCCCTCTTCAGAGTCCACCTCAATTAAACGCCACTTTTGCGCATCCGACGTCACGCGATCAGCCATCGTAAGAATCGAGCTTTGGAAAAACTCGTAATTGTCTTGGTTTTGAATCGCTACCGTACCGTCATCGTACGGGATAAACTTCGTCAAACAATTGGGCACAACTGGCTTATCCTTCAACTGCGAGGCGTGATTGCATCGATACTCATTATTACTTTGGTTCTTCAAGAAGCCATAGAAAGACGCCTTAAGGTCAGGTTTTGCCTCCTCACGTGCTTCAATTACCCAATGCTCATTCGCCCCCGGCTTGCCCTTATGTAACTGACCTGCATGACTCGTCATGTACTCGCCATTTTCGACATTTTGAATCGTAAACGTTCCTTCAGCCTCGGGCACAATCGTCCAAAGCTGACCATCTCCCTTAACACTGCTGGCCAATGAACGAATATGATTTTGGTAGAATTCCCCATTGTCCACATTCTTAATCGCATAGGTTTCATTGCCATACGGCAATAGCTCAAACAGACATTGTGGGGGTTTATAATCAGACGCCAGCTTAGTGGCATGGTTGCAACGATATTTCTTATTATCGGCGTTTTGCAAAGAGCATAATTTTGGAAGGCTCATAGGACGTCCTTTTAGTTTACTAGCCAAAGCACACAGTGGTGCACGTTCCTATTGAGAATAGCAATTAATATAAAACCAGGTGAATATAAAGAGAAAACTATAAGGGTCGTCACACAATGTTATGTTTGCCCCCTTCATGCCGATAAAACGAAAAAAGGAGGGACCATCGCTTTAATGCCGATCAGTTAAGACTTTAATCGGCAGATCAGTTGAATGATCCTACCTTTATGTAAAAATCCGATAGACCCTGTTTATCGGATTTTTTTATGCACGTTTCTCAAGCCCTCGATATCATCAACAGTTATAAACCCAATCAAGTTGAAACACTCGCAGACCTCTTGCCCATTGAACTCATCAATAGTGCTTATGAGCTTACTGATACCGTTACTCTAAGAAAACGAAAGCTCACTTTAGAGTCGATGGCATGGTTACTGGTTGGCATGGCTATCTATAACGATAAATCCATGGCTGACATTGTCAATATGCTCGATATTGTTGACCGTACAGGTAAGCCATTTGTTGCTCCAAGTGCATTAACACAGCGAAGAAAAAACCTTGGTGAGTCAGCCGCTAAAGCGCTCTTTGAGTGTACGCAAAGTCATTGGTTCAAACAGGCTAACTTACCAAACTGGAACGGACTTACGTTATTGGGTGTTGATGGGGTTTTATGGCGAACAGAAGACTCAAAAGATAACGCTGAAGCGTTTGCTAAGCCCACTAATCGGGATGGTAAAGAAACACAGTATCCACAGGTGCGCATGGTCTGTCAGATGGAGCTGAGCAGTCATTTAATCACAGGCAGTGCTTTTGACTGTTATACCGTCAATGAAATGAAGCTGGCAGAGCAGCTTATCGAAACGACCCCCGATAACAGCTTAACGCTCTTCGACAAAGGCTTTTACTCCCTAGGTTTACTTCAAGCATGGAGCTCGCAAGGCATCAATCGCCATTGGCTTATCCCGATGAAAAAAGGGCTGATTTATGAAGTCGTTCAGTCTTTTGGCCGACAAGATAAACTGATAAAACTGAAAAGTAATCCGCAAGCGCGTAAGAAATGGCCAGAGCTAGAAGAAGAGGTTGTGGTACGTTTAATCACGAGAGTCAAAGAGGGTAAGCAATACGATGTTCTCACCTCAATGGTTGACCCTATGCTTTATCCCAAATCAGATATAGTCGGTTTATATGAATACCGTTGGGAAATTGAACTGGGGTACCGAGAGCAAAAACAATACATGCTTGGTAACCGCCTTACACTGCGAAGCCGACTCCCAGAGCTCGTGAGACAAGAGCTCTGGGGAATACTACTGACATACAACTTAGTCAGATATCAAATGGTGCAGATGTGTAATACGTTGAATGGAGACTACTTGCCATACCAACTTAGCTTCAATGGAGCGTTAGCCCATATCATGCGCCTCATAGTGGGGCTTCCCTACTCGTCACCGGGAGCCATACCGAGGCAACTCCAAAACTTCTATGCAATGAGTGGGAGCTTAATACTTGAGTCAAGGCGAGAAAGAGCCTTCCCTAGAGTCGTGAAGAAAAAGCCAAGCCGATATCCTAGAAAATACAATGCCGCTCACCTTAAGTGAACGGCATTAGACCATCGCTTCTCCTTTTAACAGATAAGCTTATGTGTCCAACCATCGGGGTCTACTTCTGTGTTCCCCTGAAGACCTCACAGGTTTTAGTCGAGAAGAAGTGGACGCTAATGGATGGTTGCATTACACATCTCTTATGCGACTAGCACAGGTCGCACCGCTAGATATGACGCAACAGGTGTTTTTGGCTCGGTGTAAGAGTCTCCATGGAATTCTTCAATAAAAACCAAATGGTTTTCTCAAATCACTTCTTCGCCATGCTAGGTGTCCAAGCGCTGACTTGAAAAACCTAGGCAGTTTAAAGTTGATGCAAAGTCTTTTGAACGTCATCGAATCTTTGAACGAACAGCATCAAGCTATTGATTGCTTTGCATCAGAAAATGAACCCGAGGGTCGGAAAAAACGCATTGCCGCACTAGCGCCGCTGTTCTTGAATAACGACCTCAGGATCGCTGATGCCCATGATGCAGTTAAGAAATGGATTGATGTTCTGCAAGACCTTGGGTTTGATACAGCTACTTTAAGCGTTGGCTATGGAAGAGCTTTTGACTTTGTGATTGATGCTGTCAGTGAATCGATTAGCTGTATTGCCACTAACATTGAGGAGCTGCTAGAGCGAAATTAATTGTTTCTCGAATTAAAAACTGAACTGAGCACTATACTTTTTCTAATCAAATCGATTGGAGTTAGGGCAAACGTTCTAGCTCACTTTTGCCCCATTGTGCGTTACGCCTTGACATACCATGTCATGTGAACTTGTGTTTTTGAAATAGAAAAGTTAATGGCTAGCAAAAAGAAACACAAAGCTCTAAATTTTGTGCGCGTGATAGACAGTGGGGGTTACAAATTGAGTGCATACCTGAGATGGTAGACTCACAATTCCAGCTTTTAATTTTGTCGTTGAGGATAGAATTGCAAGACAAAAAATTACGGACAATGTTTGATTTTCGTCCTCAAGGTGCGCGAGATAATAGTGTTGCCAAAAAAGTGGGTAAGATAACAAAAAAACCTAGGTTAGCGGCCTAGGTTTTTTTGCACCATAAGCTAAGTCAAGTACTTGATTTAGCTCTACTCGTAAAGTTGCTTCTTAATTATACAATCTATGACTTTTTTTTGCAAAAATTAGGTTAAAGCATTGAGCGATCGAATTATTTCAGGGATAATTCACCTGACACTACAGAGTAATTGTGGTTACAAATGAGAAACGAATTGTTTAGCTTTCAACAAACAAAAGTGTTTATTGGATAGCAGACTAAATGGGTAAGTTAAGGTGCTTGCATTTTGACCACTGTTTAAATTTCGTAAACTCAACACTAGCTTGGACTAGCAATCTAAGTAGCCTCTTGTAACCCTTGAGCTAGCTCTACTCGTAAAGTGGCAGCACCGAAGTACTGAAAGTGTAATCTAAAGGCGAAGGGAAACGGTTGTAGCTCTGTGATAGGAGCATAACGATGATTGAATATCTGACCCTTGCTTTAGTGACCTTAGAAATCGTGCATAAATGTATCGAAATCTATAACGACTTCAACAAGTAAAAGTACGAAGCACCGTAATCAAGGGAGTCGACCCGCAATCGACTCCCTTTTTTGATCTTCACATTCTCTACTTTGACTACGCGATTTCATCAATAATCTCGAAGTAACTACTGTTAACTTATCCCTTTCCAAGTCCTCATGATCAATAAGTTCTATAGTCACTTACCGTTTGGTAGGAATATAAGTTGGCGGTCACATCTGGATACGTAAAACTCATCAATAGAAAAACCTCAAATCAGTTCAACAGTACGACGCTCTGATTTGGTTTATGGCAAACTATACCAATGAGTTAAAGTAACGAAAGTGTCTCAGCAAAAGTAATCCCATATTATCAGTACTATCAGTCGTAGACCTTATCCTCAAAACTGATGTTAATTGGTGCGCCTAATGATGGCAAAAGCGGAAGCTCCCCGAATGAACTTACAACTGAAAAAACGAAGGGTGGTTATCCAACTTTATGATATGCCACATTATGATTTATTGAATTGTAAGGTATTCTGAAAACAACTTGATGTTGGAGATGATCATGAGTGACGAATTCATGCCAGACCTGAAAGGGTTGGGAGAAGAGTGCGAAGCCAAACATGGTGAGCTAATCAATTTGTTGAATGATATTGATATTAAAAGCGCGATAGCTGCGTTTAAATTTGAGTCGATATTTGGTAGTAGTTTGCCAATAATTTATGAAACTCTCATAGCTAAGATACCTCATCTAGAAAGTTGTGATGGCCGATATATTACTCAATCAGATTTAGAGGAAATTAGTGAGAAAATAGAGCTTGGGAGCTTCTTAACTCGCTTTAAAGAAATGTCAAAAAACGCAAAGAATACATCAGAGGATAAGCCATCATTAGGTGGTTTGTCATCATATGCGGCAAATAAGAACTTCATTAGAGGTGAGTTTTATGATGTACACGCAAAGGATTATTTGGAAGCTTTGTTTGGTCAATTCTCTGGTGATCTTATAGCGGCTAATGGTTTTTGTTATAACGATGTATTGGATATTTTTGATTTCGTTAACAAGACTTCAATGCAAAAATTGATCTCTTATCAAGATGGTTCAAAGACTAAAAGAGACGAATTAATTAGCTTGTTCAAAGCAGATAAAAAGGCGTTCTTGAAAGTTTTTCCCAAAGCGAAAATAAAAAACAAAAACCAGTGTTATAAGATGATCGATGGGGCTCTATACGTTGATTTTTTGAACCATGCGACTGATGTGCTCTTTTTTAAGTTAGGTGATATCGATGCAGGCGTTACAGGTGATAATAGCAATGTCAAAGCGCTTTTGAAGCACCTCACTGTAAATGACCTGACAGAGTTAGAAAGTACTAATAGCTATAATGTTTTTTCTAAAAAACCGTTCATCTGTTTGGATGATAGTTATTTTTGTGTCCATTTAGATATGTTGTTAACTGCTTTTTATCAGGTTTCAGACGATTGTTTGAGGCAAGGGGCTAAAACGCAAAAAAGATATAATAAACACAGAGCGGCAACCTTAGAAAGAAAAGCTGTTTCTTTGATAACATCGGTGCTAGATGGAGCTGAAGCATATGAGGAAGTTTATTATGATTCGATTCATACTGGTGATCGTTGTGAGGTCGATGGTCTAGTTAAATTTCGAAATACTCTCTTTATTATTGAGGCGAAGGCACACCGAGTAAGTCCGCCTGCAATTGAAGGGAAAGCACTAAGAATAGAGAAGCACGTAGAACAAATTGTTAATAGCGCATATTCACAGTGCATAAGAGCTAGAGAGTCGATGTTCGATGTGTCTCATGCCCCTAACTTGAGAGATGAGAACGGGAGGGCTATTGACTTAGATTTAACAGATGTGACAGATGTAATACTACTCCCTATTAGTCAAGAGAGATTAGATGAGTTTACTAGTAACCCTCAATATGTCATGAGTTCAGGAAGGTTTCGTCCTTCAGACATGCCGTGGGCAATTAACATATTCGATTTGTATGTAGTTACTGACATGCTCCCTCAACCTCATGACTTTTTAGACTATATCCATCGGAGGATTAAAAGTTCGGATAATCAGAAAATGTACATTCATGATGAGCTGGATTGGCTCGGTTATTATCTGTCCGATAGATTAAGAGGAATAGAAAACATTGACGATGAGGGAATAGATCTTGTTGCAATAGAACCAAACTCCGATAAGTTTGATGACTTTTATTTGAAAAATGGTGAAAAACCTCAGTTATATACACATGAATTTTTTAGCAAGCTAGTCCATGAAATGTGTCAGTATGAGAATGGATTTGAGTGCGCTAAGACGTTTTGCTTTTTTAATAAACAAGGGCAAAAAGAGCTAAAAGACATGGTAACCAAACAAGAGCAGAACCTTGTAACTAAACGCAAATCTGGCTCAGTTGTATTCTCAAATGAGGAGCAAAAAAAGGCATCTATATTTTGTTTCTATGTTCCAAAGCATGAAGAACACGAGCTTGAAAACTTTTACACAGGACGAATCGACTCGGCAAAAGAAAAATTGAGGGGACAAGATATGAGTGGGTATAAACTGTACTTAGTAAAAATACCGTTGATGTCAGGCTTCTCTGTAACTGGCGTGGAGCTCGCCCATACTTTTTAAAACGGTATACGAGTTGAGAAAGAAATATAATGTTAGGTTATAGAGTATTTGCGCTAATTTTTAGTGAGTTATGATAAGTTTATGGAAAGTCAGGCAGACAGAAAAACGAGACAGCCTGTTATTAAGAATGTTAGCTTTCAAGTAGGATCGTGTAATGGATGTAAATGCGAAAAGAGTTGATAGTCCAACTTATAAAATCATGATGTATTTGAATAAATACGAACCAGAACTTCTAGATAATGAGAAGATTCAATTTCTTTTTAAAAATTTACAAACAAATTTTAAAAAACTATTTTATACCATTGCTCATATTAATAAGGTACAAAAAGATGAAGACTTTATTAAAGAGTATAATCAAACATCTGTGGTCAGTATTAGTTCAGTTGAATATTGTTATTACAAGATTAGTACCATTTGGGATATTGCCTATCAAATAGCAGATAAGCTTATTTTTCCCAATAAAAAATCAGGTGATAAGTATGAATATTTGGAAAAGAAATTTGAGGGTTATGCCGATAATTTTGATGCCCTACAGCTAGGATGGTATAGAGACTTAAACAAAGTTAGAAATAAAATAGTTCATGGTGGCATTACAGTTAACCCATTCTATGTCAATGACGATGAAGTTAAGAATAGAATTTGTTTTCAGGCATATGATTTTAATTTGGATGACTTAATTCAGCCTCATTACATGTATTCGAATGAGTGTAATAACAATATTAATTTCGCGGATAATTATTTTGCCTTTCATACACATCTCTTATATTCGTATCTTTGTGACTTTTTTGAGTTTATTTTAATAGAGCTCAATAAAGATAAAAATCACGACAGAGAAAAATTAAGCCTTGATGAATTACCCTACGAGCTTTTTGAAAGAGGTCAGAAAACATGGCTGCTTTCAGAAGTTGATACCTTTACTGAGATCACAAAGGAAATGATTGCTCTGCAATTAGCTGATGGGCATCTAAATAATATAAATAAAGTGAGTATTCAAGATATTGAACAATTCTACGATTATTTTCCATTTACAATGATGAAAAGAATTAGTGACGGTGACTTTGTTTTGGCTGCAAATGAAAGCTAACAAGCGCTTGTACTGGGACAACTTTTCATTAAGTATTTTTGTGTTGCCGCTGCGCGCCAGTATCACACAAAAATGCTTCACTATAAGTTACCCGTGAAGCGGGCGTTATATTTTTTATCGAGATTTTCGAATGATTGAAACAGTAAAGTATTTAGATATTGTAAGAACAGTTAAAGCAAACGAAAAGCGAGTGACTGGGCGTAGGTATTGTTTTGACTCTATTGACAGTGTTACTGAAAACCTAATGGCAGAGATGAATGCCAAATTGCAGCGGCATACTCTCGTCGCAGTTTTGTTCTGTAATCCAAACACTCAGTTCTGTAAAAGTGAAATTCTGAATTCATTGAACTATTTCCACAAAAGATCTAAACATCATATCCATATATTTTGCTGTGGCTTCGGAGCTTACAAAAACTCAACTGAATTTAATGATGTCCAGCAAATTATAGAGATTGATGGAGAACCATGGTTTTACAGTGACTCTGCTTTAGTTGACGTAGTTGAAAGTTTTGAAGCTAAAACTAACTGGACATATAGTGGTGAAAATGAGCTTCTTATTCTCGATGTAACACCTTCAGATGATGACGAGGACATTACGGTGAGCAATGCTATCGTTTGTAATCTAGAGCAAATGAAAGCAGATAAAGCATTTACATCGGTACGTTCTCTAATCGAAAACCTAATTAGGTATGCTGCAAGTAGTGAGTGTGCAGATGCTTGGGAGTTTAGCGATAAGCAAGGTATTAATGTAGCTAAAGACAGTCTAAAAGAAGGTTTCTTAGGGTTGTTGCCTAAATCTGTCAGTACTTTATATAGAAAGTCCGAAGGCTTTGCGGTCAGAAAAATATAACAAATAAGGATAGATGTCGCGCAGCCGACATCTTATCTGGGTGTTGAACAAGCCTGAAGCCTCTATATAAGTAAATTGATAAGTTTTAGAAGTGATATCGCCTCGTTGGTTTTCTCATGGTGAGTGCAGCTGTGACAAAGTCAATATTATCATACGGTTAGTTATTACTTGTTGTTTTTTAAAGTATTACGCTCTCCCAGTTAATCCCTTTGTAGTGAATGAGAGAAATTGGCCACTATTTTAAAGGTTTACAATACGTCAGATAATCCATGAATTACTAATTTAGAGAAACCACTGACTCAGAATTGTCCAATAGTTTGTTACAACTTTGCAGCTCCTTGTGCAGTTCGATTTGAACTCGGCTATGAGCTATCTGAGTTCAAAATCAACCGAGCAACATGATGTTCAAAATGTGTGATCTATGCCCATATTTTTCATCCGGTTCTAACGCTCTATTTTATCTTCGAAGTAGTTAAATCATTCTCCCTTCTTAAACAGATGCAGACACAACTCTGGTGTTATTGCCCAAAAGTTACTTAGAATTGTCGTTGTGGTGCACTCCATTTCTGGGGACAATGGGGGTTGTTTTGGTGAGCTTGCTCTCTGTACAAAGAAAAGAGGCTGACGTTCCAGCCTCTTTTAACTATCCACACTGTAATTGTATATTTAGCTCTTAACGCTTGGTTTAAGTCACATTCCCTTTCGCCTGAAGATATTGAATTAAAGGCGCATAATCGCCGGCATCAGCTTGGCGTAAGCTCGCAATGTACTCACCCCGCTCTTGGCTTTGTTTATCCAAATCTGTATTGGACCAAACTAAAGGCTTTTGTTTGAGTAGTACCATTCGTATGTAGTCCGTCATCACGCGCGAGTGACGTCCGTTGCCGTTAGGAAAAGGGTGAATTTTAACTAACCTGTGCTGTATCCGAGCCGAGAGTTCTAGGCTGTCATAGTGTTCAAACTCAATCCAGCATTTGATGTCTTCCAGTAAGTTGTGTAAATCTGGCCGGATATTCAGCGGATCGACACCAATGTTCAACTCTCGGTGACGGTAGCTGCCGGCCCATTCCCACACATCACCAAGCAAACGTTGATGCAACTCTTCCACAAACGCCATAGAAAGAATGTCATCCATGCTGGTTTTAGGCGTCGTGGCTAACCAACTCAACCCTTGTAGTATGTTGGCATTTTCAAGCTCATTAAGCTCTTCGCGAGTCGTGATGTGATCAAATTTCAGCCCGGCAACATCATCGGCATTTAGTTGGGTTGCGCCCTCTGGTTCAACAAACAGACTCATTGGTATTTCTCCTGCAAACTGACTTTCCACAAATCTCGGGTGCTGCCCGTTTTAATCTCATTGGCTAATTGAACCAGCGCTTGCTGTTGTTGCTCTGAGGTTAACTGCTGTGCTTCTAAAAACATCGATTGGTGGCTCATGGCCAAACGCTGCTTGGCCAACTCCATAGCGCGCGCTTCTATCATGTCATCAATCGACTGACGCGGAATAATCGCATAAACCAGTTCGGCATCGAGCCCGCTCGCCAGTTGTTTAAGTTGTTTGAGTGTGATGGTTTCATCGGTTTCTTTACGCTCCAATATGGAGACTTGATTACGAGAGAGATTAAGACGTTCACCTAATTGCGCGCCCGACATCCCCAAGGCCTCACGGATACTGCGCACCCAACCATTTTTCGGCGGTTTAGGCACAGATAAACCGAGTAAAGCGCTGATTTTTGCTTTGACTTGCTTGAGTGCAACGGCATAGACACCGGATTTTTTCATAATTTTGTATCTCTAATTAAATACATTGCGATGACAATAGTATCTGATTTTGCATACATTATAAAGATTCTTGTATCTAATTTTTAATACACATCAAAGTAAAATGTATCGATTATAAAATACGCTACTTATTTGGCTATCAGTTTACTGGACAATGGTCGTGACAAATTCATCTTGGAAGAGCAAACGTCTTCGGCAGCGCTAGAATGGGAAGTGAACGGTTTAGGTTGATTTAGAATGGGGGTTGTTTTGGTAAGTACACAATCCAGACTTCTGCTCTGAATGATTTCTGTCCATAAGCTTTTCTGCTGATTTCTTGAATCGGTCGTGGGAAAAGCGACTTTATCACCCATTTTCCCCATTCTCATAACACACAATATTCATCGCGCAAGCCCCTTGAAAACAGCATAATTTGTTGTTTTTAAGGGGCTTGCGCGTTTGTCGAATCATGTTTTCATCAAACTTCATTTTGAGTGGAGAGTTGAAATTTGAAAGTAACCTACGAAGACATAGCAACAAATATGGGAGTCGTGGCAATTACACATCTTCCTGTATTTTGGGACCGATCAGAAAGAATTATGTCTGCCGGAATGGTTTATGTGATAGAGAAAATTGAATCTGGTTTTTGGTCGTCAATGGACACTGTACGATCAAATGCGACTGGCATTGAGCAGTTTGTCTCATTTTTAGAAGAACAGAATGTTCCCTTCAAAGATGTTCAAATCAAACATATTTTTAAGTGGAGAAACCGTCTGGTTCATAAATCTGGGCATGGCCGACGAGTGACTAATCGAACAATCAATGTCCGATTACGTGCTGTTGTGAGATTTATTGAATGGGCGATTTTAAATAATTATACCCAAGATAGTTTTTGGGGACTTCGCGTTGAAAAGTTAATTCGTACTGGTCAGTTGAACTTTAATCAGAAACAGCAAGCTCAGCAAATCCGAAGTATTCGATTATTACTAACAGAATTTATTTACCGGGATCCTTTACCAACCATGGAAGAGATTGAACGGTTTTCAAAAAAATTACCTAAATATATTCGACCTATGATGGGGTTGATGTTAGGAACGGGAATGCGAATTAGTGAAGTGTTGTCTGCGCCAGTGTCTGCATTCCCTTCGTATACCTCAGTTCTAAACGATCCAAACCGGATGTATAGCATTCGTCTTGATACTCGAGTGATGAACATTAAAAATGATAAAACTCGAACAGTGTTCATTCCGGGACGATTATTATTGGCGATTTATGAACAAGTCATGTCATCGTCGTTTTCTGGAAATAAATCTCTATTTTTTGCTAATGAAAATCATCAAGCTTGGGCATCGTCTACCATACAGAAATCATTTAAAAGTACGTCAGACCTCGCAGGGTTACGGTATTCCATTACTCCTCATACTCTGAGGCATGTATTTGCAACACGAACACTAGAAAAGTGGCAGGAGTCAGGCTTTTCTTCCGAAATGGCATGCTTAATCTGGTTGCAGAAGCAATTGGGGCACAGCCTAGTATCAACAACTGCAAACATATATATCAACATGACCAGCGAGCTGCATGCGCATGACCGCAAGGTGCTTCAACAATATGAACAAGAGCTTTGTCAAATGATGCAGGAGGCAGATGATGAGTAATCCATCTCAAAGCAATAACCTTTTGTACTTCAAAGCACCGCTAATGTGGACTTTTTCAGATCCAGTACATGGTAATTATCATTTTGATGTGAACGCGAGAATCACAGAGTATCCGCATTTGAAGACCATTATTTTGCAATTGAATGAGGGATTGTATGGCTTACATTGCAAAGGTTTTGCGTTGAAATCTCTTGGGCAATACCGTCGAGCGATTGATATGTTTTTGCTGTACTTAAACACAGAAAATACCGTCGATAATATTGCCGATTGTGATTATGAATTCTTGCTCAGTTATTTAAAGTGGTTTCAATTGAGACCGCTCCAAGAGGGAGAAAGAAAAGGTAAACGTCGTAAGTCTATTGGTATTGCTCGATTGATCCCTAAATTGTTGGTCAGTATTGCGGAGTTGCAACCCGATAGCGTACATGTCGATGTATTGCTTGGTCACTTACCTTCGGTTCGTGGTATTCCCAGTTCCCCTAGAGAACCTTACTCAAAACGTGAGTTCCGTCAAATCCTCAAAGCGTGTAAATCGATTGTTGATTTGGATAAAAAAGCGGAATGGCAAGGGGCTGACTCTGTTGTCCTCGCGGCTGCCGCGGTATTGATGTCGATTTACACGTTGGCGAATAAGTCTGATATCTTAAGGTTACAAGTGGATTCAATGTACCCTCACCCTCATGACCCCGAGCGTCGTGTCTGTTTTGCTTTTTACAAACCACGGGCAAAACATCGCACCATCATTAAAGATTTCTCCAATATTGATGAACGTGAAATAGAAATGTTCGCAGAATCTCGTTTGTTCCATATGAGTGCAAAAGGTTTATTCGATTACCTTAAAGAACGGTCAGATAAGTACCGAGAGCAAACTTCTAACGATATTCGTGAATCTATTTGGTTATACGAAAGTAGTTCTTGGGGAAGTAGAGGATGCGTTACATCGTTGAAAGCAGGGTATTTGGATAGCAGTCGTAATAAAAACCAGAATGCAGTTGTTCCTTTGGATGTTATTGCAGACCTATATGATTTGAGGGATGATCAAGACCAAGAATTAAGGATTCGAATCTCTCGTTTACGTCCGACGTGTGTTCAGATTTTACGCCGCTATGGTTCTGTGGCGAGTGTTTCTCGTATTTTGGGGCACAAACTAAATTTTGGTATGAGCTATTCGCCTACAACTGAACGGCATTATTTAAATGCGAGTCCAGAACAGAAAGCACGGATAAGTCTATTACTCAGTCGCCTTCATGACTATTCAGTCTCGGGTGGGGTTGAAACATGGATTCAATATGAGCAGCAAAACGTGCTGACAGAAGCGCAGAAAGATGAGTTGGATTTGTTGCAAAGTGATTCTCGTTTCAAAACACATGTCGCGAGCTGTAATAACCCGAAAAACAAGGAACAATCGCTATCTTCTGGACCTCATTGTCTAGATTTTATGCAATGTTTGCTTTGTCCACACATGGTGATTTTAGAAACTGATTTATGGCGATTATTCTCATTTCAACGGGCGTTACGCCATGATTTTGAATCAGGAAGGATTCCCTCGGCTTCATGGCTGAAACGCTATGGTATCTACTTAAAAACGCTAGAAGATGATATTCCCCACGCATTTCGTCATCGTCCGTTAGTCGTAAAAAAAGCGAAAGAACGTGCGGAACAAGCGCCGTATCCGTTATGGAACCTGAATGATCAATCTTATCTTGCTCAGATGCTGTCGATGGTGGAATAAAAAGTATGAATAGAAAAAAAGAATTAGTGGATGGTTTATCGGTAAGTCATGTTGAGGCAACTCGTTCAACTCAAACTATCACAGTACAAAAAATAAAATATGCAACGTTTCAAGAAAAATTAGGGTTGTCGATCGGGTTTTATGATGGTTATGACTTAGGTAGCTACGGTGATGACATCTGGTTACTCCAACATGTTAGTGGAAATGCAAATATTCCACGATCCACAAAAAATCTCTCATTTACAAAGGAATGTGAAACGCGAAGTGTTAAGTGTTCAACTCATCAACACGGCTATAGCATATATGAGGCTACCCGAGATTGTCTGTGGCTACGATTCTCTGATGGGATCTCGGCCAATACTCTGAAAGGAGATTTAAAAGCATGGAAAGTATTCACGCAATGGTGGGTGAATACTTTCCATGGAATGGCATTTGAAGATTGGCTTCAATCGCCTACGGGGTTAGAGCAATATGTTCGGTGGATAAAGCAAGACTTTCGTCCGGGACACGAAAACTCGTATGTAAGCAAGGAAACTCAGATATTCAGGCTTCAGCCAATTCATCAGTTATATAACTATCGACATTTGTTAAAAGCAGGATTTATCCATCCCCCCTTTAGAGGGCTAAAAGGTCAGTCGGTCGTCGGTAAAATCAAGAAGCGTCACCAGACACAAGTCATTGAGGAGGATAAGTGGCGAGCATTAATTCAGGCTGCATGGGATTGTGTTGATTCGTCTGAACATTCGCTCCAAACCTATGTTGACTATTGGACAACTAAACAATCAGAATTTGTTGCATCACCCACTCGGGATAAAAAAAATCCTTCAGCATCCACGGTGACCAACAGGAAGAAAGCCTTCCTATTGAATAAAGGATATGAGACTTATGCTGAACTTGAATTGGACATTATTTTATTTGAAGGTGCTGCGATAATTCTGATTCTGGCACTAACCGGTATGCGCCAAAGTGAATTATCAGGCCTATCGATGGATTGTTTCCAAGATAAGAAAACCGAGTTTCTATCGACGAATTATGGTTCAAGCTTCCTTCGTGGGGTGACGTATAAGTATTCGTATTTACCTGAAGGACAACATCACATATGGTTAGCCCCTCAAGAGATAAATGCAGTCATTGAACGAGTCAATCAGTTGAATCGACATCGTCGAGAAAAAAACCAGCGACTGATGTCTTATGGCGACGGACAGTTCGAGTCATTGATAACTAGTGAGGCAATCAAAGCATCAAATAGCTTGTTTTTGTCTTCAGGTATAAACTCAACACACCGTTATTCTTTAAGATTAGACACAATTACTATTGGTCGCAGAATTACTCGTTTTGTTGAGTATTCAGGGGTAAAAACAACAGCAAAAATTACCCCTCATCGATTTCGTCGTACTTTTGCTCGTTTTGTAGCGTTATCCCCTCTAGGAAGTGTCGAGGCGTTGCGGGAGCAATTTGGACATCTCTCTGCGGATATTACGGAGTACTACATGCAAGGTGGCGATGATGAGCTGTTAAATTGGATTGCTGAGGATCAGAGTGAGTTTCAAAAGTCCGTCATGGATATGCAGGTAGAAAGTTCTCGACCTAAGCATGGTGGCTTAGGGGAGTTGATGGCTAATGAACAATATGCAGCACGAGATTTTAAAACGGCGAAAAATCTAAAAACGCTTCAGAAACAGATTGGCACTGGAATGGAGGTGCAGCTAAATGCGCATTCGGTTTCCGTTCGGCCGGTTGATAAAGGTGCTTGTTCAAATAATTGTCGCCTCAATCGAATCCAGTGTATTTCGTGTGAGAACTGTGTCATTACGACCGCGCAATTACCATTTTGGGAGGACCAACTCCAAATGATGGAAGCGTGTGAAAAAGAAGGGATCGTTCAAGGACTTGATAAAGTTCGTGATCTCGTTCATCAATTGAAAGAAGAAGCGCTGTATGGCTAGTCACGACTTTGTTGAGAGAGTGAAAGAGGCTTTGCATGCTTTAGATGACATTCGCCCTGAGGATGTGTTGTTAGGGCGACAAAAAATGATGTCGTTACGGTTGTTTTCTCAGACGTTCGACATTAGTCGAACGTCGCTAGGCAATCATCGTGATGTAGGCCAGATGGTTTCGAAAGCCATTGATCGTTGGAATGATGTGCATGTATTAGTTCATACCACTTTGAAAGAGTCTAAACCTCAAAATAAGAAAGACAAACTTCAGAAGACAATTGATGAACAACTAATTACAATTCAAAACCTGCGCCAAGCACAGATCGATGAATGGCAAGAAAAGCGTCAGTTTGAAAAAGAGCTAAAAGAGGCGCTTTCAAAGTTAGAACAATTAAAAAATGTCGGGCGATTCCCTTCTATCGTTGAGGGGTTTACAGTTCACTACGCAAATTCAACGCCACTCTGGTTTCAGTTTGAGGTCTTACGACTGTATGGCGCAGAACATGAACCTATGATGCGCAATGTCGAAGAACTAAAAAATCGTTATGGCCCTTTGTTACCTGGCGGAGTAGAAGCCTTTTACTCACTGCTCGTGAGACCCGAGCCCAGCTTTCATGGGCGAACAATGATTGAATCATTGAAGGCTAGTTCTGAGGATGTTGAAAGTTTATTGAAAATGCGTAGTGCTTGAAGTGGAAGTCCAAGATTGCTTGGACTTTTTTATTTTAGAAGGTATGTCGATTGATCATCGCATAAACCTGATTTTGTACCCCTCCCTGTTTTATATGAACGAAAGTAATGTGTTTTCAGTTGGATATGATACTTGTACAATGTTTGTACTGATCCTTGCGTAAGATACTCATTATGACTCCATTGAGCGAAATTTTAGCGACTATGCCCCGAAGAGCGGAGAAAAAACCAGATAACTACTTAGTGGATTCTTTCGTTCATATTGGGTCAGTTTTCCCTTTATTTTCCTGTTTAGAAAATCAAATAATTTACGGTCGTCGAGGTACGGGTAAAACTCACCTTTTGAAATACTTAAAAAGTGAAGTGAATAAATCGGGAGTGCCTTGTTTAGAAATTGATATGAGAACAATGGGCTCTACGGGAGGGATGTACGCTGACGGTAGTATTAGTATAACTGAAAGAGCATCTAGGTTACTTTCTGATACCTTGTGCGATATCCGTGAGCAAATATTAGATGTTTGCTATGACAGTGAATCATGTGACTTCTCTCAACTTATACCATTACTAGACGAGTTTGTTGAACAGGCAACAAATATAGTTATTCAAGGCAGTATTGATAAGGAGCTAAGTACTAGTAAAGCAATATCATCGGCTTCATCAGCTAAACTGTCAGCTGGGCTTTCTCTTCAGAGTAGTATATCGGCTGATTTGGAGTGCTCACAGTCTATAAATGATTCTGGTACGGTCACTACGAGAGAATCTGGTCAACAGACCTTAAGAATTCATTTTGGAACTTTATCACGAATTCTTAAGCGTATAGTACAAAAACTACCAGAGAGCAGCTTACTTATCTTGATTGACGAATGGAGTGAAGTTCCATTAGACCTTCAACCTTATCTGGCTGATATGTTGAGACGAATTATATTTTCAGTTCCAAGTATTACAGTAAAGATAGCAGCTATTAGTCACCGTTCACGGTTTCGCATACATGATGAAAATGGTGCGTCAGTAGGTCTAGAAGTTTCATCTGATGCATCGGCATCGTTAAATTTGGACCATTTCATGGTTTTTGACAGCGATAAAGAGCAATCCGTGGAGTTCTTCAAAAGTCTTATTTTTAAACATGCGAAAGCGGCAGATAGAAAAAACATAATACCAGACGATGTTGAGAAGTTTATATCGATGGTATTTAAGAATAAGAATGCTCTTGAAGAGTTTGCTCGAGCTAGTGAAGGAGTTTCCCGTGACGCTATAAATATCATTTCTCAGGCAGCACAACATCAGAAAGATCAAAAAATCGGTGTGAAAGGTATAAGAAATGCTGCTAGAACTTGGTATACCACATCAAAGAGTAAAGATATTAACTCTCGTACTGAAGCTGTAGGACTATTGGAATGGATTGTATCTGTGGTAATCGGTACGAAGAGAACTAGGGGGTTCCTAGTTAACAACACTACGAACGATGAACTTATAGATTATCTTTACGACTCTAGGGTTATTCACTTGGTTAAACAAGGCGTTTCGGTAAGGTCTGCCCAAGGTTTTAAGTACAACTTATATTCATTAGATTATGGATGCTACTCTCATTTGATTAATACTAGGGATGAGCCACAAGGACTGATTAATGACGAGACAGGGTATATCAGTGTCCCCAAAATAGATAATAGCTACGGGAAAAGCTCTATATTGGATTTGGATAGCTACTATAAACTAGGACATCTTCCGTTATTTGAACAAACACAAGATATAGAGTTAACGACACATTTTTATGAAAGGAATGATGATGTGCTCGATTTTGATGATGGTATTTTTAATAAAATACCGAAATATTTAGAAGCTCAGAAAATAAAAGGGACTATTTATATCCCACTTATATTTGTAGCGCTTGTGCTCAGGTACAAACAAGGCCAAGAACTTAGTAATGGAACTGAAATTACTAAAACAATCAATAACTACCTAATTTCTCAGCCGAAGAATGAAAAGGCTCCGAACAATATTTCTCGAGCGTTAAGAACCGAACCTGTCAGCAATGAAAAATGGATTATTAGGCGTGAGCGAAGTGATGGACCATTTTTCGAACTTTCCTCTGATTGGAGAAAACATTGGGAGGAGTATTTTAAACTGGATCCTCCGATATAATCAGCTTATGGGGAGGTATTTACCGGAGCTGTAACGACTAAATTTTTTACTTTAACCAATTAATCTTTCGAGTTAGTCATTGTCATAGGCCATTCCTTTCTCATAATGGAATGTTACCAGTCAGCTTTTTCACGATTTGAGTTTTTTCATGATTCATGAAATATTTAATTTCGTGAAAATTTGTTGGAGTCTCATGTCATGAGAGCACACATCAGTGAGTGGGTTAAGCAACTTCCAGATGACCTGAATGCCACTGTAGTCCAGTGGGACGATGGATCACAATCTGGTGTTTTGTCGCTTCATGAACAAACACAAGATATAGAGTTAACGACACATTTTTATGAAAGGAATGATGATGTGCTCGATTTTGATGATGGTATTTTTAATAAAATACCGAAATATTTAGAAGCTCAGAAAATAAAAGGGACTATTTATATCCCACTTATATTTGTAGCGCTTGTGCTCAGGTACAAACAAGGCCAAGAACTTAGTAATGGAACTGAAATTACTAAAACAATCAATAACTACCTAATTTCTCAGCCGAAGAATGAAAAGGCTCCGAACAATATTTCTCGAGCGTTAAGAACCGAACCTGTCAGCAATGAAAAATGGATTATTAGGCGTGAGCGAAGTGATGGACCATTTTTCGAACTTTCCTCTGATTGGAGAAAACATTGGGAGGAGTATTTTAAACTGGATCCTCCGATATAATCAGCTTATGGGGAGGTATTTACCGGAGCTGTAACGACTAAATTTTTTACTTTAACCAATTAATCTTTCGAGTTAGTCATTGTCATAGGCCATTCCTTTCTCATAATGGAATGTTACCAGTCAGCTTTTTCACGATTTGAGTTTTTTCATGATTCATGAAATATTTAATTTCGTGAAAATTTGTTGGAGTCTCATGTCATGAGAGCACACATCAGTGAGTGGGTTAAGCAACTTCCAGATGACCTGAATGCCACTGTAGTCCAGTGGGACGATGGATCACAATCTGGTGTTTTGTCGCTTCAGCTAGATGGTATGGAGCACAACTTCAAGTGTCAGTTTAAACTTATCCATCGAAAAGAAAGCTTAGTGAGCTTTCAACAATCCGTTGGACTGGATACTGTTTTGCTTTGTGGGGCGTTAAGCGATTTTTTGGTCGCACAGAGCAAGGCCCTTAGCCTTAATTTTATCGATCTTAAGGGGAATGCAAGGATCGTGAGAAAAGGTTGCTATATCCTTATTCAGTCCCCTCCTGAAGTGCCGATTCAGTTACCCGTCAGTGCATCAATGACTCCTGGTGTGGTTCGATGTGTATTTGCTTTGTATGCTGAATCATCCTTACTGCAAAGCTCGTATCAACATATTGCGGAAAAGTCTGGCGTTTCATTGGGTATGGTTGCGAAAACCATGACCTATCTAAAGACAAATCAGTATCTATCGAGCACTAAAAGCAATCGACGTTTATTAAATCTCGATCAGTTGTTGTATGAATGGTTGCTCGGATATAAGCGATGTATTGTCGAAAAGTCTCAGCGTATACGGTTACCAACACCGAAGCGATGGGAGGACATCCCAGTCACACCTGATGCGACATGGGGTGGAGAAGTCTCAGCCTGTCAGTTAACAGAGTACCTTATTCCACAAGAGCTCTTGCTGTTTAGTGAAACTGCACCTAAAAACTACCCAATAGCACCAGATAATGTCATGACGTTCTTATGGAGCAAACCTTTCTGGGGAAAAACGTTGGTGTTATCAGAGCAAGCGAAAGCTCTTCTGGCCACAGGAGATTTGATAGCCTCTCAGGATGGTCGGAATAGAGAAGTGGCAGCGCTTTTGAATGAGAAGTACTTAAACATTAAAACATTGCCACTGTGATTTCATGCTTATTCCGGTGATTGAACCGTGATATCGCCACGGCGAACCAACATGCAAAAGCGTGAGTAATCTTGAGTGTACACATAAACGCGATGCGGAACGCTAGCCCCCCTCATGAACTCGTCAAATGCCATGAGTGTCTGCGGTGGTAAAGATGATGGGTCGACCACTTTAAATGGCACGTTCGGTAACTCAAATTCTTTGAGGTTTGGTAATAATTGATCAAAGTTATCTGTCATTGTTCTTTCTCTATCAACTCTTCTTTAGAAGCGGGTGTGGGTCCTTTAGAAACATACAGAACATTTGGCCGATTGGTAGATGTAAACGAGCCATATTTTGAAACTTTTAAACTTTCAATACCGATTTTTTGAAAAGTATGAGTTTTAAATTTATTTATAAAAAATAAAATTAACCGTAATGCATTGTTTATTAGTAACTTTTGGTTAAAACCCAAAAGTCTCCCACGTGGGAGACTTTTTACTAATCCCCTGTCATTTTTTAATTCAAGGTCACCTGTATTTAAATGTTTTCCATCATTGTTTTTTCTCTATCAACTCTTCTTTAGAAGCGGGCGTGGCTCCTGTAGAAACATACGGGGCATTTAACGGATTGGTCGATGGGAAAGAGCCATATTTCAAACTTTTAAACTTTCAATACCGATTTTTTGAAAAGTATGAGTTTTAAATTTATTTATAAAAAACAAAATTAACCGTAACGCATTGTTTATTAGTGAATTTTTGTCAAAAAACCAAAAGTCTCCCACGTGGGAGACTTTTTAAGATGAAATAAAATAAATTTATGATTAAGTTATTGAATTTAAATGTTAATTAGTGGTTTTTATAAAGGTGTGCCACGTGGCACACTTTTCATCATATTCCGTGATTTTCTTTTATTTCAAGGCCGCTTTTTTAAATGTTTTTCAATGAATGTTCGGATTGGTTTTGGAAGACCTAAGTCATTCAAATTGTTAAATGGAATCCATTGCTGTTGAGCGTTTTCTACACCTAACTTATTGATGAACCATACTTTCCCATCAAGCTTATAATGTGAAAATGTATGTTTAAATGAGCCTTGCAGTTTGACGTGATCACCTAACTGCTCAGGTTCAATATAAATCTGGGGTAAACACCACAGTGCGCCCCAAATACCATTATCAGCCCGTTTTTCGAGTAGCAGCTTTCCATTGGATTCTATCCAGAGAAAATGCCCGGGTTTGGTCGGGATGACTTTCTTGGGTTTTGGTGTGGGTAACTCACTGACGCGATTAGTTTGGTATGCGATACATGTGGTGGTGAATGAGCACGCACCACAGTCAGGCGATTTAGGTTTGCAGAGGGTCGCACCCATATCCAGAAGGCCTTGGGCATACTGCCTGTTATTGATTGTTGGCGTATAAGCTTCTGCAGTGCTCCAGAGCTGCTTATCTACAGCAGAGGTACCCGGTACCCCTTCGATCCCAAAATAACGGCAAAATAGGCGTTTTACGTTGCCGTCTACGATAGGGCCGTATGTATTGAACGCAAATGATGCGATCGCCCCTGCGGTATACCGACCCACGCCTGGAATTTCTTGTAGGGTTTTCACGTCAGATGGAAACTCATCGGCCCATGTTTCATGAATATAAATGGCTGCTTTACGTAAATTTCGTGCCCGCGAGTAGTAGCCTAAACCTTGCCAATGGTTCATGACTTCATCTTCCGTTGCGTTCGCAAGTGCCTCAATGTTCGGAAAACTAGCCATCCAACGTTCAAAGTAAGGAATGACGGTAACTACTTGTGTCTGTTGCAGCATCACCTCAGAAACAAGAACACGATACGGTGATGGATTTTGTTGCCACGGAAGATCATGTCGACCGTGTTGACGTTGCCAAGTCAGTAAGTGCTCTTGAAATTGCTTCGGTGTAAGCGATTTTGTTGCCATTAGTTTTAGTAATCCGATTGAGTTAACTTTTGCCGATAAAATCGAAAGTGAACCACATATATTGAAAGAAGTTTAATTGTCTTATAAAAACAGATAGTTATGTTAGAGTGCCACTAAGCGGTCGTGATTCTTCGACACAGCCAAACGCTGTAGGCCGTTTTGTTTTGTTGCCACGGCAAATGTTTGCGCCCATAGGCGTCATACCATTTTAAAATGGCGTTAGCGAAAGGTGTCACGACAGGCTCTTTGGTTTATAGTTTTAGTGGAGCAAAATTGCACCACATAAATGTGACGTTGTAAAACGGACAAATTGTGTGGATTTATCCAACAAGTTTATTTCGATAACACTTGCACCGAGAATAATTCTTTGGATAATCCCCGCTTTGATTAATCAATGTGCAGGCAAGATCAATGAGTGAAGTAACCACCAACGAATATACCGAAGAAGGCAAAATACTGCGTCGAATCCGTAGTTTCGTTCGTCGTGAGGGTCGATTAACCAAAGGCCAAGAAGCGGCAATGAATGAATGTTGGCCAACAATGGGTATTGATTTCCAGCCACAATTGCTCGATTGGGCGGCGGTTTTTGGTAACGATAACCCGGTGGTTTTAGAAATCGGTTTTGGTATGGGCGCTTCATTAGTTGAAATGGCTAAAAATGCACCGCAAAAAAACTTCTTTGGTATTGAAGTGCATAGCCCAGGTGTTGGCGCCTGTTTGTCAGCCGCTCGTGATGCTGGCGTGACTAATTTACGCGTGATGTGCCATGATGCAGTGGAAGTGTTTGAACACATGATCCCTGATGGTAGCCTGCATACACTGCAACTGTTCTTCCCTGATCCTTGGCACAAAAAACGTCACCACAAGCGCCGTATTGTGCAGTTAGAATTTGCGGAAATGGTGCGTCAAAAACTAAAAATGGAAGAGGGTATCTTTCATATGGCGACGGACTGGGAAAACTACGCTGAGCATATGATTGAAGTGATGAATCAAGCGCCGGGCTTTGCCAATATTGCCGCAGAAGGTGACTATATTCCTCGTCCAGAAGAGCGTCCTTTGACTAAATTTGAAGCGCGTGGTCACCGTTTAGGTCATGGTGTGTGGGATATAAAATATAAACGTACCGCGTAACGACTCACTTTTATTGCTGCAACAAAATTAGCGATTAAAGAAAAGCCAACATTGTTGTAATGTTGGCTTTTTCGGCCTTAGCGCCCTACGAAAATCATTATAAAAATAGAGAAAAACATTTCTCACCCGAGGTAAAGTCACCCATGAAGCTAACACCCAATCTACTTGCTGATATTTTGTGTGAGGTTCGCCCACTGATCGGCAAAGGAAAAGTCGCCGATTACATTCCTGCTTTAGCCAAAGTACCGAATAACAAGCTGGCGATTGCGGTTTACACCAATCAAGGTGAAGTGATTTCGGCTGGAGATGCCACGGAAGGATTCTCAATTCAATCCATCTCTAAAGCTTTGAGCTTAACGCTCGCTATGATGCTTTATAAACCAGAAGAGCTATGGCTTCGTGTCGGAAAAGAACCTTCAGGCCAAGCGTTTAATTCGATGATCCAGCTTGAAATGGAGCAGGGCATTCCGCGTAACCCTTTTATCAATGCTGGAGCTATTGTGGTGGCGGATATGCTGCATAGCCGTTTATCAGCCCCTCGGCAGCGCTTACTGGAGTTTGTACGTCAGTTGTCGGGTGAAGAGGGCATCGTATACGACAAAGTGGTAGCGGCTTCAGAAATGATGCACAGCGATCGCAATGCCGCCATCGCCTATTTGATGCGATCGTTTGGTAATTTCGATAATGACGTTATCCCGGTCCTGCACAACTATTTTCACGCTTGTTCACTTAAAATGAGCTGTGTTCAATTAGCGAAAACCTTCAGTTATCTGGCGAATAAAGGGGTGTCCGTGCATACCAAGGAAGCGATAGTAACGCCGACACAAAGTAAGCAGATCAATGCCTTATTGGCTACTTGCGGTTTGTATGATGGCGCAGGAGAGTTCGCTTATCGTGTTGGCATGCCGGGTAAATCGGGCGTAGGTGGCGGTATTATTGCTGTTGTTCCTGGGGAGATGACGATTGCGGTTTGGTCGCCAGAGCTTGATGCGTCAGGTAATTCTTTAGCGGGCACTAAGATGTTAGAACTCTTGGCTGAGCGTATTGGTCGCTCTATCTTTTAAGTTCAATATTCTCTGACAGCCCGTGCTTTTGGCAAAAGATTGGCTACCGATTAGGTTAGCCAATCTCTTGGGTTTATCTTTTTAGTCGTCAGCCATAAAGGCTTCGAGCAAGTCATTAAGAAACAGTTTTCCTTTTTCTGTGATTTGCCAGTGACTTTCGGTTTGCGTTAAATAGTGTTCGGCTAGTGCCCAATCTATCGTTGGCTGAATCACGCTTAAACTTAATCCAGTTGTTTCAACAAAGTCTTGTTTCGGACAAGGTTCCATCAAGCGAAAGCGGTTCATGAAGAATTCAAAAGGGCGATCCGCAGCGGCGACTTCAAATTCGTCATCCAAGTAAGGTTTGAGTAAATTGAGATAGCCACGCGGATGCTTCACCTTAGTGGTGCGTACAATACGCCCATCGTTAAAGCTGAGCTTGCCATGCGCGCCACAACCAATCCCTAGATAATCACCAAAGCGCCAGTAATTTAAGTTGTGTTGGCATTGATAGCCGGGCTTGCTATAGCCAGAAATTTCATACTGCACGTACCCAGCGGCGGCCAATTTTTGGTGACCCAGCTCAAAAATATCCCACAGCGCGTCATCATCTGGCAAAGTAGGCGGTTTAAAGTAGAAAACCGTATTAGGTTCAATGGTCAGTTGATACCAAGAAAGATGAGGTGGGTTTAGTTCAATCGCTTTGTCTAAATCGTCCAGCGCTTGTTCACAGTTTTGATCGGGTAAGCCATGCATCAAATCTAAGTTGAAGCTGTTTAAGCCAATTTGATGAGCTAATTGAGCGGCATTAACCGCCTCTTGCTGACCGTGAATTCGCCCTAAACGTGCCAGTTTTTGTGGCTCAAAACTTTGTACACCAATCGAGATGCGCGTCACCCCTGCTTGTCGATATCCAACAAAACGGTCAGCTTCTACCGTGCCCGGGTTGGCCTCCATGGTGATTTCAATCCCAGGCTTAAACGCAAGACGCGCTTCAATGCCTTGCAGCAGGCGAGCAATACCTTCAGCAGAAAAAAGACTCGGTGTACCACCGCCAATAAAAATGGAATGCAATGGGCGAGGATGGTCTGCAAGGCGGTATTTGGCGATATCGGTATCGAGATCCTCCAATAGCGCATCAATGTATTCACGTTCAGGAATATCGTGCTTTAGCGCGTGAGAGTTAAAATCACAATAGGGGCATTTTTGTACACACCACGGGATGTGCACGTACAAACTCAGCGTGGGTGGTTGCAACATTATGAATTTTGCTCGCTTAAGGTTTTAAATAGCATTTTTAGCGCTTTGCCACGATGTGAAAGCTGCTTTTTACGTGCAGGTAGCAGTTCAGCTGAAGCGCAGTTATCTTCAGGGACAAAAAAGATCGGATCATAACCAAAACCGTTACTGCCGTGAGCTTGGTGCAAGATGCGACCTTGCCACGTACCATGGCAGACCAATGGTGTTGGGTCATTTTCGTGACGCATGAAAACCAGCACGCAATGAAAACGAGCGGTGCGTTGTTCGTCTGGTACGCCTTCCATCGCCGCTAATAATTTTTCTAGGTTTTGTTGGTCACTGGCATTTTCACCAGCGTAGCGCGCCGAGTAAATCCCCGGAGCACCTTGCAGATAATCCACTTCTAAGCCGGAGTCATCGGCAATCGCAGGTAAGCCAGTGATTTTGGCAGCATGTCGTGCTTTGATGATCGCATTTTCAATAAAGGTGGTGCCAGTCTCTTCGGCTTCTGGGACGTTTAATTCTGTTTGCGCCACCACATCAAAACCGAAATCAACCAGCAGATCAGCCATTTCGCGCACTTTGCCTTGGTTTCCTGTGGCTAATACTATTTTTTTCATTGCACTATTTCTCTATTCTTCGACGTAGAATTTTTGGGTGAATTTAAGCTTACCGGTGCCTTTTAAGCCCGCATCAACCTCAATGTCAAAACTCAAATTCTCTTCATTGGTAATGGGGAATTCAGCGAGGTAATAAATCGCGTTGCCCTCTTTGAATTGTTTAAATTCAAGTTCACGCACCTGACCGATTAGGTTTTTCGCATTGCCTTTGAGTGTCGCTTCCATAGCTGGTTTACCTAAGGCCGAGTTATCTAATACGCTGATGTTTAAAATAGCCGAGTAACCATTACGTTTTAATTGATAACTGCGCGCCACTTGTGGCGTTAAAAATGTTGAGTTGAAAGCTGAGTAGTGAACTTCAACATTCTTGATGGTTTGAAACTGCTCGGCGAGTGTGGGTAGCGAAATAAAGGCTATAACAAACGCTATCATCCATTTACGCATGTGGTGCTCCTTACAAAACAGAGTGGGCTAAATAAAAAGCCATCACAAGATGGCTTCAATCGGCTGTGGTATCACTTGAGGTGAATGAATTCGGACTTGTTTATGACGTCCCAATTCCCCTTTTTCTATCTCGATTAAACCTTTGGCGACTTTAAATTGTTTGGCCAAGAATTTGGTTAAATGCGCGTTGGCTTTGCCATCAACAGGCGGTGCGGTGATGGCAATTTTGAGTTCCTCATCATGCAAGCCGACGATACTATCGCGGCTTGCTTTGGGTTGGATGTAGAGCTTGAGGATTAGATCCTCTCCCTCTTGCCAAACAGCAGATGACATTACAACTGATACCATACTGGGCCAATAAAATCGCCCATTAGGAAGTTAGCAAACTGCAGCACAATAAACAGCACCAATACACTTAAATCAAAACCACCCATTGCTGGTAGAATACGGCGGATCGGCGCAAGCATCGGCTCGGTTAATTGATAAAATACGTATTCAATCGGGCTGCGGCCTTGGCTAACCCAACTAAGAATAGCGCGGATCAACAGCACCCAGAACAGTAAACCGCCAGCGGCTTTGACTAACGAGAGTAAGCCTAAGAATAAAAAGTAGACGCTAAAACTAACTGCACCACCTGATGCCACCAGCATTAAGGCAATAAATTTCAATACGCACAGCACGTACGCAAAGAGAACCGTGGCCAAATCTAGGCTACCAATGGATGGAATCGCTCGGCGCAGTGGGCCAACCACAGGTTGCGTTGCTTTGACGATAAACTGGGAGAATGGGTTATAGAAATCGGCACGCGCTGCTTGTAACCAGATGCGTAAAATTACGACCATGATGTACAGATCAAACAGGGTGGAGATCAAAAAACTCATTGAATTCATAGCTAGCCCTTAATATGAGTAGAGTGTCGTTTGCGCTTTTGCGCTATAGCTTAGTGAAACGCCACTAGGATTAAAACAGTTTTTCCATTTCTTGTGCACGAGTTACGGCCGCTTGCATCGCTTGTGCAACGATATTGGCAAGTTGATGCTCGTTAAAGGTGCGAATCGCCTCGGCGGTGGTGCCGCCTTTGGAGGTCACTTGTTCACGCAATGTCGAGAGTTCAATCTCAGGGTTTGCCACCACCATTTCGGCTGCGCCTAACGCCGCTTGTTGTACTAACAAACGGGCCGTTTCTTTATCAAAGCCTTGAGCGATGGCTTCATTTTGCATCGCTTCCATAAACAAAAAGAAGTAGGCAGGCGCACTGCCTGCGGCGGCGATGATGCCATTAATGGCGGACTCGTTTTCAACCCAGCACACTTCACCAACGGCTTGTAGCAATTGTGCGGTAAAGCGTTTGTCTTGCTCTGATACGCTTGGAGTGGCAAATAGACCGCTCATGCCTCGATTGATCAGCGAAGGTGTATTGGGCATGGCGCGTACTAGTTGTAGTTCGGTTGCCAGCATCTCATTAAGGCGCGCCGCAGAAACACCTGCTGCAATGGAGATCACCAACTTATTTCTAAAATCAATGGATTGCAAAGGTTGACAGACACTGGCCATCAACTGCGGTTTGACCGCCAGTACCACCACATCGGCTTGCTGCGCTGCGGCAAGATTATCGCTTGTGGTGTGAATGCCACAAGCACTTTCCAGTGGTTTGCGTCTTGTTTCTGACGGTGCGGTCGCGGTAATTCTATCAGCTGGATAACCGCTGGCGACTAAGCCTGCAATAATTGCTTTGGCCATATTGCCTGCACCGATAAAAGTGATGTTTCTCTGCTGCATCTGCTGACCTCTAATTGCTTGTCGCTGATTGATTATTATGTGGTTGATAGATAAGCCAGTGCTAAGCGTAATCACGCGCACCAAAAATAGCGGTGCCGATCCTCACCATAGTGCTACCAGCTTCAATCGCCGCTTGCATGTCGCCACTCATGCCCATTGAGAGCGTATCTAACCCTGAAAAACGTTCAGACAATTGCGCTTGTAAGCTCGCCAGTTTTTGAAATGCGGCAAGTTGCGCAGCGTAATCGGGGACATTCTCAGGAATAGACATCAGTCCTCTTAACGTGAGGTTGGGTAGCGCGGATATCAACTCTGCCAACTCAACTATTTCGTGTTCACCAATGCCCGATTTCGAGCTTTCGCCGCTGGTGTTGACTTGAATCAAGACCTGTAGTGGTGGCATGCCTGCTGGGCGTTGATCATTTAAACGCTGGGCAATTTTACTTCGATCCACCGTATGCACCCAAGCAAAGTTCTCGGCCACAATGCGCGATTTATTGGACTGAATTGGGCCGATAAAGTGCCATTCTAAATCCAGTTCGGGGTGCAAGGTATTGAAGTATTGAACTTTATCCGCGCCCTCTTGCACATAGTTTTCACCAAATAAACGTTGCCCAACGCGCGCCGCTTCTAGAATCGCCTCGACAGGTTTGGTCTTACTGACCGCTAAAAGTTGCACTCTCTCTCGAGCGCGTCCACACTTTTGTTGTGCACTTTCAATTTGTGAAGTGATCTGTTCAATGTTTTGTTGAATACTACTCATAGCCTGACTTTACTAAGGAAATTAAATGGATATCGCTGAGCTACTGGATTTTAGTGTAAAGCACAACGCTTCGGATCTACACCTATCTGCAGGTGTTCCACCTATGGTACGGATAGATGGTGAAGTAAGAAAGCTCGGAGTGCCTGCTTTTACTCATGCTGACGTGCATCGTTTGATTTTTGAGATCATGAACGATGCTCAGCGTAGTGAATTTGAAGAGAAACTGGAAGTGGATTTCTCATTTGAGCTGCCTAATGTAGGGCGTTTTCGTGTCAATGCTTTCCATCAATCTCGTGGCTGCTCTGCGGTTTTCCGGACGATTCCTACGGTGATCCCAACCTTGGAAGAACTACAAGCGCCTGACATTTTTAATAAAATCGCCAATTATGAGAAAGGATTGGTGCTGGTGACTGGGCCAACAGGGTCGGGTAAGTCGACCACACTGGCAGCAATGGTTGATTACATTAATTCTCATCACAACAAACACATTTTAACCATTGAAGACCCCATTGAGTTTGTGCATAGCAACAATAAATGTTTGGTTAACCAACGTGAAGTACACCGAGATACCCACAGTTTTAAAGCGGCGCTACGCTCGGCGCTGCGCGAAGATCCGGATGTAATCTTGGTCGGTGAGCTGCGCGATCAAGAAACCATCAGCTTAGCGTTAACCGCGGCTGAAACCGGGCATTTAGTGTTCGGCACGTTACATACCAGCTCTGCGGCGAAAACCATCGACCGGATCATTGATGTGTTTCCCGGTAGTGATAAAGAGATGGTTCGTTCAATGCTCTCTGAATCATTGCGAGCCGTGATTGCGCAAAAGTTGCTAAAACGTTTAGGTGGGGGCCGCGTCGCATGTCATGAAATTATGCTTGCCACTCCAGCGATTCGTAACTTGATCCGCGAGGATAAGGTTGCGCAGATGTACTCTATCATCCAAACGGGTGCGGCGCATGGCATGCAAACCATGGAACAGAATTCCAAACAGTTGATTGCGCAAGGTATTGTCGATCAAGAAGAAGTGCAGAAAAAACTGGAAGTCAATTCATCACCATTTTAAGAGAGAGCTCATGGAACTGAACCAATGTCTTGAGGGTATGTTGACTCAAAAAGCTTCCGACTTGTACCTCACCGTAGGAGCGCCAGTGTTATTTCGCGTCGATGGAGAGTTAAGAGCTCATGGCGAAAAGTTATCCCAAACGCAGGTGATGGCGTTGTTAGATGCCATGATGGATGAGGATCGCCGCCGTGAATTTCAACGCACACGTGAAGCCAATTTTGCAGTGGTGAGAGAGATTGGCCGTTTTCGTGTCAGTGCTTTTTTTCAGCGTGAGCTGCCCGGTGCGGTGATCCGCCGTATTGAAACTCATATCCCCACTTTTGAAGAATTAAAGTTACCGGGCGTGTTGCAAGATCTCTCGATTGCAAAGCGTGGGCTGGTGCTGGTGGTCGGCGCTACGGGGTCGGGCAAATCGACCACCATGGCGGCCATGACGGGCTATCGTAACTCGCACCGAACTGGGCATATTTTAACAGTGGAAGATCCGATTGAGTTTGTGCATGAGCATCAGCGTTGCATTGTGACCCAGCGAGAAGTGGGGTTGGATACCGAGAGTTACGAAGTGGCGCTGAAAAACTCGCTGCGCCAAGCCCCTGATATGATTTTAATTGGTGAGATCCGTTCACGTGAAACGATGGAATATGCGATGACCTTTGCCGAGACTGGTCATTTATGTATGGCAACGTTACATGCTAACAATGCCAACCAAGCGCTTGAGCGAATTTTGCATTTGGTTCCTAAAGAGCAAAAAGAGCAGTTTTTGTTTGATCTGTCGATGAACCTCAAAGGCGTTGTGGGGCAGCAGTTGATCCGCGATAAAAATGGCAAGGGACGACATGGTGTGTTTGAGATTTTACTCAACAGTCCTCGAATTTCCGATTTGATCCGCCGCGGTGATCTGCACGAATTGAAAGCGACGATGGGCAAATCAAAAGAAGTGGGGATGCAGACTTTTGACCAAGCACTGTATCAACTGGTCGTTGAGGACAAAATCAGTGAACAAGATGCACTGCACAGCGCTGACTCGGCTAACGATTTACGTTTAATGTTAAAAACAAAGCGTGGCGAAGGGATCAGCAGTGGCACATTGGATAACGTGCAGATTGATATGGAATAGTCGCAGTTTAAGACGAACAATCCCGAACTCGATTCGGGATTGTGCTGCACCGCTGTATTAAAGTTAAGTTACGCGAGGTTAAGTTACGCGCCCCATTGCGCTTCAAACCAGCTCTCTAAGATCACTACAGCTGATTGGCAATCGACATTGCCTTTGCTCAGCGCCTTATAGCCGCCCATGGCAAACAAGTCGGCGCGGGCTTCCCGGGTTGAAAGCCGTTCGTCATGCATCTCGACGGCTAAGCCAAAGCGCCCGTGTAAACGCTGCGCAAATTTTTTGGCTCGTGGGGTAATGGTTTCTAATGCTTTGCCGTGCAAATCTGTTGGTAGCCCTACCACCAATAAATGGGGTTGCCACTCTTTGATCTGCTTTTCGATCTCTTCCCAATGTGGAATTCCGTCATTGGCTTTAAAGGCTTTAAGTGGCGATGCGGTGCCTGTAACTTCTTGGCCAATCGCACTGCCGATGCTTTTGGTGCCAAAGTCAAAAGCCATAATGGTTCTGGATGTCATAATCAGTATCTTGAATGGTGCAACGAAGGCTCTAAAAAGGCGCGTTACCTAGTTAGAGCCGTAAAGGTTAGAGCCGTAAAAGTTAAGCATGCCCAGCTTGTGCTGAGAGTTGGATGGGGTCAATGCCGAGTTTTTTAATCGCCTGATTCCACTTATCGTGAATGGGCGTATTAAAGATAACATCTGGATCGGCCTCAATGGTTAACCAAGAATTTTCAGCCAGCTCTAACTCAAGTTGACCGGGCTCCCAGCCTGAATAACCCAGAGCCACAAGATAGTGACTTGGTTCGGCATCCGTGCCCAGTACCGCTAAAATATCTTTCGATGTGGTGACGGCAATGTCATCGCTCATACGGATGCTGGATTCATAATGATCTTTCGGTCGATGTAGGATAAAACCGCGATCTTCAGAAACAGGACCGCCATTCAATACGGGCCTTTTTAGGCTATCAAGTTGAAGCTTCGGGTAGCTTGGCTCAACATCGACTTGGTTTAACATGCCGCCCACGGTGATATCAATCGGCACATTAATCATCAAGCCCATCGCCCCTTCTTCATTGTGCTCACAGATGTAAATAACACTGTGCTTGAAGTAAGGGTCTCTCATACTTGGCATGGCGACTAAAAAATGATTTGTAAGATTCATACTGCCTCCAACCTATCGCAAATTACTGGGCAAGAGTTTGCCCAGTTCAGCATGACTTGTTGATTCGACGCTCAATCGCGTCCATCAACTTACCGGTAATTGAGATATCAAAGGCGGCCTCTATTTCACGAATACACGTAGGGCTCGTCACGTTGATCTCAGTGAGCTTGTCGCCAATAACGTCAAGTCCGACAAAGATTAAGCCTTTTTCTTTCAATGTTGGAGCAATAGTTTGAGCAATTTTTTTATCGGTTTCGCTTAGCGGACGCGCTTCACCACGGCCACCAGCTGCCAAATTGCCACGGGTTTCACCTTGTGCCGGAATTCGCGCTAGGCAGTAAGGCATTGGTTCACCATCGACCACTAAAATACGTTTATCACCGTTGCTGATGTCAGGTACAAAAGTTTGCGCCATACAGTAGTTTTGGCCGTGGTTAGTTAATGTTTCGATAATGACAGATACGTTTGGATCACCCTCTTTAACGCGGAAGATAGATGCCCCGCCCATACCGTCTAACGGTTTTAAAATCACATCACCATGTTGCGCGCGGAAGGCTTTAATTTTTTCCGCTTTACGCGTCACTATGGTGGTTGGCGTTAGTTCAGGGAACCATGCCGTAAACAGTTTCTCATTGCAGTCACGTAAGCTTTGCGGCTTATTGACGATTAATGTTCCTGCTTCTTCTGCGCGTTCTAGAATGTAGGTTGCGTAGATATATTCAGTGTCAAACGGCGGATCTTTACGCATCAACACTGCATCGAGTTCAGCCAGTGGAATAGTTTGCTCAGATAAAAACTCATACCAACCATTCGGATCTTCTTTCAATGTCACCACTTTGGTATCGGCAAAAGCGACACCTTGATCTAAGTGTAGATCATTCATCTCCATATAGTGGATTTCATAACCACGACGCTGCGCTTCTAGCAACATGGCAAAGCTGGAATCTTTTTTGATGTTAATGGACGAGATAGGGTCCATGACGATACCAAGTTTAATCATTGTTTTTCTCCGGTTAGCCAAGATCGCCAAAGCGAACTTGAAGAGCAGTAATAGCCGTTAAGGCCGCAGTTTCAGTACGCAGTACGCGTGGACCTAGCAAGGTTTCTTCAAAATGGTACTGTTCACTCATGCTAATTTCTGATTCTGATAAGCCCCCTTCAGGGCCAATCAACAAACGGACTTTATTGATGGGTTGAGGCAGGGTATTAATCGAATACTTCGCACGTGGATGTAAGTTGAGCTTGAGCGCATCACTGGGTTCGGCACACCACTCTTCCAACTGCATAATTGGGCGGATCAGCGGCACTATATTGCGGCCGCACTGCTCACAAGCGCTGATTGCAATTTTTTGCCACTGTTCAAGTTTTTTCTCAAAACGTTTGGCATCTAATTTCACGCCGCAACGTTCAGAAATCAAAGGCGTGATGGTATTGACGCCAAGTTCGACCGATTTTTGAATGGTGAACTCCATTTTGTCTCCACGCGAGATCACCTGCCCAAGGTGTAAATTAAGAGGCGATTCACAGCTGCTTTCGACTCTTTTCAACACATTGACCAGCACATTTTTTTTGCTGACCTCGGTAATTTCCGCTGGAAATTCCGCGCCACTGCCATCAAAAAGCAGTACTTCTTGGCCCGCTTGCATGCGTAACACCCGGCCAATATGCCCAGCCGCATCATCATTGAGAGCAATAATGCTTGAGGGTTGAAGAGGAGTCGGATGATAAATTCTAGGGATACGCATGGATAGTTCCTACCTGACGTTGAATAGCCATTAACATGGATGCTTTACACTGAAAAAACAAGGGGCAAGGGCGAGTTTCAATCACGAAAATGGCCCACAAAAAGTACCTTATGAACGGCACTGTTGCTGCACAAATGGGTTGTGGTTGCCTTGAACTTTGGCAATTCGCTGATCGCGTTTGCATTCCCACTCATCGGCTGGGTATTGGCGATTCCAAGCTTGCATTAGTTGTGTTTGGGACTTGGATAACTGAAAGCCATAGTTTTGGCTCATGTACAGATAGGTACGAGCAATTGAGCCACGTGCTCTATCGGGTGGCATGACTTTGCGTTGTTTAAAATCGACCTGCATTTCACAACGGCCATAGCTTTCACCTTCTACGCCATTCCACTGACTGAAATTGTAGTTTGAACGATCGCCGTTGACTTCGCCAATCGCCGGCGTCAGGTTGTGGAGATCAGCTTCCATCGAACGAAAAATAGTATCATTTTTGGTGCAATTTTTACGCCCACCTTGTTGCCAGCACTGACGCTGGTGGCCAAATTGCCAAGCAGGGACGACGTGTTCCCATTCAATACGGCTGGCGCGAGTTTGTTGTTTGCGAACTTGGTAACCACAAGTTTGTAAGTCGGGCGTGCCTTTCTTACCTTGCCATGCAATGTCACAACCGCAGTAAAAGCTCACTGGATGATCATGATAGATTTTCAATGCTTCTTTTTTAGCTTGAGAAAAGGAAGCGGGAGGCGCAGCTAGGGCACAAAACGAGAACAAAGCTAAGCTGCTATTCACAAGCAATAAGCGAAAATAGGACATCATTTAGACTGATATAAGTATGGTTTTTATTAGTCTAACACTCAGATTAAAGAATAATAAATGATGTTTTTGTTGTTAATTGTAGATGGGTGTAACCACACCGCTGTGGATTCAAGTAGCAGCAACCAAAGTTTATTTATGAAAGCTGCACGCCAGTAAAATGGAGCGTTTGTGCACAGTGTTGGCAGCGGTAGGTGGCTTGATTGCGCATCACTTTATTGTGACGACGGACAGTGAGCGGATAATGCGCACAAGCGCAGTGATATTCAAAGGTTTTGCCTTGCACAGAAGAGACTTCAAAGCGATGAGTGGTATTGGCTGGTAAATGAAACACTTGATTCATCACGGCCTGCCACTCTTTACCGTGTGGACGAACACGACCATAGCGCTGGTAGGTAATTAGGTGGGCGATTTCATGTGGGATCACTTCATCGAGAAAGGCGCGTTGATTTTCAGCAAACAGCACTGGATTCAGTCTGATTTCCCAACGTTGTAAATAAGCCTTACCTGCCGCCTTTCCCCGTAACTGATAGCTGATACTCGGCATAGGGAAGTCGTGTTGAAAATAGTGACGAGCGGTTGTGATGCACTGTTTTGCTTTTACTTGCACACGGTAATGTAGCTCAAAATTAGGCACAGATTCATTCCTAGAAAAAAGCCCTTGCGAATGAGCAAGGGCTTACAAATTTAAACTAGGTTGAAAATTACTTCAAGCCAGCAAAGTCACGCAGGATGGCGGCTTTGTCAGTCGCTTCCCAAGGAAACTCTTCACGGCCGAAGTGACCGTAAGCGGCGGTTTTCTTGTAGATCGGTTGCAGCAAATTGAGCATTTCTTGTAGGCCGTATGGGCGTAGGTCAAAGTGCTGGCGTACCGCTTCAATGATGATTTCTTGTGATACTTTCTCAGTACCAAAGGTTTCGACCATGATTGAGGTTGGATCTGCGATACCAATCGCGTATGACAACTGAATTTCACAGCGGTCAGCAAGGCCAGCTGCTACGATGTTTTTCGCTACATAACGCGCCGCGTAGGCTGCACTACGGTCTACTTTTGATGGATCTTTACCAGAGAATGCACCACCACCGTGACGCGCTGCGCCGCCGTAGGTATCAACAATGATCTTACGACCAGTTAAACCACAGTCACCCATTGGGCCGCCAATCACAAAACGACCGGTTGGGTTGATGAAGAATTTGGTCTCTTTGCTAAGCCACTCGGCTGGCAACACAGGCTTAATGATCTCTTCCATGACGCCTTCGCGTAGGTCAGCTGTCGAGATAGAGTCGCAATGTTGCGTTGAAAGAACGACTGCATCAATTCCGACAATTTTACCTTGGTCATATTGGAAGGTAACTTGAGATTTTGCATCAGGACGTAGCCAAGAAAGCGTGCCATTTTTACGCACTTCTGCTTGTTTTTGCATCAAGCGGTGAGCGTAGGTGATTGGTGCTGGCATCAGGATTTCAGTTTCGTTGGTCGCGTAACCGAACATAATACCTTGGTCACCGGCGCCTTGTTCTTTAGGGTCGGCCTTATCAACACCTTGGTTGATATCAGGTGACTGTTTACCAATGGTATTCAAAACAGCGCAAGAATTGGCATCGAAACCCATCTCTGAGTTGACGTAACCAATTTCACGAACGGTTTGGCGAGTAAGCTCTTCAATGTCTACCCATGCAGAGGTCGTGATTTCACCACCAACCATGACCATGCCGGTTTTCACGTAAGTTTCACAAGCAACACGCGCTTTGATGTCTTGTTCTAGAATCGCATCCAAAACTGCATCAGAAATTTGGTCTGCAATTTTATCTGGATGGCCTTCTGAAACGGATTCAGAAGTAAATAGGTGCTTAACCATGAGAGCTCCACTTTTAATCGTTGGACTATGGCAAGCTTCGCTCACCATCGTTATTCATTAGTTTATGTAGGTGTTTCTACATCTAGACGTCTATTCTAGTTTTGAATGGTCGAATTACAAGTTATTTTTACGCCTGTCTGTAAACCAAACGTTTGCTTAAATTTAGATGAAAAATTGGAGTTTGGTTTTTTATCCTAAAAATAAGCGCTAAAGAGCACTATTTCTCCAGTAAAACGTTTGCAGTGAGAAAAGTGCTTTGAGAGAATAGCCGCGCTATTTTCAGCCCATTTCCGTTAATTTGAATTCGCTTAATGCACTCAGGAGCAGACATGTCTTCCCGTAACCTTGTTTCTAATAAAGAACTCGCCAATGCCATCCGTGCTCTTAGTATGGACGGTGTTCAACAAGCTAACTCTGGTCACCCTGGTGCACCGATGGGTATGGCGGATATCGCTGAAGTGCTTTGGCGTAGCCACTTAAACCATAACCCACAAAACCCACAATGGGCTGACCGCGACCGTTTTGTGCTGTCGAACGGCCACGGCTCAATGCTGATTTACTCTTTATTGCACCTGAGCGGTTACGCGCTGTCGATTGATGATTTGAAAAACTTCCGTCAATTGCACTCAAAAACACCGGGTCACCCAGAATACGGTTACGCGCCGGGCATTGAAACCACCACGGGCCCACTAGGCCAAGGTATTACCAATGCGGTCGGCATGGCGATGGCTGAAAAAGCACTGGCGGCGCAGTTCAACAAACCGGGTCACGACATCGTTGACCACTTCACTTATGTGTTCATGGGTGATGGTTGTTTGATGGAAGGCATCTCGCACGAGGCGTGTTCTCTGGCGGGAACACTGGGCCTTGGCAAACTGATTGCGTTTTGGGATGACAACGGCATCTCTATCGATGGTCATGTGGAAGGCTGGTTCTCTGATGACACGCCAAAACGTTTTGAAGCGTATGGCTGGCATGTTATTGCTGCGGTTGATGGACATAACGCTGAAGCGATTAATGCCGCGATTGAGGCTGCGAAAGCTGACCCTCGTCCAACCTTGATTTGCACCAAAACCATCATCGGTTTTGGCTCGCCAAACAAAGCGGGCTCACACGACTGTCACGGTGCCCCTTTAGGCGCTGAAGAAATCAAAGCAGCGCGTGAATTCCTGGGTTGGCCGCATGCACCTTTCCACATCCCTGCCGACATTTACGCGCAGTGGGATGCCAAAGAAGCTGGCCAAGCGAAAGAAACAGATTGGAACGCCAAGTTTGAAGCTTACGCCGCCGCTTACCCAGCCGAAGCCGCTGAGTTCAAACGCCGCGTAAATGGCGAGTTGCCAGCAGAATGGGAAGCGAAAGCGAGTCAAATTATCGCTGACCTTCAAGCTAACCCAGCCAATATTGCGTCACGTAAAGCGTCACAAAATGCGCTGGAAGCGTTTGGTAAAATGCTGCCAGAATTTATGGGCGGCTCGGCGGACTTGGCACCGTCTAACCTCACCATGTGGTCGGGCTCTCAGTCGCTCACGGCGGAAGACTTCTCGGGTAACTACATTCACTATGGTGTGCGTGAATTCGGTATGACTGCCATCATGAACGGTATCGCGCTGCACGGTGGCTTCGTTCCTTACGGCGCAACCTTCCTGATGTTTATGGAATACGCCCGTAATGCAATGCGTATGGCCGCGCTGATGAAGATTCAGAACATCCAAGTCTACACTCATGACTCGATTGGCTTGGGTGAAGATGGCCCAACCCATCAACCGGTTGAGCAAGTGGCTTCACTGCGTTTGACACCAAACATGAGCACATGGCGTCCGTGTGACCAAGTGGAATCAGCCGTCGCATGGAAGTTGGCGATTGAGCGTAAAGATGGCCCATCAGCGCTGATTTTCTCTCGTCAAAACCTAGCGCAGCAACCACGTAGCGAAGCGCAAGTTGCGGATATCGCGAAAGGTGGTTACATCCTAAAAGAGTGCGCGGGTCAGCCTGAGCTTATCCTGATTGCCACTGGCTCTGAAGTTGAACTGGCGGTAAAAGCTGCAGAGCAACTTACAGCCGAAGGTAAGAAAGTGCGCGTAGTTTCGATGCCATCGACCGATGCGTTTGATAAACAAGACGCAGCCTACCGCGAAGCCGTACTACCAGCCGCCGTGACTAAGCGTATTGCAATTGAAGCAGGTATCGCGGATTTCTGGTACAAGTACGTTGGTTTTGGCGGCAAGATCATCGGTATGACTACCTTTGGTGAGTCAGCACCAGCGGATCAACTGTTCAAAATGTTCGGCTTTACAACTGAAAACGTGGTGAAACAAGCACAAGAGCTGCTTGCTTAAGTCTTCTTATTTTTAATGCAAAAGCCCAGCGAGTCATTCGCTGGGCTTTTTTGATCTTGATGTTTATGGTGCTTTCCATTCCTCAGGACAGGCTTGACGTAGCGCGTCGATAAACAGACGCAGTTTGAGCGGATGTCTGCCTGCTGGATAATGACAACTAATTTCAGTGGGTGGCGACAACCATTCTGGCAAACATGCTTGCACACTGTTTGGGTGCGCTTGTTCAAAGCCTTTGGCAAACCATGTTGGCAGTAAGCCGATGCCTCTTCCTTTGGCTATCGCATCCGCTTGCATAGCTAAATTGTCACTCTGCAAGCGGCTTGTGAGCGCAGGTAAAAGATAGCTGCCGTGAATAGGATGGATGAGAGCCAAAGCTTCTTGGCGAAAAGCGATAAAATCAATCCAAGGATGTTTGACTAGATCTTGTGGATGCTCTGGCATGTCGTTATTGGCAAGATAGTGTGGCGACGCATAAGGTGAATATTGCCAATGGCCGAGCAATTCACGTCTCCAGCCTTGTTGAGCAAACGGGCCAATCCAAATCAGTAAATCAGGCTCAAGATGCGACTCTTCTGCCACATATTGGCTGTAGAGTCGAATGTTGATTTCGGTGTGGGTTTGCATGAACTCATCCAATACGTTGCTCAACCAGCCACGAATTAAGTTCGGATGAACCACCAAGGTCATTTCACCGCTGATTTGGTTATTAAACTCTTGCAGTGCTTCATGGCTTTTTTCTGCTAATTCAAGCAGTTGTTCTGTATAGACTGCAAAAACTTGCCCAGCTTTAGTCAAAGTTAGACGGTTGCCTTGCCGAGCAATTAAGGCTTGTCCGAGATCGTTTTCCAAAGACGCCAAACGTCGACTGAGGGTGGACTTAGGCTGTTCCAGCGCTTTCGCCGCCGCAGTCAGGCTTTTGTATTGACAGAGAGCATGGAAAGCTTTGATCGCACTGAAATCATGCATAAGTAAAATGGCCTTTTAATCTAATCATCACTGTGTTCCATATTCGGTATCGACCATTCCATCTGTCTATCTATCTCAATCATCAAAATTATGAATAATCCACTCCTGAAATTAATAATCATTATCATTTAAAGGAGTGGTACATGTCCAGACTCAATCCGCTGAATGTTGCAATTACTGTGGCGCTCGGGTTATTCACCTCATCACACGTGTTCGCTGAAGAAATTCAATCTTATGAGAAATTAGTGGTGACGGCGGCTGGTTTTGAACAAACACAAGCGCAGGCTCCAGCGAGTATCAGTGTGATTACACGAGAAGAGTTGCAATCACGTTATTATCGTGATGTAACCGATGCACTGCGCAGTGTGCCGGGCGTGTTGGTGACTGGAGGTGGTGATAAAACAGACATTAGCTTGCGCGGTATGAGTTCAAACTACACCTTGATGTTAGTCGATGGTAAGCGTCAATCTTCGCGTCAAACTCGACCAAATAGTGATGGCCCAGGTATTGAGCAGGGATGGATGCCACCACTGCAAGCCATTGAACGAATTGAAGTGATTCGTGGCCCAATGTCGACTTTGTATGGCTCAGATGCCATTGGTGGTGTGATCAACATCATCACACGAAAAGATAATCAAGAGTGGTCAGGCAGTGTTCAGTTGGATACGGTTTTCCAAGAAAATCGCGATTCTGGCGATCAGAACGGCGTCAACTTCTTCCTGACAGGGCCACTGGCCGACAATCTTTCTCTGCAAGTTTATGGACAGAGTACCGAACGCGATGAAGATAAGATTGAACGTGGCTACCAAGACAAAAGCTTAAAAAGTTTAACTTCAAAGTTGAACTACCAACTTAATGAGCAGCATGATCTGACTTTTGAAGTGGGCACTTCCGCACAAGATCGCCGAGGCAATGTGGGGTTATCCGTGCCAACGACAGGTTGTAAAGGTGGGTGCGAAGACAGCTTAAACGAATACCGTAGAACCTATATTTCCCTTTCTCACCAAGGGGATTGGGGCGACTATGGTGTGTCGGATACTTATGTCCAACGTGAAGTAAGTAACAATAAAAGCCGTGAGATGGAGATCATCAATACGGTGGCTAAATCAAGCTTAGTGGTGCCATTGACTAACAATACGGCAACCGTAGGCATTGAGGCTTCACATTCAAAGTTAGAAGATTTCACCTCAAATAAAGCCTCTGATTTAACTCAGATTGAAAGCACTCAATGGGCGGCGTTTGTTGAAGACGAGTGGCGCATGACCGAGTCGTTTAACCTAACCTTAGGTGGCCGTGTTGACCACGATGAAAATTATGGTTCTCATTTTAGCCCAAGAGCGTATGGCGTGTGGACCATCAATCCAGCGTGGATTCTGAAAGGTGGCGTGGCAACGGGTTTTCGTTCACCGCAGCTCAGAGAAGTCACGCCAAATTGGGCGCAAGTGAGTCAAGGCGGTAATATTTACGGTAATCCAGACTTAAAACCCGAAACCTCGATTAACAAAGAGTTGGGGTTGATGTACCAAAATGGAGAGGGTCTTAACGCGAGTTTGACTTTCTTCCATAATGATTTCAAAGACAAAATTACCCGTGTTGTGTGCCCAAGCAACGTCTGTACTGCAGGCCCGAACGAGTGGGGCTCTGATCCCACTTATCGAGTGAACGTTGATGAAGCGTACACGCGTGGGGTCGAAAGTACGCTCGGTTTACCTATCACAGAAACGGTTTATTTCAACGCGAGTTATACCTTTACTGACTCAGAGCAAAAAACCGGAAAATATCAAGGTATGCCACTTGAGCAACAACCTGAACATCGCTTCAGCGCTGATATTGATTGGCAAGCGACTGACAACTTGAGCAGTTGGTTGAAGCTGACTTATCGTGGAAAAGAGAGCAACCCAGTCACTGGCCCTTCTCGTAGCAGCTTGATTGAGCCAGCTTATCAGTTCATCGATACTGGCATCACTTACGCGCTTTCTTCTCAAGTAAGCTTGAAAGGTGCGATTTACAATCTACTCGATGAAGAAATTTCATACCAAGAATATGGCTATGTAGAAGATGGACGTCGTTATTGGTTAGGTATTGACGTTAACTTTTAAACCATCAATACCGCAAATGAAATGGCTCCCGTTTGGTGAGCCATTTTTTATGGTCATCTTTCTTGTCGTAGCCGCCGTTGCTTGTACCTTGAGTCCGTTTAGAAACGGAATCTTTTGCGACAACTGATGGCTTGGGGTGTTGCTCTTGGTCGCTATCGGTTACTATCTGTACCACGAAAAAAGTTAAGACGATGGAATGATGCTTAAAGTCGCGATCAATGGTTTTGGGCGTATCGGGCGCAACGTGCTGCGTGCGATATATGAAAGTGGAAAAAGTCAGCAGATAAAAGTGGTGGCGGTGAATGAGCTGGCGCTACCTGATGCCATGGCGCACCTACTGCAATACGACACTACTCATGGTCGATTTGGTAAAAAGATCACCAATGATCAAGAGCATATCTATGTTCATCATGGGCTGGATGAGTATGACTCGATTCGAATTTTGCACCTTAGTGAAATCAAACTTCTGCCATGGCGCGATTTAGGCGTTGATATTGTGCTCGACTGCACGGGGGTGTACGGCTCAAAAGCCGATGGTTTGGAGCACATTGAGGCAGGCGCAAAGAAGGTACTCTTTTCACATCCAGGCTCACATGATCTCGATAATACAATCATTTATGGGGTCAACCATGAGACGCTAACCGCAGAACACCGCATTGTGTCAAACGGATCCTGTACCACCAATTGCATTGTACCGATTATTAAAGTGCTTGATGAAGCGTTTGGTATCGATTCAGGAACCATTACCACCATTCACTCGTCAATGAATGATCAACAAGTGATCGATGCCTACCACACCGATTTGCGTCGAACACGTTCTGCAAGCCAATCCATCATTCCAGTGGACACCAAGTTGCACAAAGGAATTGAAAGGATCTTTCCGAAATTTTCTAACAAATTTGAAGCGATATCAGTGCGCGTACCGACAGTTAATGTCACCGCGATGGATTTGAGTGTCACAATTAATACAAATGTGAAAGTTAATGACGTAAATCAAACCATTGTTAACGCATCTCAGTGTACATTACGTGGCATTGTTGACTATACTGAAGCTCCGCTTGTTTCCATCGATTTTAACCACGATCCCCATAGTGCGATTGTTGATGGTTCACAAACAAGAGTGAGCAACGGGCAGCTTGTTAAAATGCTCGTTTGGTGTGATAACGAATGGGGCTTTGCGAATCGCATGCTGGATACGGCACTCGCAATGCAAGCATCCGAGTAGTAGCAGGATGATGGAGATTTATTTATTTTCAGGCTTGAAATAAATAACTCAAATCTCCATATCGATAACCAGTTTGAAGAATTTATAGGCTCGGCAAGGTTGCCGGGTTTCCAAAAACTTTATTTATTAATATTTGAGAGGACAAACCATGTCTGTAATCAAGATGACCGACCTGGACCTAGCAGGTAAACGCGTATTTATCCGTGCTGACCTAAACGTACCAGTGAAAGATGGCAAAGTAACTTCTGATGCACGTATTCTTGCATCGCTACCAACAATTCAGCACTGCCTAGCGGCGGGCGCTAAAGTGATGGTTACTTCTCACCTAGGTCGTCCAACTGAAGGCGAATACGCGGAAGAGTTCTCTCTACTACCAGTGGTTAATTACCTAAACGACGCGCTAGATTGCGAAGTGAAACTGGCAAAAGATTACCTAAATGGCCTAGAGCTAAACGCAGGTGAGCTTGTTGTTCTAGAAAACGTTCGCTTTAACAAAGGCGAGAAAAAGAACGAAGAAGAACTATCTAAAAAATACGCCGCTCTTTGCGACGTATTTGTGATGGATGCATTTGGTACGGCTCACCGTGCACAAGCCTCAACTCACGGCATTGGTATGCAAGCACCTATCGCTTGTGCTGGTCCACTATTGGCAGCAGAACTTGAAGCACTAGGCAAAGCCATGGATAACCCAGAGCGTCCATTAGTGGCTATCGTTGGTGGCTCAAAAGTGTCTACTAAACTAACGGTTCTAGAATCGCTATCTAAAATTGCTGACCAACTGGTTGTTGGCGGTGGTATTGCTAACACTTTCATCGCAGCAGCAGGCCACAACGTAGGTAAGTCTCTATATGAAGCAGACTTGCTTGAAACGGCTAAAAAGTTGATGAAAGAGTGTTCTATTCCAGTAGCAACAGATGTTGCTTGTGCAAAAGCCTTTGATGAAAACGCAGAAGCGGAAATCAAAAACGTGGCGGATGTTCAAGATGACGATATGATTTTCGACCTAGGTCCAGACTCAACCGCACAACTGGCTGAAATCATCGCTAACGCAAAAACCATTCTATGGAACGGTCCTGTTGGCGTATTTGAATTCAAAAACTTCGAAGCAGGTACAAAAGGTATCTCTGAAGCGATTGCGAAATCTGCAGGTTTCTCAGTGGCTGGTGGTGGCGACACACTGGCGGCAATCGACAAGTTCGGTATCAAAGCGGATGTCTCTTACATCTCTACTGGCGGCGGTGCATTCCTTGAGTTTGTTGAAGGTAAAGTACTACCAGCGGTTGAAATGCTAGAAGCACGCGCGAAAGCTTAATGACTAATGAAAGCGGGAGTGATTCCCGCTTTCTTGTTTGCTGCACGTGTGTTTTTATTCTGATAGAATGACGCCAGTTGTGAGCAAACGTTTGCAAGAATTTAAACTTAACTGTTTTATTTTTAAAACGATAGAAAAAATAGGATCAAATCCATGTCTAAGATCTTCGATTTCGTAAAACCAGGCGTAATTTCTGGCGATGACGTACAGAAAGTATTTGAAGTTGCAAAACAAAATAACTTTGCTCTTCCTGCAGTAAACGTAGTGAACACTGACTCTATCAATGCGGTTCTTGAAGCTGCATCTAAAGTTAAAGCGCCAGTGGTTGTTCAGTTCTCTAACGGTGGAGCGGCTTTCTTTGCTGGTAAAGGCGTTAAACTTGCTGGTCAAGGTGCACAAATCCTAGGTGCGGTTGCTGGCGCGAAATATGTTCACGCTGTAGCAGAAACTTACGGTGTGCCTGTTATTCTTCACACTGACCACGCTGCGAAGAAACTACTTCCTTGGATCGACGGTCTACTAGACGCAGGCGAAGAGTTCTTCGCTCAAACTGGTAAGCCTCTATTCTCTTCTCATATGCTAGACCTTTCTGAAGAGCCTCTAGAAGAGAACGTTGAAACTTGTGCGAAATACCTAGAGCGTATGGCTAAAATGGGTATGACTATCGAGATCGAACTAGGTTGTACTGGTGGCGAAGAAGACGGCGTTGACAACTCAGACATGGATTCATCTGAGCTGTACACTTCTCCTGAAGACGTAGCTTACGCTTACGAGAAATTGAGCGCAGTGAGCCACCGTTTCACTATCGCAGCTTCTTTCGGTAACGTACACGGTGTTTACCAAGCGGGTAACGTGGTACTGACTCCAACTATCCTACGTGATTCACAAGCGTATGTTTCTGAGAAATTTGGCCTTCCAGCGAACTCTCTAAACTTCGTATTCCACGGTGGTTCTGGTTCTTCTGAAGCCGAGATCAAAGAGTCAATCAGCTATGGTGTTATCAAAATGAACATCGATACTGATACTCAGTGGGCAACTTGGGACGGTATCCGTCAGTACGAAGCTGAAAACCATGATTACCTACAAGGTCAAATTGGTAACCCTACGGGTGAATCTGCGCCAAACAAGAAATACTACGATCCACGCGTATGGCTACGTGCTGGTCAAGCATCGATGGTTGCTCGTTTAGAGAAAGCCTTCGCTGACCTTAATGCGATCGACGTACTATAAGTTCATTTATCTGGACTAAGTGATGAACCCGCTCAATGAGCGGGTTTTTTTATGACCGAGATTCAGACAAAATGACTGGCGGATTGTTAAAATATTGCTTAACCTCTAACAAGCTCATATCAATGCTTCCAAGTAACTATTTGTTTTGTCAGTGTTTACATAAAACTGACTTTGCAACATAACCAAAGTGAGATATTGTGCCAAAAAACTGACACTCTACTGTCAGTCGTTTTTTGTCTTTGATGTTCAGTGGTAACAACAACATTCAAAATGATTTTATAAAGAGGAAATGCAATATGTCAGGTGAATCAATGGGCATCGAAGCTCCATTAGTCGATGGTTTAGCGCAAGCCAATACTTGGCTGACCAATAATTCAGATCTTTTGATACAATACGGCGTCAATATTATTTCCGCTATTCTGATCCTATTTATCGGTAACATTGTTGTTAAAGCTGTCGCTGGAAGTGTTGCCAAGGCTCTGAAAAAGAAAGACATGGACAAAGCAGTTGTTGAGTTTGTTCATGGTCTAGTCCGTTATACGCTATTTGTAGTGGTATTAATTGCCGCTTTAGGTCGCATTGGTGTGCAAACCGCTTCTGTTGTGGCCATTATCGGTGCGGCTGGATTGGCGGTTGGTTTAGCGCTACAAGGCTCCCTATCAAACTTTGCTGCGGGCGTTTTGATTGTGGCATTCCGCCCATTCAAATCCGGTGATTACGTGGAAGTGAGTGGTACTGCTGGATCGGTTGAATCGATTCAAATTTTTTCAACAGTACTGCGCACGCCTGACAATAAAATGGTGATTGTGCCTAATGGTTCGATCATCAGTGGCCCAATTGTTAACTATTCACGCCATGACACTCGTCGTATTGATTTGGTGATTGGTGTTTCTTATAAGTCCAATCTGCAAAAAACCAAGGAAGTGCTGGCTAAAGTAGTCGCGGCAGAGCCTCGTTTGTTGAAAGATCCTGCACCGACTATCGGTGTAATGGCCTTGGCCGATTCTTCAGTCAATTTTGTGGTTCGTCCTTGGGTGAAAACGACAGAGTATTGGGCTGTTTATTTTGATTTGTTACAAGCCATCAAAGAAGAGTTAGATAAAGAAGGTATTGAGATCCCATTCCCACAAATGGATGTTCATCTGAATAAAATGAATTAATTCATTTTCAATCAAGTGAAAAGGGCATGAAATGATTATTCAGTTCATGCCCTTTCTTTTTGTTGGTTATACACTTACACCAGATATTGAATTGCCAGCCCTTTTGCAAGGATAAAGGCGATGCTAAACATCATTGCAGCCACGGCCATGTCTATTCCTTTCTTCACGTTAGGCTTTGAGAGCGTCGGCCCCAGCTTCGCAGCACCAATTGATAAAGAATAAAACCATACAAAAGAGGCCATCATGGTTCCTAGCGCAAACGCGATGCGATCATGGCCTTCAAACTGACCACCAATCGATCCCAAAATCACAACCGTATCTAAGTATAAATGTGGGTTAAGCACAGTAACGGCTAACGCGCCCAAAATAACCGTTCGTTTACCACGTGCGATCACTTCGCCATCCGATTCATTAGTGCTTGTTGAAGTGAAGGTACTCCTTAAAGAAATAAATCCATAAAATGAGAGAAAAGCAACACCGCCTAAGGTAACCGAGGTCAGTAAGATTTCGTTACTTGAGAGTAGGGCACCGCCACCAAATATACCCAGAGAAATAAAAATCACATCCAGTAGACTACAGATGGTCGCCGTCGTTAAGTGGTGATTGCGCTTAATTCCTTGGTTTAGCACATAGGCATTTTGTGCACCAATAGGAATAATCATCGTTGCACCTAATCCAAAACCTTGTAGCAAAATCCACACATTCACAGCTCACCTCATCGTAATAATTCAATACAGTGAGCGCACAATAGCGAGAGTATAAAAATAAGTATAATTAATGATTTTAATATTATATTAGTAATACTAATAACCATAAAAAGGAGCCTAGGATGAGAGGGCTAGATTACAAATGGATTGAGGCATTAGATGCGGTACTGCAACAAGGAAGCTTTGAACGAGCCGCTGAAAATCTCTATATTTCACAATCGGCTATTTCTCAAAGAATCAAGCAACTAGAGAGATTTATCGCCCAACCGGTCCTGATTCGAGAGCAGCCACCAAGGCCAACGCTGGTGGGAAAAAAATTGCTAGGGTTGTATCGTAGGGTGTGTTTGCTTGAAAATGAACTGGTGCCTGAATTGATGAATGAGGAGAATACGCGGCCTGTTTCAATAGCTATTGCCACTAATGCGGACAGTTTGGCCACTTGGTTACTTCCTGCGTTATCGAATACGATGAAAACGCGGCAAGTTGAGTTGAACCTGACAGTTTTCGGTGAGTCACGTACGATCGAAAAAATTAAAAATGGCGAAGTAGCTGGCGCAATAAGCTTAGAATCGCAAGCCATTCCTGGTTGTCATGCTGACTACTTAGGCCGAATGGACTATGTGTGTGTTGCCAGCCCGGAGTTTTATCAGCGTTATTTCTCTCAAGGTGTGAACTTTCATACCTTAAAAAAAGCACCAGCGGTATCGTATGATCAGTATGATGATCTGCATAAAAAATATTTGCATGATCACTTCAATGTGCCAAGAGATGCCGTCATAAACCATACCGTGGGTAGTTCAGAAGCTTTTGTTAAATTAGCCCTATCCGGTGCGGCGTATTGTTTGATCCCTCGCTTACAGATAGCACAAGAGCTCGAAATAGGCACGCTTACCGACATTACACCAGGGTTCATTTTAACCAACCGTATTTATTGGCATCATTGGCAGTTAGAAACGGGAATATTACAGGAAATTTCTCAGGCCATCGTTCAATATGCTCGCCAAGTGTTGCCGCAATGATAAAAGTTCAACGTCAAAGTTGTGTCATTTCATAAGCTATTAACTGTGCTTATATAGAGTATCGCCTATGATGTATTCACCCATTTGAGTAAGGTAACTCCCATGAAATTAATGATAAGTGTAACGCTATTATCTGGATTGCTCAGTTTTGGTTCTATGGCGCAGGAAATGAATTTTCCTCATCTTTCAACGACAGGTTATGGTGAAGTCGTTGCGGCACCTGATATGGCTGAGTTTTCAGTTAAAGTGGTTGAATCGACGCTGACGGCGGAGCAGGCAAAAAGAGCGGTCGACAAAGTGGTAGAAGCATTTGTGGCGCGTTTGAAAGAATCCGGTGTGACTTCCCAACAAATATCGAGTTCAAATCTCTACCTTGCCCCTCAATATCACTACCCTAAGTCCGGCAAGCCTGAGTTAGTGGGTTATCAAGCAACAAGAAGTGTCACGGTTGAGGTTGAAGATTTAAGCCAGCTTAATCAATACCTTGATGTAGCGCTCGGTGAGGGCATTAACCAAGTCGACAATATTCAACTTAAAGTTCGGAATCAAGAGCAATACCAGCAACAAGCTCGGCTAGCGGCGATTCAAGATGCGAATACCAAAGCACTATCATTGGCGGAAGGATTTAAGTTGAAATTAGGTGATGTGTGGCAGATAGACTACAACTCGCCCAGCGTGCAGCCGATTATGATGCGTGCTATGGCAATGGATGCAAAATCTGAATCTAATAGTTACCAAGACTCGACGCTTATTATTCGCGATAGGGTGGACGTAGTCTATCAATTAAACAACTAAGCCCTTTCCTAAGCTACTGATTAATTAGTTAATTTAAAATGGATAAAAACGAGCCTTTACTTCCATAAATTGATTGTATTATTAATCGGTAGCTTTTTGTTTTGTCTATTTTTTAAGATGCTATAATCCGCTCATCACTATTTAGGGTTAATATTTAGACAAGTCATGAGATACACAAAAATAATCAGCATCCTTCTCATCATTTGTTTCTTATTCAGCGCAATAGTGACTGGGTATTACTATCAGCGCTACCAAGAAGTGAAAGACAACGCAACGCAAAACACGGTAGCGGAGGCGTTTGATCAACTCAATGAAAGTGAGCGACAGTATCGGGGGTTGAAAGCTCAGGTCGGTTCCATTATTGATTTGCTTAGTCGAAGCCAAAGTTTGTATGAATTTATTTTTTCTCCTTCAGAGATAAACCGGCAGCATCTTGAAAATATATGGTCTTCTGTTGCTGAAAAGCAGACATGGTATAGTTCGATTACACTTTTGGATTTATCTGGGCATGAGCGACTCCGTATTGATCATTCTGCGGACAACCCTTTAGCCTCTAGTGCAAAAAATCTTCAAGACCTGTCACATCATGGCTATATTGCCTTTGCAGAAAACCTGTCAGAGGGAGAAGTGGGTGTATGGGGCATTGCATTGGCTAGTGCTCGAAGTGCTGCGGCTATACAGCCGATGCTATGTGTGATCACGCCAGTTACCGTATTAGGGGAACGAAAAGGCTATTTAGTCCTCAATGTTGATATTTGGTCACAATCCTCGCGTTTAAATCATGTCCGTGATCCACAATTAACTCCTGAGCTTATCGGCGATTCAGGTTTCTATTGGTCTTCCAACGATAAAACCAAATTATTTGGAGACTTATTACCGTCCAATCAATACGTGAATCTTGCACTTCTGCTACCGAAAACTTGGCAGCAGATGCAGACAACTCCTTCTGGCTATGTATTCGAAAATGGCAAGGTTACGGTTTATAAAACCCTTAAATTTGCTTCACTGAAACCTGTTTTTTTGATGATTCAACTCACCGATGAGCAACTAGAGCATCGAGCGAAGCGTGACGTCAACGATTTAATCAAAGAAGCTTTTTTTGTCTTCTTCGTTATACTCATTTTTGCGCTTCCCATGGTTTCCATGGCGTTGCATTACCATCATCGAAGTATTGAAAGCAAACTGGCAAGAGCGGCCTTGAATGGTATGTCTGCAGTGATGATCTCAGACAGAAAGCACAAAGTGATGATGGTTAATGGCGAATTTGAAAAGATTACAGGTTTGACTATTGACGAGATAAAAGGCAGTAACGCATTAAAGTTACTGCTCAGTCCAAATGGTATGGAGTTTATGCTCGAGGTGCTTGAAGAGGTATCGCAGCAACATTTCTGGGAAGGTGAAGTAGAAATGGTCAATACACAAGGTGAGACTCTAACCGCCATCATGAGAATTCAAGCGATTAAAGAGGCGACTAAAGTCAGTTATTACATCACCTCTTTAGTCGATATTACTCAGTACAAAGTCTTAGAAAACCGATTGCGAGAATTGAGTGAAAAAGATGCGTTAACTCAGCTATGGAATCGGCGTAAATTTGAAGCAGAATTGCAGCATCATACGCACATCATTCAACGTTATCCCGAAAGCCATCATGTTTGCCTCGTCTTAATTGATATTGATTACTTTAAACGAGTGAATGATGAACAAGGACATGATGAAGGTGATCGCGTCATTATTAAAGTTGGTGAGATTTTGAGCCAAACATTGCGTGCCACGGATTTTCTGGCACGTATTGGCGGTGAAGAGTTTGCGATTATTATGCCGCACACTTCTGTCGAAGAGGCGGAGATTGTCTTGAACCGCTTACGAGTCGCAGTAGAGGTAGAGCAAAGTCTTACCGTGACCATCAGCGCTGGTTTTACTGACTTAACCGCAGATGGTAAACGCTCGTATAAATGTGCTGACATTGCTTTATATGAGGCGAAAACCTTAGGACGAAATCGAATTTCACTGTGTAAAAGCAGTGATGATCTTGCTTAAGGCATACCACAAAGAGTGATGGGTTTGGCAAATAAAGCGTAAATAGCGGAAACAGAAAAATCGGGGCAAGCCCCGATTTTTCTGTTTCTAGCTTACGTTTCTATTATAGAACGTGAACAGAAGCTGTGTTGGTTGTACCTGAGGCAACAAGTGCACCAGAAACCATCACTACGATGTCACCCTTCTTGCCTAGACCAGAAGCCAGTGCAATCTCTTTACCATTGATGTAGAACGCATCAGTGCTGTCGATAGTATCAACAACAACCGGTGTTACACCTTTAGTCAGAACAAGTTGAGCGGCCGTTTTCTTGTTAGTGGTTACGGCAATGATGTTCGCAGTTGGGAAGTACTTACGCACTGAACGAGCTGATTTACCCGCTTCAGTTGCGACCACGATAAGTGGAGCCGCCAATTTCTCAGCAGTATCTACCGCACCTTTACATACGGCTTCAGTAATGCGTAGGCGTGGGCTGTCTAAACGAGAACCCAACTCAGCTTGTAGAACGCGGTCTGTACGAGCACAGATTTGCGCCATGATAGTGACCGCTTCAACAGGGTATTTACCTTTTGCTGTTTCGCCAGAAAGCATCACTGCATCTGTACCATCCATTACCGCGTTGGCTACGTCGCCAGCTTCTGCGCGAGTTGGACGTGGGTTCTTGATCATTGAATCAAGCATTTGAGTTGCTGTGATAACCACTTTACGTGCGCGGTTACATTTTTCGATCATCATCTTCTGTGCAAAGATAACTTCTTCAGCAGGGATCTCAACACCTAGGTCGCCACGAGCAACCATGATACCGTCAGAAAGCTCAAGAATTTCGTCGAAGTTATCAACGCCTTCTTGGTTTTCAATTTTAGAGATGATTTGGATATCTGCGCCACCGTTTGCTGTTAGCAGTTCGCGGATTTCACGTACGTCGTCAGCTTTACGAATGAAAGAAGCCGCAACAAAATCAACGCCTTGCTCACAACCAAATTTAAGGTCTGCTTTATCTTTTTCAGAAAGAGCTGGAAGGTTTACTGAAACGTTAGGAAGGTTAACACCTTTGTTTTCACCTAGCGCGCCGTTGTTCAGCACTTTACATTTCACTTCAGTTTCTGTGGTTGCAATCACTTCCATTTCAATCAGGCCGTCATCAACCAAAATTTTGTTACCTACAGTAAGGTCTTTAGCAAAACCTAAGTAAGTCACGGCAACTTTATCTTTGTTACCTACAACAGTTGCATCAGTAGTGAAAGTGAAATCCTGGCCAGCCACGAGATCAACGTCATCACCATTTTCTAGTTTGATGGTACGGATTTCAGGACCTTTAGTGTCTAAAAGGATCGCAAGCTGTTTACCAGTGTTTTCCATTACTTTACGGAAGTTCGCAATACGAGTGCCGTGTTCTACGAAGTCACCGTGAGAGAAGTTCAAACGCATAACGTTCATGCCAGCATTCACTAGCTCAGTAAGCTTCTCTACAGATTCAGTTTTAGGGCCAATCGTACATACGATTTTGGTCTTTTTCATGGAAGGTTCTCTCCGGTAAATATGATTACAATTTGAAGTTGGTTGAGTGTTCTAGCGTCATCACAAGCGGCAATTTTTCTTATCTATTACCCAACAATATTGATGTGATTTTGTGACATTAGAGCTGAAAGTCTTTCAACAGTTTAGTCATTTTATGACCAAGCATTGTCGATTTTATAGCGTTATTTTGCCACTTATTGAGTTTAAATCGGTTAAGTTGCAAAAGAATAACAGTCAATTCTGTAATTTTTTTTCTTTTCGGCGCGAATTCTACCACCTAATGAGTTCAATATCACTGCCTAAGAATTGTCTTAGGACAAGGTTTTAGCGTGAATTATTAATTTTTTAGATCGAAATAAATAGACAATAAAGTTTCGATTCGATTAATATTGCTTTCGATTCGTAATCTTGAAGAAAAATATAAATGTCGAAACGAAATACACAACTGAGAAGACATACCATCGCTAACCTTGTGAATGAACAGGGTGAGGTCAGTGTTGATGCACTCTCTGCTCAGTTTGAAACCTCAGAGGTGACGATTAGAAAGGATTTGGCCTCTTTAGAGAAAAACGGTCAACTCTTACGCCGTTACGGTGGTGCGATTGCACTGCCTAAAGAGGTGGTCAATGATGAGTTTAATCCTAAAGTTTCGAATCGAAAGATAAAGCTGGCTAAGGCGGCGGCTAAGTTAATTCGAGACCACAATCGCATCGTTATTGACTGTGGTAGTACTACGGCAGCATTAATTCAGCAACTGAATGATAAACGCGGTTTGGTTGTGATGACCAACTCATTGCACGTAGCGAATGCCCTTAATGAACTAGAAAGTGAACCGACACTATTAATGACGGGCGGTACTTGGGATACCCATTCCGAGTCCTTTCAGGGCAAAGTGGCTGAATCTGTACTGCGTTCTTACGATTTTGACCAACTGTTTATTGGCGCTGACGGTATTGATCTTGAACGTGGCACCACCACCTTCAATGAACTGATTGGCCTGAGCAAAGTGATGGCCGAAGTCTCACGAGAAGTGATCGTGATGATCGAATCAGACAAAGTTGGCCGAAAAATTCCCAACCTTGAGCTCGCTTGGGAGCATATCGACGTGTTAGTGACCGATAACGATCTAACCGTTCAAGATGCCGCATTGATTGAATCGCACCAAGTGCGAGTGATCCGAGCCTAATTAACCCCTATTCAACCATTCCTAAATAAAGGCCTTCGCTTGCGGCTTTAGGGATGAAGCATAAATCTAAAATGGAGTAAAAACCTTATGTGTGGAATCGTCGGTGCAGTAGCACAACGAGATGTGGCTGAAATTTTAGTGGAAGGACTACGCCGCTTGGAATACCGCGGCTATGATTCAGCCGGTGTTGCTGTGGTGGATAGTGCGAGTCAATTAACGCGCGTTCGTCGTTTAGGCAAAGTGCAAGAGCTAGCCGATGCAGTCGAAAAACAACATGTTGCCGGAGGCACTGGCATTGCGCACACACGCTGGGCGACACACGGTGAACCTTCCGAAATTAATGCTCACCCACACATGTCGGGCGATATTGCGGTTGTGCATAACGGCATTATCGAAAACCATGAAACGCTACGTGACGTTCTGCGTGAACGCGGCTACCTTTTTGAATCGCAAACCGATACCGAAGTGATTGCTCACCTTGTTGAGTGGGAACTGCGCACGGCCAGTTCACTGCTTGAAGCGGTGCAAAAAACGGTTAAACAACTCGAGGGTGCTTACGGTACTGTGGTACTTGATCGCAAAGATCCAAGCCGTGTTGTGGTTGCTCGCTCTGGTAGCCCGATCGTGATCGGTTTTGGTGTCGGTGAGAATTTCTTAGCTTCAGACCAATTAGCTTTGCTGAATGTTACACGCAGCTTTATGTATCTTGAAGAGGGTGATGTTGCGGAAGTTACGCGCCGCGATGTGACGGTTTTTGCTGCAAACGGCGAACAGGTGACGCGTGAAATTAGCGAATCTAACGCAGAGCACGACGCTGGCGATAAAGGTAAATATCGTCATTTCATGCAAAAAGAGATCTTTGAACAGCCAACGGCATTGATTAACACCATGGAAGGCCGCATCACCAAAGACAGCGTAGTGACAGAAAGCATTGGCGTGAACGCTGCCGAAATTCTTAGCCAAGTGGAACATGTACAAATCGTCGCTTGCGGAACGTCGTACAACGCAGGCATGACAGCGCGTTATTGGTTTGAAGCATTGGCAGGCGTGAGTTGCGATGTGGAAATTGCCTCTGAATTTCGCTATCGCAAATTTGTGACTCGTCCAAATAGCTTGTTGATCACGCTTTCTCAATCCGGTGAAACGGCAGATACCTTAGCCGCTTTGCGCTTGGCGAAAGAAAAAGGTTACATGGCCGCGATGACTATTTGTAACGTAGCGGGTTCTTCGCTGGTTCGTGAATCTGACTTTGCATTCATGACTCGCGCTGGAACAGAGATTGGTGTGGCGTCAACCAAAGCCTTCACTACTCAGCTTGCAACCTTGCTAATGTTAGTGACCGCTCTTGGTAAACAAAAGCAGTGCATTAATAAAGAAAAAGAGGCGGAAATTGTTGAAGCTCTGCATGCACTGCCTGCACAAATTAATGCAGCCCTTGCCTATGAAAAGCAGATTGAAGCACTGGCTGAAGATTTCGCAGATAAACACCACACTCTATTCTTGGGCCGTGGTGAGTTTTATCCTATCGCGCTTGAAGCGTCATTAAAGCTGAAGGAAATCTCTTACATTCATGCTGAAGCATACGCGGCAGGCGAATTAAAGCACGGCCCATTAGCACTGATTGATGCTGATATGCCCGTTGTCGTGGTTGCGCCAAATAACGAGCTGTTAGAGAAGCTAAAATCTAACATTGAAGAAGTACGTGCTCGTGGCGGTTTGCTGTATGTGTTTGCCGATCAAGACGCTGGCTTTGCGGCTGATGAAACAATGAAAATCATCACCATGCCACACGTGAGTGAAATTACCGCGCCGATCTACTACACCATTCCAATGCAGCTTCTTTCTTATTATGTTGCTTTAATCAAAGGTACGGATGTCGACCAACCTCGTAACCTGGCCAAAGCCGTAACGGTTGAGTGATACAAGGTGGTTAGAGCGCATATTTGTCGGAAGACAATAAAGTATGATCATTAACAATAAAGTCTGATCATTTACAATAAAGTTTGAACAATTAATAACCTCCTGCTAAGTTGAGCTTAGTCGGAGGTTTTTTTATGTCAGATGAAAATAAGCCATTAAATAAGAAAGACCAAAAGCGTTTGGATGAGAAACGTGGACAAGGTGTGGGAAAAGACTATGTCCCTTTCATTAAAGTTGGGGAGTTTAGTAGTTCCGGTGAAAGTGTTCGTGTGAAAAGTACTACTGTTGGGCGGATTCATCATTTTTTCTCAGGCAATGAACTCGCAGCCTTTTTGGTGTTTGATTGGTGTAAAAATGTCATCGACATTCGGGAACAGTTTCCAATTCCTCTTGCTGAATCCCTTAACATTTGTCGTCAGCTAGGTATTCGTCATCCACAAGAAAAAGGCGAATTGAAGATCGTTACAACGGATCTGCTCATTGATTTATTGGACGGAACCCAACTGGCTATACCTGTAAAACCAGCCTCAAAGCTCAATGACAAAAGAGTTATTGAAAAGCTTCAAATCGAAAAGTCATACTGGGAAAGCACCAAGATTCCTTGCCTAATTTTCACCGATCAAGAAGTATCCAAAGAGCTTCAGATGAACTTGAAATGGTTGAAGCCACTAATAGATATTGATGCTGGATTTAACTACTCATTCTCTAAACAAGATGTCATGGATCTTGTGGCTAGATTATCCAGACAACCTAATGCTTATGTCGCACGACACTGTGCTAAATTAGATGATGATTACCAGTTAGAGGCAGGTACTCATATTGAGATCTTCCGCTACGGTATAGCAAATCAATATTTGAAGACACCACTACAAACCCCATTCACTGATTGGAAATGTGAAGACATTGAAGTGTTAATCAGTGACAGTAATAGCTTAGGAGTGGGTAATGCTTCTTAATCAAGTCTATGAATACACTGATTCAAGTGAGCGCATTCGTATCGTATACGAAACAATAGAACTTGTTTGGCTGATCAATATTGATGACGCTTCTGCTTGGCCTATGCCTAAGCCTATTTCCGAGTTGCAAGAACTCATTGTCAGCCAAGAAATACGAAATATCAGTGAGCCTTTTACTTTCTCCCACGTTGAAATAGGTAGTACACAAAGTATCAAACGAGATGAGGCGTATTCACTACTTAAATTAGTATTAGGCGAACCTAGCCAATTATTTGATAAAAATGAACGAAACAGAATAATCAGACATGTGGTTGAAGAGACCGGAAAGCCACGAATTTATTTTATTCGTCAATTGCGCCGCTATTGGCAGCGAGGCATGACACCCAATGCTTTGTTACCGGACTACCATAATTCTGGAGGCAAAGGTAAGCCTAGGCGTAACGTAGAACACAAGCTTGGAAGAAAGCGAACTACTAGTGATGGCGTCGGAGTGATTATTAATGATGAAGTTGCAGAAATATTTCGTCTGGCTATTGATGGCTTCTTTCTTCCAAATGATAAATTTTCAATCAAAGATGCTAAAGATAAGGCCATTGGTCTCTATAAATCTCGCTATCCAGAGTCTGATAAAACATCTATTCCCACTCTTCGACAATTTCGTTACTTCTATGAGTCTAACTACAGAAAGGAAGATGTTGTCAGACGTAGGACTTCATCGAAAACATACGATAAAGATATTCGAGCCTTAACGAGTACTTCAGCCTTTATGAATATGGGACCCGGAGGTCGATATGAGATTGATGCAACGATAGCTGACTTATATTTGGTTTCTGAGAAAGATCCTAATCGAATCATCGGACGGCCTGTTGTTTATGTTGTTAAAGATGTATTTAGCCGAATGGTTACAGGTCTATATGTTGGTCTTGAAAATCCGTCATGGGTAGCAGCTATGATGGCAATGTCTAACGCATTTCTTGATAAAGTTGAATATTGCCGAAGCTACGGTATCGATATTGATAGCAGCATGTGGCCTTCTGTTGGTATCCCTGCATCCATGATGGCAGATAAGGGAGAGCTTTTGCATAGGCAAGCTGATGTGTTAGTCAATGCGTTTAACATTCAGTTGAGTAACTCTCGTTCCTACAGGGGTGATGATAAAGGTGGTGTGGAGCGCTATTTCAATACACTTCAAACAACATTTAAGCCATATATTGGAGGGATTGTTGAGCCGGTAAATGGTAAAAAACGTTTGGGTCGTCGCTATGAACTAGATGCAGAATTAACCTTGAGTGCGTTCACGGAAACGGTAATACACATAATTATCCACTACAATACTCGTCATGTAGTTAAAGATTATGATTTTGCCGCAGATATGCCAGATGATTTACCAGCAGTGCCTCTTCAGCTCTGGAACTGGGGTATAAAAAATCGAACTGGCAAGCTTAGACCATGTAGCAAAGATATGGTCGAAGTGAATTTATTACCAACGGAAAAAGGAACCGTTTCAGCAGTAGGTATCGGATTCAAAGGCTTGAAATATACTTGTCGTGAGGCTTTAGCTGAAGGGTGGTTTGATCGGTTTAAACATTCTAGACCCAAAAATGTCGAGATAGCGTTTGATCCAAGAAGAACCGATGTAGTTTATCTTCGACCTGATAATAGCTACCAATCTTATTGGATATGCGAACTTTCTGATCGTAGTCGTCGATACAAAGGTATGAGTTTTATCGATGCTGCGGGTATTTTAAAGTCGTCCCAAATAGCAGAGGCTACTGCAAATCAAATTAAGGATTTTAGTGCTCCAGATTTGCAAGAAAAATTGGAAACAATTGCTAAGCGAGAGCGTGGAAAGAAAAGTAATGTTCCAAAGTTGAAAGATTCACAACGACTATCTGGTATTAAAGAGAATAGAGACAATGAGCGAGAACTAGAGCGTACAAGCAATGCTGTTAATTTAAAACCGAAGATAGAGCAAACACTAGCTAAGGTTATCGACATTAAATCTGGTCAGAATTCGGAAAATATAGAATATCCCTCACTCGATGACTTTTTAGGAGAAGACGATGATTAACATTCATCATGCAGAATATGCTGAGCCTGAAATAGAAGATTATCGAGATCAGCCTCTGATTAATGCTTTGCCTTTGCTTAATTCTCCACAAGATACAGCGAAAGCTCTCAATCGTTACCCTAAAGTAAGAGAATCTGAAAAAGTTCTGCCTGGCTATATTCGTCGTCATGCGATGATGAGAATACTTGATGAGTTTTTGTATCCTACTAAAGCACATCTTCAACTTGAGCAGATGATTTCTGGGATGATACGACGTGGGTATTTAGGGCGTAATATCGCTTCAAATGAATATCAGCGTAATCTATCCGATGTAGATAACGTCGACTTCTCAGTCGCATCTAGGAATGCAGGCAACGCTGCGTTGACGACATCTGTGATTGGTTGCTCAGGAACAGGAAAAACAACGGCTGTTCAAGCTATATTGGACTCATACCGCCATCAAGCTATTTACCATCCAGATTTCCAGCACATGCAATTAGTATGGTTAAAGATTGACTGTCCTCATGATGGGTCAGCGAAAAGTCTATGTATTCATTTTTTCCGTGCAGTAGATGATGCGATTGGAACAGATTATGAAATGCTTTATGTAAAATCGAGATCTTCGGCTGAGTCTATGCTGGGGGATATAGCCAGAGTGGCTGCTCTGCATTCTATAGGGATATTGGTTCTTGATGAAATTCAGCATTTAAGTGCTGCTCGTTCAGGTGGTGCGTCTAAACTACTTAACTTCTTTGTTACACTCACCAACGTTATCAAAGTACCTGTATTATTCATTGGAACTCCAAAAGCACTCGAACTATTCTCACCTACACTGAGGTCTGCTCGCCGCGCTGCCCAATTTGGTAGTCTAAATTGGAATAGGTTTGAGCATCTGTCGAATATACCAGGAGAAAGTGAGTGGGAACGGTTTATTCATCGGATGTGGAAATTACAGTGGTTTAAATCGCCAACTCCTTTGACTAAACCAATGCAGGACTTATTCTGGGAACTGACTCAAGGGGTGGCACACGTGGCTGTGTCGCTGTTTTATCTCTGCCAAGCTAGAGCTGTTGTTGCTGGAAAAGAGTTCATCACACCTAAATTGGTAAAAGATGTTTTTACCGAAGAGCTATCTATTGTTCATCCTATGATCAAAGCCTTACAAAGTGGTCGAAAAGAAGAGATTGTTAAATATGCAGATCTAGATTTACCTGCTGATTCGATTCGTATATTGGGGCTGTCGAACGATACAGTATTAAGCGAAGTCGAAAGTATTGATGAAACATCTAAAGATAAATTATCGGAACTTACAGATATGTTGATTCGAATGGGTTTGGGGGATGATATTGCTCCGCTTGCTGCACGACAAGCATTAGACGAAAAGCCTGACGCAGATCTCTTTGGATTAGTTGCACATATCAAATCTTTAGAAGACCAAACCGTTGCAGTAGAGAAATCTTCCGGTTCAAAGGTAAAAAAACTAGAGTCGAGGTTTGTTGAACGAGATCTTAGACTACTCAGAAATGATGAACCGATGTCGACTTACAGTAATTTAAAAAATGAAGGCATGATTCTCGATATTACGCCTTTTCTGTAAGATATAAGGCCGCAAACTATACTTAACCAAGTTAAATTATTAGTTTGGCGGCTTTTATGTTGGCTCACTTTCCTAAAGCGCAACAAGATGAATTGTTAACGAGCGTACTGGCTCGGTTTATTTATCAATTAGACATTAAAGACGACAAAGTTGCCTTGGATATTCTATTTAAAAATAGAATGGTAATACCGTCGGCTTTTTTGCAAGGACATATAGATCCGCTGCTTAGTCAGGTAGGACATCTTTGGCGCGTCGACTCGAAGGAATTAATATCGCAGCATACACTCCTCCCGTTGTTTCAACCTTTCTTACCTAACTATCGTTATGAACAGTTAATGTCTGATCTATCGTTTGGTCATGTCAATCTCAGTATGTCGCGAGCAGGGATCAATGCCTCTCTCATTCAATGGCCACTTAGCTATAAAATATGTCCCCAATGCTGGAAAGAACAATTAGAACTTTTGGGCTTTACATACTGGCAGAGATTGTTCCAATCCCCAGGGGTAACCGTATGTTTGAAGCATGAATGTTGCTTAGTTGATACTGGCTTGAGGATTTCATCTTCCCATCGTCATCGCTTCATAGGCACGCTTGGTTATCAGCCTAAAGCGTGGTTATCAGAGGCTGCTAAGTCGTCTGAATTGGAATTATCATCCATGATTGAAACCTTACTCAAATCCGGAGTTGGGTATGTTTCACCTGAGCAATGGACTAGATACTATCAGAACCTTGCCAGAGATAGAGGAATGATGAAAGGTGCAAGGATCGATCATCAAGCTATTAAGTATTTGGTTGAAAAATATTGGACAAAATCATGGTTGGAGCAACACGGCTTGCAGTCGGAGTTAACTGGAGAAAATACTTGGTTACTTTCCCTCTTTAGAAAACACAGAAGACCATTTAGTTACCTACAGCATTTTGTTGTTTGGTTATCTCTTCGAGATTCGGTCATAAAACTGAATGAAGAGCTAAATCTAGCTCGCTCAATACAACCATTCGTTGAATACAAAAGTTATCGTTCAATACCTAACTCAACAAAGAGAGATCAAACTAGAGAAGAGTGGCTCAATTTGCTGAAATTTTTAAAATATTTGCCACTGAAAGAGATTCGGTCTACATCGATTGGAGCAAAATCATATTCTTGGTTATATCGTTATGACCGAAAGTGGTTGGATAGCCATAAACCTCAACGTATGAGTAATTATCAAAACAAAAGGGTTGATTGGGCTAGTAGAGATCTGAAGTTAGTGAAAACTTTAATTCAAATTAAGAATCACGATGAAGATAACTTTGAAATACAACGTCGCTCTAAGTCTTGGTATTCAACAAGAATCAATCAAAAGACGCTTATGGAGAAAAAACTGCATAAGTTACCACTATGTCGTTTGTTTCTTGATCGATATAGCGAATCGATTGAAGAATACCAAGTACGCAGGTTAACTCGTGTTATGGTTCAACTAATTGAACATAAAGATATTTTAAGGCCTGTGTGTGAGATTGAAAAACTTGCTGGACTCAGCCGTAAGCGTAGCAGACAACCTGCGAGGGAGATTCTCAGACTGGACATCCCAGCCTGGCAGAGAACTGCGACATTTTCCTAAAGAAACACCACTAATACACATTGGCAGTATTCAAACTAAAAGTGTATTGGGCAATAAAGTCAGACCTTATATCAATGTCCAATTCTCAGGTTACCCTGAAAGTAAAGTCCCTGCGGAGTTGATACCAATGCTCGTTCTTAATTCGCAGTACAATAATAAAGAGCGAATTTCACGGAAAGAAAGAACATCTCTGGAAGTCAGTATTACTGAAAACGGGCCGCAGATGACATCGCAAGTAGGGAACTCGATTCTTTTAAAAGACGGAAACTTAAAATTAGCCATACCGAGCATAGAGCTAGCAAGGGCATTGTTTTTACATAATGTGCATTTGACTCGAACTGCATTGAGACCTAACGGGTTGCAGGGGATGGCTTTCATTGAGACAGATAAAAGTGGAACTATCATTCGGTTTCACAAGCTATCTGATTACCCGCTGAAAAATCTCGACTCAAAAGGTGCATGTGAGCATATCCGCTGGTTGCTACTGAATCGTGACGCCAAACGAAGTTTTAATAGTATTTACCAGCACCTAATCGAAGAAAAAACAGCTAACTGGAAATTTAGTTTTTCACCACCACCCTTAAAGGGGTGGGGGTTCAGGTTGTTTGGCGAGTATGATCAAGAAGACACGATGCTTTTTCATGTTGAAGAGATAAAACGCGTTAAAACGCCTTACTTTGACTATGGAAAGAAAGTTACTATTTCTCACCCGAAGAAACGAAAACTGATTTCTGTTGAGCCTAGTAATGGGAATCAACCTGAAGTCAATCGTTCTGATCCAGATCCGCAATTAGATTTTCGAGCGACTCCAGGAACGCAAAGAAAAAGGGATATCGTCAGTGAGGAAGGATTCCGTTTTATTTGTGATTCTGATGATGAAGTTAAAGTGCTTCCAGGCAATGACCAACGACGAGTTACGCCGACTGTTAACATGAATGAAGAACCTAAATCAGATATATCAGGAGTCGGACATGCTTCTGATGGTGGTAGTGCTCAAGAGCTTGATTGGGCCATTAATCGAGATGATTGTGGTGAACCAGACGTACCAGAAGAGCCAAAGGAAGTAGCCCCTACAAGTAACTTTCACATTTTTGAAAAGGTTATAAAGCGACTAATGATGTTGCCTGAATATGAGCACCAATCAACACAGTGCTTAGCAATGCCAAAACCAGACAATGGCTCTCTTATTTATATAAATAAATTCACACAGGAGCCTCGGACTTATCACTGTGCGTATTTTTATTATCAACAAATCCCTTTAGTCATTATTGAAGTCGATATCAGCGACATTAGTGCTAAACATAAACTTGGTTCTCGGTTGTTTGCGTTTCGTGAGAGCGGTAATAAGGGGCTTAAGTATGTAATGAAAGCTTGTTCTGAAAAAGGCGTTCATTGGGATCCAGAAATCAACGATGAGTACTGTTCAATCGTAATGGGGATAAAGCATCCTTTTAAGACAAAGATGGTAGATGGGGATAGTGTTCTTAGAACAACCAGTGAATATGAAATCGCGTGGATAGAAGCCCTTCATCGAGCAGTTCAGCGTTCGGTAACCCAATTATCATGAAAACTAAGTGTTTAAGTGGTTCTTATCCAGTAAAATGAAGCCAATATGAGTCAATTAGTTGGCTAAATTCATACTGAAGAGAATATCCATGTTAACAGGCAAAATTCGCAGTCAAATTGATCAAGTGTGGGAAATGTTTTGGACCGGCGGTGTCGCTAACCCCATTTCAGTGATCGAACAAATATCTTACCTGTTGTTTATCCGTCGTTTAGACGAGCTGCAACGCACCGCAGAGCGCCGCAGCCAAGCCACGGGTTTACCAGTTAACAACCCAACCTTTGGCCCCGACGAGCAAGCGCTGCGCTGGAATAGCTTTAAAGACAAAGATCCCGACGTGATGATGACCATCGTCCGCGACCAAGTATTTCCAAAAATCAAAACCCTGCAAAACGAAGGCAGCTTTGCCGAGCACATGAAAGACGCCATTTTCATGATCCCGTCGGCCAAATTGCTCGACCAAGTGGTGCAACTGTTAAGTGCCATCAACATGGACGACAAAGACACCAAGGGCGACTTGTACGAATACCTACTCAGCAAGCTGCAACAGTCGGGCGTTAATGGTCAGTTTCGCACCCCGCGCAACCTCATCCAAATGATGGTGGAGCTAATGCAGCCGAAAATGGGCGACACCATTTGTGACCCCGCCTCGGGTACGTGCGGCTTTTTAATGGCGGCGGTGGAATACGTGGAAACCCACCATAAAAATGACGTCAACAAACCCGCTAACCGACAGCATTTTGATAATGCCATGTTCACCGGCTTTGATTTTGACAAACACATGCTACGCATTGGCGCGATGAACATGTTGCTGCACGGCATTGAAAACCCAAGCGTGCATTACCGCGACAGCTTGCAAGACCAAGGCGACGCCAATATCCGTGACGCCTACAACCTGATTTTGGCCAACCCACCGTTTAAAGGCTCGGTGGACTTTGACATTGTCGCGCCCGATTTACTGCGCGCCCTTGGTAAAAACCCTGCCGCGAAAAAAGCCGCGCCGAAATACAAAACTGAAATTGACGAAAACGGCAACGAGATTCAGGTAGAGGTGAAAAAGAAAGGCCCAACCGAAAAGTCCGAACTGCTGTTTTTAGCGCTGATTTTACGCATGCTCAAAGTCGGTGGTCGCGCCGCGGTGATTGTGCCTGATGGGGTATTATTTGGCTCCACCAAATCTCACAAAAGCATACGCGAAAAAATCGTTAACGAGCAAAAGCTCGAAGCGGTGATTTCACTGCCATCAGGCGTATTTAAGCCTTATGCGGGGGTGAGCACGGCCATTTTAATCTTCACCAAAACCAACTCTGGCGGCACCGATAAAGTGTGGTTTTACGATATGCAAGCCGATGGTTACTCGCTGGATGATAAACGCACGCCACTGTTTAAAGAAGGTGAAACACCCACTCACCAGCAAAGCAACATTGCCGATATTATTGCCCGTTATTTAAGTTTAACCAACCCAGACGGCACGCCCAACCTTGCCAGTCCTGAGTACCGCCGTAAAACCACCGAACAAAGCTTTATGGTGCCCGTGGCAAGCATTACCGGCAACGACTGCGATTTAAGCCTGAATCGCTACAAAGAAGTGGTGTATGAGGAAGTGCAGTACGACTCACCAAAAGAGATTTTAGCGCGGATTAAAACCTTGCAAGACAAGATGGCGAAGGGTGTGGCTGAGTTGGAGAAATTGTTGTGATGAATTTGGTTCCTTTAGATTCGATTCTAACTTTTCATAGAGGTATTACCTTCAAACCAGATGATAAAGTTGATGTTGGAACCGATGATTCCGTGGTGTGTTTGCGCACGAAAAACATCCAAAAAGAGCTTGATGAAAGAGACTTACTAGCTGTACCTTCAAGCTTTGTGAAACGTGATGAATTATACGTTAAACAGGGAGATATTTTAATATCCTCAGCGAATAGTTGGGAATTAGTAGGCAAGTGTGTTCGAGTAAAGTCGACTCGATACAAATCAACAATTGGTGGCTTCATTTCGATGCTAAGGCCGAAAGCAGAATTGATTGATCCCGATTATCTTTTTCGTTTTTTATCAATGGATAAAACCCAAGATAGCATTCGGCATTTAGGAAAGCAGACAACTAACATATCTAACTTAGATAGAGTTCGATTTTTACAAATCAAAATCCCACTCCCGCCAATCGAAACCCAAAAGCAAATCGCGGCGGTGTTAGAAAAAGCCGACCAACTGCGTAAAGACTGTAAGCTTTTGGAGCAAGAGCTAAACAGCCTCGCCCAATCCGTGTTTATTGAGATGTTTGGTGATCCGGTGACCAATCCGAAGGGGTGGGATGTTCGTGCTATTGGAACAACTTTTGATTTACTGACAGATTATCACGCCAACGGTAGTTATGAGATTCTGCAAGAAAACGTCACTCTTCTTAATGAAGGTTACGCTTTGATGGTTCGAACTACTGACTTAGAGAGAAATAACTTTACCGATGGCGTCAATTATATTTCAGAGCATGCCTATGAATTTTTGACCAAAACGAAAGTGTTTGGAAATGAACTTATAGTGAATAAGATTGGTAGTGCTGGAAAAGTATATTTAATGCCAGTTTTAAACAGACCTGTGTCGTTAGCTATGAATCAATTTATGATCCGTTTCAACGAAGAACTCGCTAGTTCTATATTCATGTATTATCTGTTGACAAGTAAAGGCGGTATTCAAGCTATTCAGAAAAAGGTAAAAGGTGCCGTAACAAAAACTATTCGTAAAGATGCGTTGAGAGAAATTGCGTTACCCATACCACCAAAAGTCAAACAAGATGAGTTCTCTCAATTTATTAAGCAACATAAAAAACTGCTTGATGATCACAAATCATCAAAAGAAGAATGTGAAAAGTCATTTAACGCCATTATGCAAAAAGCCTTTAAAGGCGAGCTAAACCTATAACGAATAATCGCTTTTACCTAAAAAGCGGTGATGTAAAAAGGAAATTCAATGTCAGATACGGTTGATTCAAAAGGCGCTCAAGGTGGTAGCAACTTTGCGTTTATGGATAGTGCCATTAACGGCGATGATCTGTTTTCTAGTCGTTGTGCCGAGATTAAAACGCGTGCCCAAAATGCCGAGAGCAACATTAAAACCGATCCACGTATTGCCGGCTTTTATGCCCGTAATGCCTTGGAGTTAATGGTTGAAACCGTATTTGACATTGATAACTGGCTAACCCGCCCGCGCCATGATGTGACCTTAATGTCGCTTATTCACGATAAAGGCTTTAAAGATAACCTCAGCAGCAACTTGTTCCCCAAGTTGAAACTGATCATCAAAATTGGTAACGAAGCAGCGCACGGTAAAACCACACCACCACAGCGCGATGCCTTGCAAGCGGTGAAAGAGCTGCACCATGTGTTGTATTGGTTTGTGCGCACCTATACCCCTGACTTTGGCAACAGCGGGTTTGATCGCAAACAGTTTATCGTTAACCCGTTTGACGAAGCGTTAGTGCCGCAAAAGCTGGCCATTGATGCCACGCTGGTCACAAAAGCCATGAGCAGCATTAAACGGGTGCAAGAGCTGGAAAAACAACTGGCCGAAAGCGACAGCATTAAGCGTGAGGAATACCAGCAACAACTTAATGAAAACGCCGCCCTAAAAGCGCAAAACCAAGCCTTGCTTGAGCAAATTGAACAGGCGAAACAACAAGCCGATGCTGCGCCAGATAACCACGATTACAACGAAACCCAAACCCGCGATTACTTAATTGATGCCTTGTTACACGAAGCAGGCTGGCCGTTAACAGACAAGCGTGACCGCGAATATCCGGTAACAGGTATGCCGATTTCGAGCGCCAATCCTAACGGCAATGGCTTTGTTGATTATGTGTTATGGGGCGATGACGGCACCGCATTGGCGGTGGTAGAGGCCAAACGTACCTCGCGCCGCCCTGAAGACGGCCAGCAACAAGCCAAGCTGTATGCCGATTGCCTAGAACAACAGTGCGGCGTGCGGCCAATTATTTTTTACACTAATGGCTACGAAACGCGGCTGTGGGACGATGCCTTTTACCCGCCGCGCAAGGTGCAAGGCTTTTACACCAAAGCCGAGCTGGCGCTGATGATTAAACGCCGCCATGACCGGCTGTCGTTTTTCAGTGACGAGGCAGGGGTAGGTAAAAAGCTCACCGCACAAATAGACGAAAACATTACCAACCGCCATTACCAAAAAGCCGCCATTACTCATATTTTGCAGCATTTTGAATTAGCCCATCAGCGTAAAGCCTTGTTGGTGATGGCCACAGGTACAGGTAAAACCCGTACAGTGATAAGCCTCGTTGATTTGCTGGTAAAAAATAACTGGGTGAAAAACGTGTTGTTTTTGGCCGACCGTAATGCCTTATTAACCCAAGCTAAAAAGCACTTTGTGAAACTGCTGCCGCGCGTAAGCTGCTCTATTTTAAGCTCAGGGCAAAGCAAAGGCAGCATCGACAGCCGCTTGTATTTCTCAACCTATCCCACCATGAAAAACTTATTGGATCGCGGCGCAGACGAGCGCCCGTTTGGCGTGGGGCATTTTGATTTAATTGTGGTGGATGAAGCGCACCGCTCGGTGTATTCCAAGTATCGTCAGATTTTTGAGTATTTTGATGGCTGCTTAGTGGGCTTAACCGCCACCCCGAAAGACGAAGTGGAAAAAGACACCTACGGCATTTTTGATTTGCAAAAAGGCATGCCCACCTACGCCTATGAAGATGCCAGTGCCTACGCTGAAAAATACTTAGTGCCACCGACTAAAATTTCCGTTGCCACTAAGTTCATCCGTGAAGGCATTAAGTATCAAGAGCTGTCGGATGAAGAAAAACTGGAGTGGGAAAACAAGGCCGAATTAACCGACCGCGAAGAAGTGCTGCCCTCGGAAGTGAATAAGTTTTTATTCAACGGAGACACCGCCGAGAAGATGTTTGCCCAGTTAATGAGTAAAGACGAACTGGGCGGCATTCATGTGGAAGGTGGCGATGTGATTGGTAAAACCATTATATTTGCCGCCAATAACGACCACGCGGTGTTTCTTGAAAAAATGTTCAACAAAAACTACCCGAAATGGGCGGGTAAGTTGGCGCGGGTGATCACTTTTAAAGAAACCTACGCGCAAAGCCTGATTGACGAATTCGGTGGCGACGAAAACGAGCGCAAAGACTTTGACCCGAAAAACCCGACCTGCCGCATTGCGATTTCGGTAGACATGCTCGATACCGGTATCGACGTGCCCGAAGTGGTCAACTTGGTGTTCTTTAAAGTGATCCGCTCTAAGGTGAAGTTTACCCAAATGATCGGTCGCGGCACCCGCTTGTGTGAGGATTTGTTTGGCCCAGGCTTGCATAAAACCACCTTTAAGGTGTTCGATTATTGCCAAAACTTTGAATATTTTGATTCAAACCCTGAAGGCTTACCCGTTGGTATTGCCAAGCCGTTAATGCAGCAGGTATTTGAAAAGCGCGTTAGTTTAAGCATCTTGCTCAATAAACGCTTAGCCGATGAAAACTATACCGAGCAACACCCTGAAGATGCCCAGAGATTACGAGAGTTAAACCGCTATCAGCTCGACTTGCTGCATCATCAAGTTACCGGCATGAACTTAGATAACTTTATTGTGCGCCCGAAACGCCAAGCCGTGGAGCCTTTTTTAGCCCGCGAGCATTGGGACAACATTGACGATGCCAAACACACCGAGCTAGAAAGCCAGATTGCCGCGCTACCGACTGAAGCCGAGCCGTTTAACCCCGTTGAGCAAGTGAATAACTTAGCCAACCGTTTTGATAACCTGCTGCTAACCATGCAATTAGCCTTGCTGGAAAAGGGCTTAGTACCAGAGCCCAATCGTGTTCGAGTGATGGAAATCGCGCAGCAGTTGGAAGGCAAGTCGGTTATTCCGGCCATTCAAGCGCAATTGCAGCTGCTGCAAGACCTGCAAACCGTCGAGTTTTGGCAAGACATTCATTTAGTCACGCTAGAGGATGTACGTCAGCGCTTGCGTAATTTGATGTTCGCCTTAGACAAAGACAAAAAAGAGATGGTTTACACCAACTTTGAAGATGAGTTTCAAGGTGTGCGCGACGTAACAGGCGTATATACCAGCCCAACGGTGGACTTAGCCCAGTACCGTAAAAAAATTGAGCTGTATATTCAAGACCACCAAGATCAGCTAACTATTCAAAAGCTAAAACGTAACAAACCGATTACCCAAGCCGATTTAGACGTACTAGAAGGCTTGTTGTTGGACGCTAGCGGTATGAGTGATATTGAGGCGTACCGAGAGCAGATTTTGCAAGACAAGCCACTAGGGACGTTTATTCGCGAATTGGTTGGCCTAGACATGAACGCTGCCAAAGAAGCCTTTAGCGCCTTTCTTGATGAAGGCGCTTACAACGCTGAACAGATTCAATTCGTCGATCAAGTGATCGATTACCTAGTGCACAACGGCGTGCTCGAAATGGGGCAAATATTCGAGCCGCCATTTACTGACGCGCACGGCGAAAGCGCCTATGGGTTCTTTGATGAAGGCACAGTGGTTGAGCTGTTTGGCGTGATAAGGGCCGTGAATGCCAATGCGAATGTGGTGGTTGAAGAGAGTCAGAGTGCTTAGGTTTATTGAACAATGAAATTATTAGATAAGAAATACTACAATCTTGGCCCCTTCTCTGAATATCTCAAAGATCCGTTTATATTAGGGTTAGCATGGAAGAAAACGGATAACTTTGTCAGAATTCACAACTGGTATGCAGATCTTTTGGCTCTAGATAAGTGTACCTTTAACATAGATGACGAAGTCAATAGTTGGTCAAAAGATGCTGTTTATTGGGGACTATCTAATAGTCATATCGAACTGATACCAGCTCCTAAAGGAGCTAAGTGGTTCATTGATAAGGGGAAATGGACCACAAATAAAGATGATAGAAAGTTAAGGCCTTTAGCTGATATATCTATTAAGGATCAGTCATTTGCAACGGCAGTAGCAATGTGTCTTGCTGATGCAATTGAAACGAGACAGAAAGATTGTTCGCTGATGAATCTTGATTATTCAGATCATATAAAAGACGAGGTTTTTAGTTACGGGAATAGATTGCTCTGTGATTGGGAGAATGAAAAGGCAAGATTTCGTTGGGGAGGAAGTGAATATTATCGAAAGTTTTCTACTGATTATCGAAACTTTTTGCAAAGACCCATTTCCATTGGTAGGGAAGTCGTCCACAAAGTTAGTGAAATTGATGATGTTTTCATTGTTAGTTTAGATTTGTCTAATTTTTATGGATCTATAAAAACCGAGTTATTGATTGAGAAGTTAAAAGAAATAGCTTCGAGGCATTACGATTCTCAATATGTAGAAGATGATCAGTTTTGGAAGCTAGCAAGTCAGATTCTAGATTGGGAGTGGTCTGAAAGCTCGATAACATTACTTGAGGAATTGGATATTCCTGGAAACGTTGGGCTACCTCAAGGACTTGCATCTGCTGGTGCTTTGGCAAATGCATACTTAATAGACTTTGATGAGTCTATAAGTTCTATTCTTAGTAAGAGGATTGAGGGTAGTCAGATTAAATTGCATGACTACTGTCGGTATGTCGATGATATTCGTCTAGTTATATCTGGCGAAGCCTTAATTATTGATGAAATTAAGACGTCAGTTCATAAACTCGTTCAAGGTATTCTTGATGAAACACTCGAGCAAGATGAATTGGAAGATGAACCGAGTTTAGTTGTTAATAAAGGTAAGACCAACGTTTTAGCACTTTCCGATCTTGATAACGGAAGTAGTCTTACCAATAGAATTAATGAAATTCAAAATGAAGTCGGAGCTTCTAGTGTCCCAGAGCGCCGAGGTCTAGATAATAATATACCTGCGCTTCAGCAGTTATTGTTGACAGAACAAGATGACTTTTTAGATGGTGCGGAAGAGCTATTACCTGGGTTTAACAATGATAAGTCTATTAAAATCGAATCGTTACGTCGTTTTTCTGCTCATAGACTAGAAACAAGCTTGGCAAAAAAGAGAAAATTGATTTCACCGAGTGAGAGAGTCCAGTTCGAAAATGAATCTTCGCTAATTGCAAAGCACTTACTAAAAGCTTGGTTAAAAGATCCATCTATAATGGTCATTTTTCGTAAGGCTTTAGATGTAAATCCAAATCTTGATCTCTATAGTAAGATTCTTGATATTATTTTTAATCGTATCAGGTCAAATCGAGATAAATTTGATCGATATATTATGTTATATCTGCTGTCAGATATTTTCCGTAGTGTTATCGAGATATACCGTAGCCTACAAACGGATGAGTTGGCTGATTATCAAAAGTTAATTAGTGAAGTTACCTCCTTTGCTCAAAAGCTACTTGTTTGTAAGGCTTCACTTCCAAGTTATGCATATCAACAAGCACTATTTCATTTGGCTGTTATTAATAAACCTTATATATCCATCGATAAATCAACCTCAGATCTCTCAAAACTTCAGAGTGTTTTGATTAAGCAACATATTGAGTTACTTGAAAGTAGCGATGGATATATATTTGAGTTAGCCGCTCAGATAAGTAATGACTACCAAGCAAATGCTGCTTTCTTACTTTCTCATCCAAATAAGAAAAAAGTTGTTGATATCATAATACAAAAATTTGCTTTTCGAGGTGGGAAATTCTGGAGTGCTCTTTGGAAGGAAATAGTTAGAGAGCAAAATAGGACTAGGATTAATAGGTTTAGATGGGCGATTCCTAAACAAGAGTCAAAAGCCAATGGAGCCGAACATTATCTTTCTTCTGTTATTAGCTTTAAAGAGAACCCTTTTAAGTACGAGCACGCTCTTCTTAAATTAGGTATAGCGTTGGTTAACAGTATTGATGATGTTGATAACAGCATATGGAAAACTGATGGTAAACAATATTCACCACATGAAATAAAAGTGGCGAGCACAAATAAGTCTTGGGCAGATTTGTGGAGTCCGGATGTAAGTATAACCTGTTCAGTTGATCGGAACGAACAAGTTGCTAAAGACCCTCGCTATCATAGTCCTACGTGGCTGGCTAAGCGCAATGATGAACCAAAGCTTTATTGGGTATGTAGCGTGTTAAGAAGTGCAGCGTTAGGAAATGTAGATTTTACTCAACGAAATGATCTTAGATTAGATGGTTCGAGATATGATGGAATTCGCTCCCAGTGGTATAAGCGACGTATGGGAATGTTACATACGCCTGAATCAATTGTGGGTTCATATGGAACAATAAGTGATTGGTTTGCAAGCCTTCTTCAACATGGATTACAGTGGCCGGGTTTTTCGTCCTCATATCTAGAAGAAGAGGACATTTTATCAATTGGTAGCCTTGAAGAGTTTAAGAGTTGTTTGAAGGCAAGACTAGTTTATCTTAATACACAACTATGTATTTCATCTAATGTGCCAGCATTACCAACAGTAGTTTACCGGCCAGAATTAGCGTCTAATTCGTTTAGAATAGTTACGGTTCAACAGCTTTATCCTAAAGATAAGAATTTCCATCCTTCTGATGTGAAATTAGATAACCCTGATGTACGCTGGAAGCACAGAGAACATTTGGCTGAAATTTGTAAGCTAGCGGAACAGACTTTAATTGCGAAGTTGAAAACTGAATCGAGGGAATACAAAAGTACCGCTGATTTAATCGTTTTTTCAGAAGTTGCTGTTCACCCTGATGATGAAGATATAGTAAGAGCACTGGCTTATAGAACCAAAGCTATCATATTTGCAGGCTTTGTGTTTACTGAGCACGATGGTCGTATAGTAAATAAAGCTCGGTGGATTATTCCAGATACAACAGAATCAGGAATTCAATGGCGTATTCGAGATCAGGGTAAATTTCATATGACCGATGGTGAGCTTGCTTTAGGAGTCCAAGGATATAGACCAGCACAGCACATTATATCTATAGAGGGACATCCTGAAGGGCCATTTAAGTTAACTGGTGCAATATGCTATGACGCAACAGATATAAGGCTTGCCGCAGATCTAAGAGACTTGACAGATATGTTTGTTATTGCTGCATATAACAAAGATGTGAATACATTTGATAATATGGCTTCTGCTCTTCAGTGGCATATGTATCAGCATGTCGTAATAGCTAACACTGGAGAATACGGAGGCTCAACAATGCAAGCTCCGTATAAGGAAAAACACCATAAGTTAATCTCTCATGCACATGGAACCAGTCAAATAGCAATTAGTACTGCTGATGTAGATTTAGCGGCATTTAGAAGAAAAGTAAAAAAATATAAGTACACTAAAACTCAACCAGCAGGTTTTAATCGACGACATTAAGAGGATTTATGCAAGAGTTAGTTCAGTGGGCTACGGTTTTGTCGCCTGTAGTTAGTGGAGGCGTTGCTATTTGGGCTATCCTCGTTGCCACCCAAACGATTAAAGAAAACAAAGAAATAGCTAAGAAGAGTGTTGCGGATTCGGCTTATCATACTTACCTTCAATTGGCGATGGAGCACCCTCAGTTTTCCAAGGGGTATAGTGCAGACCCTAGAAAAGAAAGAGATCCTGCGTATGATCAATATGTTTGGTATGTCGCTCGAATGATATTTTGTTTCGAACAGATTGTAGAAGTTGAAGGGAGCTTAAAGGATAAATCGTGGGCAAATACCTTAGAAAAACATTTGAAGTTTCATTCTGAGCATTTCAAAAAAACTAGAGTTATTGAAGAAAAACTCTATATAGAGCCAATTTTGGATCTAATAAGGCTTAGTCTGATTTCAGGGTAACTAAATGGGAACTTAGTTTTAGGTACAACCAGAAGAGTTATGTGCGATGATTCATATAATTAAATTAAAAATGTGTGAAATTTAAAATGGCTATACGAAATATTCCCTATTCAGATGAAAGCTCGTTATGTTCTCCCTACACGGGAATTAATGTGTTAGAGCAAAACTATAGTGATGATACATCTTTGCTATATGTATATGACTATAAGACTGGAGAGTTTTTATACTGTCATGAAAGCTTCTCGTTGGAAAGTAATCAGAATCCTTTGGCTGTGGCTAGTAAGTATAAATCGGCAGTAGGCTTTCAACTTGATTTACAACATTTATACGTTTGTTTTGTCTCTCCTCAAGAGTTAACAAATGGTCAAAATATTATTCCAGAAAACCCTGTTCTATCTTTAATTCAAATTGATCGTTCTACCTTGGTTAGGGATCTTGGAGAGTCGCCAAATAATTCATCTGTAGCGAAAGATAGCCTTAACAGCTTGATCAGCACTTTACCATCACTGGCAAGTGCCGTTCATTCTATATCCAGTGATGCCGTGCAACTCGTGTTCAAACCAGAGGTAGCAGAGCAACTAGCTAATGGAACTGCTACGGTTTTAAATGATCAAAGTGGTGCTGCTATGTGTATTGCTATTGGTCCTGATGGAAAAATCATTGGGCAAGCAAGACAAATTCCTGTAAGTAAGCTACCAGCTATTGGAGCTGCCTCTTTTCAAATACTTTCAGTAGTTGTAGCACAAAGTCATTTGGTTGATATTAAAAGAAAGCTAAAATCGATTGAAAGTAAAATAGATCACGTTAACAATTTTATAAATGATCAATTCAAGAGTACTTTGAAATCACATTTGATTTATTTAACTGAGTTTTCTCAAGACTTATCTTATAAGCGTTTGTCTCAGTCAGAATTAAGTGCTCGTCATGTTAGATTAGAAGCAATATATGGTGATGCTTTAAAGGCTATAGATTTCTGTCAGGATTCAATTAAACAAAATCAGCAGCTAGTTGAATCGATTAAAGCTGTGGATACTTTTGGAAGTGCTAGCACTAGAGATGAGTTAAAGTCCAAACTTAAAGATGATTTCAATTTATTTGAACAGGCGGTGTTGTCTCATTCCTTAATGACTTTGGTGTATGTATTAAGAGCGTTCATTAATCCTAGAAATAGTACCCACCATGAAAACTTATATAATTGGAAATCTGTTGGTAGTAAAGAGATACCAATGCTAATGGAAAGTTACTTCAGGAAGTTCAAAGAGAAGACTGATAAGTTGCTTGGTAAGGTTGTTTTTACAAGTGATAAAGAACTGAGAAATAGAAGAAAAGATATTTTTTCCACAATAAAGACAACCGCATTACCAATGGTGGAAGAGTTTGAGAGTAATTTGCTTTGGAGTGAGAGCGTATCGACTAAACTTCAAATGCTTGGTCAAGAAACGAAGCTCTACATCATGAAAGATTCAAATGGAAAGATAGAGAAAGTTTTATTTTAGCGCTTTTTATGATCAAACTTTATTGTGGATTTTAAGTTCTTAACAATCATTTTTGATGAAATAAATGATCAAACTTTATCATTTTGAGAGTTGCAAATGACCTATTTCTAGGTCATTTATGATCAAACTTTAATGTCCAACGACAATATTGTTGTGTGAGTAGAATAAAGTATCATCGTTTTTCTTTGCTCAAACACTTAGCTCAAGTGATGTAAACAAGCGATTCAGCACAAACCCGCTTCTGCCACTTAATGCTTCAAAGTAGAAGCTCATAACGCTTTTGTTCCTCCCTCTTTTAGGGGGAGGCTAGGAGGGGGTGTTCACCCCACCCTAACCCTCCCCTTGAAGGGGAGGGAATCAGTTTTGTGAGCGTTGGGAGTAAGCCATTTATTATAATGGATGCAGTTTGCTAAAACAGTTTTTGTCCCATTACGAGTTTGCGTAACAAAATGATGCTCTTCCTTCGCAGAACATTGCCCGATTCTTCCTAATAACTGACCATTCAGAACCGATGCGCCCTTTCTACCAGTGTAGTGAATCACCCTGCGTATGCTAAGTAGCCTAACTTTGCATAGCAATTCGCTTAGCAAATCCTCTACTCTAAATAAGTGGTTTAGACGAAGCTGTTCACGGAAATTGTTCTTCTGCCTATATACTTGTATCTAAATTTGCGTGGCACTGTAAGTGTTCAATAAACATTGAGACCTTTTTTGCCAAGTGTTTTCTGGAAGCGTAAAAGACATATAAAACCAAATCTTCAGGCGCGTACTCCATTTTTATTATTTCCAGAGAACCTACCTCTATCTCATTACGACAAGATTCGGTTGGCAATATCGCGAACCCCAAACCAGCTAACGCGCCTAATTTAGCTAAATGTCCACTATTGACTTTAAATGAAGACTTTACCTTTTGGGTTGTCAGCTCACCTTTAGCGTTTTTGAAGACCCACGGTGTCCCGTTTAACGCGGTAAAACTACTTATACAAGGAACATGTTTCAAATCGGTAATCTGGAAAGGTCTTCGCGTAGTCTGAAGGAGTTTGGGAGATGCCACCACCGCACTTGGCCAACATTTAACCTTCTTCGCGACCCAATTAGTGTCTTCGAGCCTTCCTCTATGAAAACTTAAAATGATGTCAAACCGATCAAACAGATCCTCTTTAGGGCTAAGACTCGTATCGCAACATAATGAAATTGAGGGATGTTGAGTACAAAATGAAACCACTGCTTGGGCTAAAGTTGGTGCATCAGGCATCAAAACTCTCAGTTGACCCATGACTTCATGGGAGTGCAGTGTCACTTCCTCAAGAGCATCATTAAGTTTGTCTAGCAACGGCTGTGTGCGTAAGTAAAGATGTTCTCCTGCGTCTGTCGGAGCGATTCGGCGTGTGGTTCTGTCAAATAGTCTTATATCTAGCCGTTCTTCGAGTAAAGCGATATGGCGACTGACATTTGATGTCGGTAAAGATAGAAATTCCGCGGCTCGTTTAAAGCTTTTGTTCTCATAAACGCAGTGAAAACTTTTTAGCCACTGCTGATCAATCTTATCAAGCATCTCATTTAATCCCATTAAGTTGGATTATCAAACCCATTTAAACCACTTTATTACCAGAAGTTGGCTTATACAATGTTCCTCACTAAGTTACCTAGTGAGGCATCCCATGAGTTGGTTAGAAAGGTTAATAGATAAGAAGAAGATCATCAGTACACATAAAGCGCCGATTCCCGAGGGAGTATGGATTAAATGTCCGTCCTGTGACCAGATCTTGTACCGTATAGCCCTCGAGGGAAATTTAGATGTGTGCCCAAAATGCGATCACCATATGAGGATGTCAGCTCGCCGCCGATTAGATAGCTTTTTGGATAAAGCAGAGCGAATTGAGATTGCCAGTGAATATGAGCCGAAAGATTTGCTGAATTTTAAGGATCTAAAACGCTACAAGGAACGTCTTGTTCTCGCCCAGAAAAGTACAGGAGAAAAAGATGCGTTAATTGCAATGAAAGGAAAACTAATGGGCTTACCTATTGTGGCCTGTGCATTCGAATTCTCTTTTATGGCTGGTTCAATGGGGGCAGTGGTAGGCGCACGCTTCGTTAAGGCTATTAATACGGCTATTGATGCAAATTGTGGATTGGTATGCTTTTCTGCTTGTGGGGGCGCTCGAATGCAAGAATCACTCATCGCATTGATGCAGATGGCTAAAACCAGTGCTGCCTTGAATCAGTTATCAATGGCTAAGTTACCCTACATATCTGTGCTGACCGATCAAACTTATGGGGGGGTATCTGCAAGTATCGCCATGTTGGGTGATATTAACATTGGTGAGCCGAAAGCAAGGATCGGATTTGCAGGACGCCGAGTTATTGAACAAACCGTTCGAGAGAAACTACCAGAGGACTTTCAGCAAAGTGAATTCCTCTTAGAACATGGTGCTCTAGATATGATTGTGGATAGACGTGAGATGCGCAAACGAATTGGTGGACTGGTCGCTAAAATGACCAATACCACTATTCCACTGGATGTATAGTTTATAGGCTCAGTTATGCTCTAGAGCGGAAGTTGATAAACGTTCTGTACCTCCCCTTGAAGGGGAGGGAATCAGTTTTGTGAGCGTTGGGAGTAAGCCATTTTTAATTTGAAAGCGCCCCTGATAGTGCTATCCAATATGCGAAACTCAGCTCTGTTTTCTTCAAAAGGAGTGCTAGGTTGGGGGAGTGTGTTATAGGGATACCTCCCCTTAAAAAGAGGAGGTATAAACAACCCGAACAACAGAGTTAAAGCGTGTGATGGGTGAGGTATTCGTATGCTTCCTTAGTGCCCATGTAGCGGCTTAAGCTGCGCACCGGAACGTTGCGTAAATCGACCACAATCAAGCCATCTAACGAATCATTAAAATCAGGGTCTACGTTAAAACTGACTAACTTGCCATTTAAACCGAGGTATTGACGCAGTAGCACCGGTACGCTTTTCCCTTCATCCAACCGGGCAATCACTTTTGAAAGCAGCTGTAAATCAGCCAATGCACTCAGCAAACTGGCATTCCAAGGAGCTTGTTGCTTGGGGAGTGGGTTACTTGCCTCTACCAAATGGGCGTGTTGGTTATTGTAGTAGTGCTGCGTCATTGTATCGGCTAATAAACGGCGCGCACTTTCACTGTAATCATTGCTGATACTTACGGGGCCAAATAGGTGCGTATAGTGCGGGTTTCGGTGCACATAGGTTGCGATTCCCTTCCAAAGCAGCAATAGCGGAGCCATACTTTTTTGATACTCGATGTCGACGACTGAACGCCCCATTTCAATTGCATTACCTATGGTATTGAGAAAGCGGTGGTCATACTGAAACAGCGTTCGTGAGTACAAACCTGCAATACCGCTTATAGGCACAATACGGTCGACTAAGCCTAAACGGTAAGCTCCGACTAATTTCTGCGCTTCGCGATCCCAAATGAATAGATGCAGGTAGTTGCGATCGTATTGATCGATATCGAGCTCGGTGCCAGTGCCTTCACCTACCAGCCTGAAATTGTGCTCTCGCACTCGTCCTATTTCGTGCAGTAACGAGGGGATGTTTTCTGCGCTGGTACAATACACATCGAATTCGTTATGCCTTAATAGATGATCAGAAAAAGAAAGCTGCTCAATATCGTGTAACAAAGCGCTTAGGGGGAACCGCTGCGCAATGGGTTGTAACGGCTCATCATTGGTTTTATTGCGCTTGGTTGGGTTGATGTGACTTAAAAGGTAGGTGTTGAGCCTTAAATAGCTGACCAGCGTCTCATCACACAGATGTTGGATTTCTTTATGATTGATCGCATCGCCAATGGCGATTTCGATACGCTGATGCTTTTTATTGAGCAGTTCACGGCCCAACATTAACGTTCTTAGTAGCGGGTGGATTTTTCCGGCCATGTAAAAGCGTTTCGAATTTTGCCCGTTGATGAACACTGGTAACGCCATCGCTTGATGCTTTTGTATCAGTCGGCTGACTGAACGGCTCCACTGTTTGTCCTCCAGTTTCTGCGTTTTACTATCAACCAATTGTGACACTTCGCCCGCAGGAAACATCAATAGTAGCCCTCCTTGAGCAAGGTGTTTATTGGCGGCTCTCAAGGCTTGCATATTCGCTTTTTGCGCGGCTTTGTCTTCAAAAACATCCACACCAATGAACAGCGAATCTAACTCTGGTACGGTTTTTAAATAGTGATTGGCTAATATCTGCACGTCTGAGCGAATTGAAAGCAGCATCTCAGCCAGAATAACGCCTTCCACACAACCAAGTGGGTGATTTGCAACAACGACTGTCGCGCCTTGAGTGGGAACTTGAGCTAATGATCCTTTCACCACTTGGTAGTCAATACCCAATACCTCTAACGTAAAACGCAAAAATGTTGCGGTATCGCAATGGGGTGGGCGTTGTGCATAAAACTTATCTAAACGAGTTAGGCCTGTCGCCCACTCAGTGAAGTGTTCGCCTAGTCCAAACGGCGTTTTTCTCGGTAATTTAAAAGGGCTTGTCGTGAGCATAGAAACCTCGCATTTTATGCTTTGTGCTTATGCTAGAGAGGGAAGATGACAATCTGGCTGCGATTAAGTGAGTAATTGATGGCTCTTTTTTTACAGTTTAATGAAATCCGTCTCAAACTGGAGATAAATTAGAATCTTGGATGCAACAATGATTTTTTAGTAAAACTAAATAATTTATTGCTCACAAAATGAAGCAAATTTGTGTTGATGCGACATTTTTGGTGTTAGCTTGTAATGGCTGTAAAAAATATAAAAATGTCAATTGAACCTTTGTTTTGCTGATCTGGAATAGACGGGAGCTTCGTGCTCCCGTTGCTGTTTTTAGCGCGAGGTTGCTTATTTCTTTTCTTCTTTATTTTGCCTTGCTGCCAATCCATTCATTTAAAAAGAGACTTTACCGCGCAATGATTTATTGGCCGCTATCCGTTTTTTCTCGTCAACTCGCCGACGTTGAGAGCTTTTTGTCGGTTTGGTTGCCCGGCGCGGTTTTTCTATCACCATCGCAGAAAGAATAATTTCTTTGAGACGTTTGAGTGCATCTTCTTTATTCAGCTCTTGGGTGCGGTGAGATTGCGCTTTGAGGACAATAACGCCCTCTTTGGTCATTCTGGAATCTGGTCTTTCGAGTAATTTTTGTTTGTAGATGTCCGGTAACGTTGAGCGTCTGATGTCAAAACGTAAGTGGATCGCACTGGAGACTTTATTGACGTTTTGCCCGCCATTTCCAGCTGCACGAATCGCAGTAAGTTCGATTTCCCAGTCTGCCAGTTCAATAGTGTTGGATAGTTTGAGCATACAACCAAAGTAAAAATGTGTTCAATCCGCATTCTAGTTGAGGTGGCTAAGGTTATCTACCGCAGATTGTGGCTAGATTAGGAAAAGCGATACAGAGTGACGTATTGCGAAATCGCAGCGAAAAATTGCTTGATACGAGCAAGTTTCTACCCGGACGAGCAAGTTCTTGCTCGAAAATGAAAGCTTATAATCTAATTGGTTGAAATTTAAATATTTTTGTTTTGGCATCCCCTTTGCTTTAAGAAACATTACATAACGCGATGCAATTTCCATCGCTTTTTCTTACTGAATAAGGATTAAGTCATGCCAACTCCATGTTATATCTCTATCGAAGGCGAAACTCAGGGTCTCATCACTGCTGGCGCTCTTTCTACTGACTCTATCGGCGATGCTTTCGTTGAAGGTCATGAAGATCAAATGTTGGTTCAAATGTTTGACCACGTTGTGACAGTACCGACTGACCCACAATCAGGTCAGCCTTCTGGTCAACGTGTTCACAAACCATTCAAATTCACCGTTGCGCTAAATAAAGCGGTTCCTCTTCTTTATAACGCGTTGGCGTCTGGCGAGAAGATGAAATCGGTTGAGCTAAAGTGGTACCGCACGTCTATTGAAGGCAAACAAGAGAACTTCTTCACCACTAAACTTGAAAGCGCGTCTATCGTGGACATTCATTGCGAAATGCCACACTGCCAAGATCCTGCGAACGGCGACTTCACGCAAAACGTTACGGTTTCTATGTCTTACCGTAAAATCCTGTGGGATCACGTGAACGCGGGTACTTCAGGTTCAGATGACTGGCGCAAACCAGTAGAAGCGTAAGCTTTGATTTGGGTGGCTGGTTGATGTTGCGTAAGCAAAGCCAATCCGGCCAGCCACCTTTTTTAGCCTTAAGCAAAGTGCATTCAATGAGTGTGACTTGCTTAAGGCTTTGCTGTTTCTAGTGTAAAGAGGATGGAAGATGGCCACGCTGAATTTTACGTTAAAGGTTGACGGGCTCGCCGACGATGCATTTGTGGTGCGAGAATACCACGGACAAGAATCCTTATCGGAGAGTGTGCTGGCTAATGGCGAGCCTTGTTATGGGTTTCGTTACCACATTGAGCTCGCAAGCCGTCAATCAACTTTGAGTGCAATCGATGTCGTCGACAAAACGGCTCAGCTAACGATTTTTCGTAATGACGGGGTGGTGCAGCGCGTGCATGGCATCGTGCGCCAGTTCAGTAAAGGCGATATTGGTCATCATCACACCTTTTATTCACTCACTTTAGTACCTGCATTAGAGCGCTTGTCGCTGCGCCAAAATAGCCGCATCTTCCAGCTTAAAACCGTACCTGAAATTCTTTCCATTGTGCTACAAGAGATGGGCATTGACGACTACGCCTTCGCACTTAAACGAGAATGTCTTCAGCGCGAATTCTGCGTACAGTACCGTGAAACCGATATCCACTTTTTACACCGCTTAGCCGCCGAAGAGGGCTTGGTCTATCACCTCCTACATGAAGAAGGTAAACATACCCTCATTTTCAGTGACGACAGTCAAAGCTTAACGAAGCTCGATACACCGATCCCTTACAATGTGCTGTCCGGTGGTATCGCTGATACGCCTTACATTTCCAACTTAATCAGCCATACGCAATCGCAAGTGGCGGAAAGCCAATTGGCGGATTACAGCTTTAAAAAACCGATTTACGGTTTTAAGCAAAGTGCACTCGGCACCGCGATGGATTACCAGCAGACCCACTATGAACATTTTGATTTCCCGGGTCGATTTAAAGACGATGAGAGCGGTAAAGCGTTTAACCAAATTCGTTTAGAGTACCTAAGAAGGCAGGCGCGTACCGCACAAGGCCAAAGCAATGAAGCGCGTTTGCAAGCCGGAACCCTGTTTGATTTGGCCGAACATTTAGACGACAGCGTGAACCGAGATTGGGTTGTGGTGCAAGTAAACCATCAAGGCCAGCAGCCGCAAGCATTAGAAGAGTCTGGCGGTAGCGGTGCAACAACCTACAGTAACCAATTTACCTTGATCCCAGCCGATGTAACGTGGCGCGCAACACCGCACACGAAGCCGCAAGTGGATGGCCCATGCATCGCCCATGTGGTTGGCCCCGATGGCGAAGAGATCTTCTGCGATGAGTATGGCCGCGTTAAACTGCATTTCCCATGGGACAGATATTCTAACGGCGATGAACACAGTTCATGTTGGGTGAGGGTGTCGCAAGGTTGGGCTGGCAGCCAATATGGCATGATGGCTATCCCAAGAATTGGCCATGAAGTGATTGTCGATTTTTTAAATGGCGATCCGGATCAACCCATCGTCACTGGCCGCGCTTATCACGCCACCAATAAAGCGCCCTACACACTGCCAGATAACAAAACCAAAACCGTACTGCGTAGTGAAACCCACCAAGGTGAAGGCTTTAATGAGCTGAGTTTTGAAGATCAAGCAGGGCAAGAGAAAATCTACCTGCATGCGCAAAAAGACTATGAAGCACTAGTGCTTAATGATGCCACCACACACATCAAACACGATAAACACCTGACAGTGGATAACGACCAGTTCAGCCACATCAAAAATAACCAACACCTAACGGTCGAGGGCGAAAGCCGTCAGAAAATAGCGTTAGATCATAGCCTTGAAGTGGGTGGTTCACTGCACCAAAAAATCGGTGAAAAAACGGTTTTTGATTCAGGTAATGAAGTGCACCTTAAAGCAGGCAATAAGTTGGTGTTAGATGCGGGTAATGAGATCACCATTAAAGCTGCGGGCAGTTTTATCAAAGTGGATGGCGGCGGCGTGTACCTAGTCGGGCCTGCGATCAACCTTAACTCCGGCGGCAGCGCAGGCAGCGGCTCGGGTTATGGCGGTGTTGTAGCGGTGTTGCCTATGGGGCTGGCAGCGTCAAGTGCGCCGGATGAAATATTGCTTGCTCCAATTTCTGCATCAATGACCAGCCTATTACCAGCGTTGGCTACATTAGATTTACCCATCACAGAGCTATGTCAAAAGAAGGCTGATGGCAGTTGTCCAAAACCTAATTGTGAGTGTGTCTGATGAAGAGCGATGATAACCAATATTTGCTTGTGGTTGATGCACTTAGAGTGACCGATGCCAAACAAATTTGTACACAAGACAATAACGAGTGGGGGCCTCTTTATTTGGGAACGGAGTGGCAACCACAATTGGAAAACAGCCCCATCTGGGTCAAAGTGACACCAGATGATCCTTTATGGCAGTTGTGGGAAAATGACCAAACTTGGGCAACGAGCGCCGTGATATTCGTATATTCTGATAACCAAGAGCTCAACGATATTGTCACCTCATTGCAGAATAACATTACCGCGCTAAGCGCGGATGGGCGTTTATTTCTGCTGCGCTTTTATTCTCCTTACACTCTATCAGTTATCGCAAAATATGGTGATGAGGCGGTCACTAATGCTGTTTTAGGCGCTGCTCGTTCGGCTTGTTTATCACCGCTTATTTCTCAGGAGTACGGGATGGAGAACGTTCAACATACCCGTTTCAATAGCCAGCAAACTCCGCTTTCACTTCCTAGCGCACTTATTGAGGAATTATTGCAATGAGCTCCCATATAATTCAACCCGGTGATACGCTCTCTGTATTAGCCAAACGTTACAATACCGATATCAAGACTTTACAGCGGTTGAATGCCCAACAGATCAAAGATATTGATCTCATTTACAACGGTAATACTTTGGTTTTACCGGAAGTCTACGATTTGGCTAGTGGTGAGCGAGAGGCTAAGCAAATCTTATCCAATGATCTGCTTACTCTCTCTGAATGCAGTGTTCCGCAATTTGTCGATGCTTTATATGTTCCAGAGCATCCGAATACCAGAAAACAGATGCTGATATTGCTTACCGAAGAGGCCAAAAAATATGTGCTTGAAGATAACCAGCGTTGTAAGGCCGCTTTGCAAGGGGATAAAGAAACCGTTCTTAAGCAGCTCACTAAACTGGGTGTGATGGATCAATTCAATAGCATCGCCCATGAAGCTTTTTTAAAGCATATTGATGAGCAAAAAGCCAAGGATTACCGAGAAGCGCTGTTGGAACACATGGCCTTATCCTACTGTTACCAAAACGATGTACTGCAATTTCCTTTAGACAATGAGCGTATAGGGCTCAGTAGTATCAATTCACGTCAGCAAAAAATTGAAGAACGATATGAAGACGCATTACGTGATATTGAACAACGTTCCCAAGGTTCAAACTGGCTTCCCATCGGAGGAATGATGGGAGAAATCATGTTAACTAAAGATGCGATTGCCGGAGCTGATAATCACCGAGTTGCACAACTCAAAAAATTACAGAAGTCTCTGATAAAGCAGCTCGAAAAAAGCATTCAACGCTTTGAAAAAGAGGCGATGGATTTTGCTGCCAAAACGAGCCTTGAGGAGCAAGGTAAACATTACCAATTTTCTGATAAGCATGCCTATTACACCTCAAACGTTGAGCTTGAAATTTATAATGCATTAGAAACCATCAAAAAAGAACGTAAAAAGCTTGGGTTATGTGACTATATCGACAGCGCAGATTTAACCATTTCCACCGCAATACCCTCATTAAAAGCCGCGTATGAAAGTTATCAGTATTGGCAAGGCACTGCGCATACGGTTTTAAATCGTCTAATGAGTCAAAGAGGCTATTGGAACCCTAGGGCTTTTTTCACTAGTACTAAGAGTGATAACCGACTGCAGAATCCTGATTTTTATGCTGCGGTGTACCATCTTAATCAGACCGGAACGGTACTTAAAGAGCAGTGCTTAACGGAAGATGAACTCTTTAAAGGCTGGGAGCAGGTAGAGCAAGTAAGGATTGCGATTAAAGAGCAGCGCGCCAGTATTGCTGATTTACAAAAGTTGTTGAATAGCATTGAGCGGCAGACGCCCATTGATAATGCAATGGGGTATTATTGCGTTTATGTACTGAACTTGCTTTTACTGCAAGAGGTCGCGCTGCGAGTAGAAAATTTTGCTGAGCGGTTGGGGGAGAATGCGCAGTACGCTCAATACGTTAAAAGTTTATTGCGCTACGCGGAAGCGGCGCAGCAACGTCGTGAAAGTCTCTTGGCACTGGCCACTCAAAATGTCAACTCCCCCCACTGGGATTACTTGAAAAGAGACATTACCTTTATCGGCGATGTTCCAGTTTGGGATGATTCATCCCGTACGGTATTGGTCCGCGAAACTCACTGGCAACCCCAAAACCTCAATAACCAGATTTTTGCCAATAGTGGTATTAATCAGCGAACCGTAGTGGAATGTGCCCTCTCTTCTGATCCAAAGACCGCGCTTTATATCTTGTCTGATAGCCCTGTGCTTTCTTCCAATGTGTCTGAAAATAAAAAATGTACCTCGGTGATTTCGTTAAACCTAGCGACATTAGCTGCACGGGAGAAAGGCAAAATCACGGCAGGACTCAAAAAGGCACTGGGCAGTGAATCGGTATTGAAAAGTCTGAAATTTGAGAAAACGGCAACATGGGCTAACGTTGAAGACATTGTTTTCCCTTGGCAAATGAAAGACTTTCAAAGTGTGATGTTTGGTATTAATACCGCTTACGAAACCAGCGGTGGCGCACAGTTTGCTCGTTATGTTTATAGCGCTGAGGCGAAAGTTGATCATGAACTGATCAAAGCCGATTCCTCTACGCTAGTGAAAGTTGAACTTAAGGCGGGTTTGACATTAGCCAGTGCTGAACGCAGCTTCACGATACGATTCCCTAATTCGGGGTCCTTACCATTAGATATTCCGTATCGTGTCAGAGAGAGTAACGAACGTCGAATCAAAAATATAGGCACGGCCGTCTTAGTGATTGAGGGTAAAGTCTATGGCGTATTAGGAGCCAGCCTCAAGTTGGGGACGGAACTGCATATTGGCAATGTCGAAGAATCTCGTGCGGGATTTGGAGCCCAACAAGTCAAGCCACTTGGCATCAAGGGGACGGTACCGAATAGAGCGGATTACAGCTCTTACGCTGTATCATCATTGGGGACACGCGGCAGCAATGACAATGCCATTGGAGCTGGTATTAAAGCGGAAGCCTCTGTTTTTGCTGGTCTTGAAGCGGGCGGTATGCTGAGCTGCAAATACGATTGGACAAAAGATCTAAAATCGCCACCGCAAAACCTGTTTAAAGTCAGCCAAGATTTTAAAATGAGCCTAGGCATTGGCTATGAAGGTGTGTTGCAATGCACTTTTCAAAATGGCCGCTTTATTTTTATCACGGCGCTGGGTGCCAGTACTGGACTGGGGATTGGGGGTAAGTTTGCCACCGAACTTAACCCAGCGGCTGCGAACGATTTTTTCGCCGCTTTACTCGCGGTGATGCAAAATTCGGGCTTCCAACGTTTTGAATTTTTCGATGAATCAGGAGAGGTGAATACCTTTGCTGCGTTTAACACAATATTGACCGTGGCGGCGGCTTTTGGTCTTACGGTTGGGCAAGTGATGATGTTACCCTTTAACATCATCAGCAATATGGAAAAGCAAGCCAGTGATAAAGATAACGCTTATTTTGTGGCGAACTTTTTACTCTCGGAGGAGCATCAACGAGAAAACCAACAGTGGATCGCCAATATGCCCGCTGAAACGTTAGCTAAGCTATTGTCGGTACTGATCCATTACAATGATATTCCGGTATTTACCCTTTTTAAGGATACTTCTCTTGAGCGAGATAACGCAGCCACTCGCAATGAAAATCAACGTAAGGCGATCAACCAAATATTACTCTGGTTAGGGGGTGAAAAGGCCAATCAAAGTGGTATGCGCCGTTTTGAAAATGCGCTGCAGCGCATGGGGCTAGCAGATCCTACTCAATTAGATAAAGCCGAGCAGTGGTCGCGTTACGCAAAAAATGTATTAAGTTTACGTGATTTCTTTAGCAAAGCCTTTTCTCAACCTTATGAAAATCCGAAAGATACAAATAAAGCCACATATATGGATGAGGTACACCGTGATTATCGATCATTTCGAAAATCGATGTTGCGGTTAACAGAGCAACATAAAATTTTAGAAAAAACCACGCTGAGCTCTGCGCGCCGAGCCCGTTTAAGTACCGAATACATCGCACTGCCTACCAGTGATAAGGAGCAACTTGAATCTTTAAAAGCTAGTGGCTATCGACTTGTTAATTGGTTACCAGAGAAATAAACATGAAAAAAATTATTGTTATCTGCTTAATGTTGTTAAACAGCGCAGTTTGGGCTATGGCACCTATCGAGCAGGGAATTCGCTTATTTAATCAAAAAGAGTATCAACAAGCTCAGCAAACTTTTCAGCAGCAATCGGATGCTGGTAGTGCTTATGCGACGTTTTGGTTAGGGGTGACCCAGTACAAAAACCGCCAGCACTTTGAGGCGGGACAAACCTTTTTACAAGCGGCGGAGATGGGCGACCCATGGGCGATGGGGGTTCTGGGTGATGTGAATCTTTATGCTAATAACCCTTGTAAGTTCCTTGGTTGGTCCTGTGATGAGAAATGGTTAACGAAAGCCAAGCAGGGATGGAAAGTACTGGCTGAAAACGGTAATGGCAAAGCTGAATTTGCTTATAGTTCTACAAGTCGAGATTGGTGGGAATATATTCCGTTTTATCGTCAGAGCCGATATCAAGAAATTGCTATTAGAGGGACGAGTAATGGGGGCTATCGATTCTTAGATCACAATATCTATTGGGATTCATTTGAAGACAAGCTACCGTACCTCAAGCTCGCTGCTAACCAAGGTTATGCACCTGCAATGGTTTCTCTTTATTATACTCAATTATACGATGGTGATATTGAGGGGGCGCTGAAGTGGATTAATAAAGCTATTCAACTTGGTTATCCTGCTGCAGCTAGGGTTTTATTTCTTGCCTATGACTTAGGCAAAAAAGATAAGCAAGGAAATCAAGTGATTAGGCCTAATCCTCAAAAAGCCTATTACTATAATAAATTAAGTGGGGCATTAGGGGGCGAAGAGGAGACTAGTTCTATTATCAGCACTCGTTTGATTAAAGATGGCTTACCTGTTTCGGATGAAAATGGTGAACCTGTGTTTGAAATTCTCGTTACTGAGCAAGAGCAAGCGGAAATAGATAAACAAGTGGCTGAATTTGTAAAAGACATTAAGCCTAATCTGTTTTTGGATGAAACGTCGATAAATCTGTTCTAATTCATCTGTACTTATGGTGGTGCGTTATTGGTCTTACTGTGGTTTTGATGAATACGTCGCCTTTCTGCATAGCGAAATTCATCGAAGTTAATGGCAAATTCATAGCCTACACGGCAAAAGCATAAACTACCTAAACCCTTAGGGTAAAAACAACATCGCAACAAGCTTAATCAACGAATCTGATAAGGAGCAAATCAATGGCAAATGGTGCATTAGTAGGAGATATCGGATCCGATCATGATGGTTTTCCTCCTACGCCGATCACCGCTGGGTCACCGACGGTCAAAATTGATGGCAAAGCAGTGGCAAGGCAGGGCGACCCGCTAGAGCCTCATGACAAACCGAACAACCCAAGCCACCCACGTGTAATTAAAGGGGGATCGGGTAGCGTTATGATTGATGGCAAGCCTGCTGCGCGAGTCGGTGATGCCGTTGACTGCGGTGGTGTAATTATTGGTGGTTCATCGGTCAATATCGGTTAAGGTTGTAACCTATTTGAGATATAAAGCGGCGCTTCAAACCTTGAGTGCCGCTTTATTGTTTTAAGCACAGCAGCTTTAGCAATAGTGAGCCAGCGTTATCCCTCTTTATGAAAAGAAATTCTACAGACAGAAACGGAGCGAACAATGATCCGCCATATCTTATTAATCAAATTCAAACCACAAGCTCAGCCTGCCGACATCCAACAGCTCAAGTCACTGTTTGAAGCCATGCCAGAGAAAATTGAGGGGGTCGCTGCGGTTGAGTGGGGCGTGAACGACAGCCCAGAAGGCAAAAACCAAGGTTATACTCACAGCGTTTTAATGACATTTACCGATGAGCAAGGACGCCAAAATTATCTACCTCATCCAGAGCATAACGTGCTAAAGGATGTCTTTCGTCCTTTGCTCGAAGAGATCATCGTTTTCGATTATTCGATTTAGTTACAAGCCGGTAATCCTAGAGGCGCTCACCCCATGTTGGGTGGGATGGACTCTAGATTCTTTAGCTTGTTTGGCTTGAGTGTTAGCTAAGGAGCTATTCTTTTCGTCATGATGTACCACCAGAACAGTCGATATTTAGTCGTTAGTACATTCGATGGTACATTAAATCATTGATGTCACAAGAGACTATGAATGCTGAATAATTTGGTACATATTGATTTAATTGGCTTTGTAGGTTTTGACGGATGTTATCGGAGAGAAAGTGGTGGCCCCTCCCAGACTTGAACTGGGGACCAATCGATTATGAGTCGACTGCTCTAACCACTGAGCTAAGGGGCCAAATTAGGTGTGTGATTATAGGGGATGGAGTTATGAGTGTCTACCCGCAAAATAGGGTAAATGCGCTTAGTTTTTATCCACTTAAACCATGAGATACAAAAAAGGTGAGCTTGTGCTCACCTTTTAGATTGGATAGGTTGCGATTACTCGTCTAGGAAGCTGCGCAATGTTTCAGAGCGGCTTGGGTGACGCAGTTTACGCAGTGCTTTCGCTTCAATTTGGCGGATACGCTCACGCGTTACGTCAAACTGCTTACCAACTTCTTCTAGCGTATGGTCTGTATTCATATCAATACCGAAACGCATACGCAGTACTTTCGCTTCACGAGGGGTTAGGCCAGCAAGAACGTCACGAGTCGCTGCTCTTAGGCTGGTGGCCGTAGCAGAATCAAGTGGTAGTTCAAGGGTTGTATCCTCGATAAAGTCACCAAGATGCGAATCTTCGTCGTCACCGATAGGTGTCTCCATAGAGATTGGCTCTTTAGCAATTTTCAGTACTTTACGAATTTTATCTTCTGGCATTTGCATGCGTTCTGCCAATTCTTCTGGCAGAGGCTCACGGCCCATCTCTTGCAGCATCTGACGTGAAATTCGATTCAGTTTGTTGATCGTTTCGATCATGTGCACTGGAATACGAATAGTACGTGCTTGGTCTGCAATTGAACGTGTGATAGCTTGGCGAATCCACCAAGTGGCGTAAGTTGAGAACTTATAACCACGGCGGTATTCAAACTTATCTACCGCTTTCATCAGGCCGATATTACCTTCTTGGATAAGATCCAAGAACTGCAGGCCACGGTTGGTGTATTTCTTCGCGATAGAAATAACCAGACGCAAGTTTGCTTCAACCATCTCTTTTTTCGCTCGACGAGCTTTCGCTTCACCGATAGACATGCGACGGCTGATGTCTTTAATGTTTTGTACATTCAAAGACGTTTCTTCTTCGATCATTTTCAATTTATGAATTGAACGACGAATGTCTTCTTCTTGCTGTCTGATTTTTTCTGCATAAGGTTTTTCTGAAGCGAGTACTTCATCTAACCATGCATCGCTTGATTCATTGCCAGTGAATAAGGCAATGAATGATTTCTTAGGCATTTTACCGTATTCGACCGCAGCTCTCATGATCAGACGTTCTTGAGTACGAACACGATCCATAGAGGTGCGAAGCTTGTTGACTAGGTAGTCAAATTGCTTTGGCGTGAGTCGGAATTCACGGAAAATATCCAACATCAACTCGGTGGCTTGGGCGGCTTTATTGCTGTCATAGCCATGCTCATTTTTCGCGAGTTGAAGATTTTGATACTTGTTGCGTAGTTCGGTGAATTTTTCTAGCGCAAGCTCAGGGTCGATTCCTGCATCTTCTTCAGAGTCAGTATCTTCGCTGTCGTTATCGTCGTCATCATCGAGGTCGTCTTCATCAGCAAGGTCAGCGCTAGCAAGCTCTGAACCGATATGGGTCGCTGTTGGGGCGTTCGTTGCATCTGAGTCAGGATCAACAAAACCTGAGATCAGGTCTGTTAAACGAAGTTCTTCAGCAAGAACTTTGTCAAATTGCTCTAAGATGTATGGAATGGTGCCTGGATATTCAGCCACTGCGCGTTGAACTTGGTTAATACCATCTTCAATACGCTTAGCGATATCAATTTCACCTTCGCGAGTCAGCAGTTCTACGGTACCCATTTCGCGCATATACATGCGCACAGGGTCGGTAGTACGACCAATTTCGCTTTCTACACTGGATAATGCAGCGGCTGCAGCTTCGGCAGCATCCTCATCGGTGATTGCGTTGTCATCATTTAGAGCAAGATCATCGGCATCAGGGGCAGTTTCTACCACCTTAATGCCCATGTCATTGATCATCTGAATGATATCTTCTACCTGCTCGGAATCTACGATTTCTGCTGGTAGGTGGTCATTTACTTCGGCGTAGGTCAGATAGCCTTGCTCTTTGCCTTTAATGACAAGTAGTTTTAGCTGTGACTGCGGATTTTGATCCATAGACGGTATCCAACTTCATATCTGGTGAAGGAATTAGTATGCGAAATGCAAACCACATATACTAACAAATTTATTCATTGCTGACTATTTAAACTGGGTTACGCTTTCAAGTCTTTCATTAAGTCTTGAAGCTCCCGTCTCTCTTCGGCTGATAAACCGACGCTTCTTTCTTTTGCCTGCAGGTTTTCAATTTGCTTTTCGATGCATTGAGCCAATATTTTGTCCAATGAATCTAAAAATAGTTCTTCTTGGTTGTCTTCAACAAGTGGAATTTCCCAACTTGCGAGGCGAGACAGAAGGGTCTCGTTTTTATTACCGCGCCAGTGTTCAAGCAATTGGCCTGTAGTAATATTGGGGTACTCTTGACAATTCTCAAGTACCTCAATTAATAAACTTAAACCGGGTATGGGCAAGGATTGAACGCTGGAAATATCAGGCACCATTTCAGCATAGCTTGGATTTTGAATAAGCAAAGCGATCACTTCACGCATCGGTGTGCGTTTGAGCTCTTTGTGTGGCTGTGAGCGGTGTTTGTCTGATTCTGGCAGTGATGGCTTTTTATAAATCCCAGTTTTTTGCCCTAATATTTTGAGCAATTGCGCTTGTAGAGATGTGTCTGGCACTTTATTAATCAGTGGTAATGCCAGCGCCTCAAGCGCTGCTTTCCCTTCGTTATTACCGACATCAACTTGTGACAGTAGGTTGGTAAATAGGTATTTGGATAAGGGTTCTGCATCTTGCACTAACTGTTCAAAGGCCGCTTTTCCATGGGTTCTGATGTAGCTATCTGGGTCTTCACCATCAGGTAAAAACAGAAATTTAAGAATATTGCCACTTTTGAGATAACTCAACGCATTTTCCAGTGCGCGCCACGCCGCTTCTCGTCCTGCTCGGTCACCATCATAGCAACAGACCACCGTATTGGTTTGGCGAAAAAGCAGTTGCAGGTGATCGCCAGTAGTTGAGGTTCCTAGCGAAGCAACCGAGTAGTCCACTCCATATTGCGCCAGAGCCACCACATCCATATAACCTTCAACAACTAATATTTGCGGTGGTTCACGATAGGCTTGCATGACATCGTATAGGCCATACAGCTCTTTACCTTTATGGAAAATGGGAGTTTCTGGTGAGTTCAGGTATTTTGGCGTTCCATCACCAGTAACGCGTCCACCAAAGCCGATCACTCGTCCGCGGCGGTCGCGAATGGGAAACATAATACGTCCACGAAAACGATCGTAGCGGTTGCCTTTGTCATTTTCGATCAACATGCCGCCAGTGACGAGCATCTCTTGGCTTTCTTGTTGCTGACCGAAGTTTTTGCGCACTAAATCCCATTCGTCAGCGATATAGCCAATACCAAATTTCTGCACGATTTCGCCAGAAAGACCGCGATCTTTCAGATACTCGATGGCATGACGATTACCCGGAACTTTGAGTTGGTTGCGGTAAAACTGCGCAATGCTGCCCATTAAGTCATAAAGGGTGCGTTTTTCTTCACTATTGGCTTTAGGGGCTGATGAGAAATGGCCACTAGAGCGTTGCTCTCGGGGAACTTCTAGCCCCACAAAAGAAGCCAATTCTTCGATGGCCTCGACGAATTCAAGGCGTTCATATTCCATCATGAAGTCGATGGCGTTGCCATGCACGCCACAACCAAAGCAGTGATAGAACTGTTTTTCTTGGCTTACACTAAATGAGGGCGTTTTTTCATTATGAAATGGGCAGCAAGCACCGTAGTTCTTACCTTTTTTCTTAAGTTTCACACGTGCGTCTATGATGTCGACAATATCAAGTCGAGCAAGGAGATCATCAATAAAACTGCGAGGGATGTGTCCTGCCATAAAACCTAAAAGAAAAGATTAAAACGAATGATTAGATACAAACAAGCCGTGCGTTCCAGAGGATAGCACGGCTTGATGCAATTTGATGCGGGCATTTAAGCGAGTTTAGTTCGAACTAATCCGCTGACTTTACCCATATCTGCACGCCCTTGAATTTGCGGTTTCAAGACAGCCATCACTTTCCCCATGTCTTGCATGCCAGCAGCAGCGGACTGGGTGATCGCATCATCAATTAATGCGCTCACTTCATCATCGCTCAACGGCTGAGGCATAAATGCCTCAAGGATAGTGATTTCTGCTTGCTCTGCATCTGCGAGATCTTGACGATTGGCAGCTTCATATTGAGCGACAGAGTCGCGACGCTGTTTAACCATTTTTACCATCACAGCAAGAATATCGTCGTCGTTCAGAGTGATCTGCTCGTCGACTTCTCGTTGTTTGATCGCGGATAAGGCTAAACGAATAGTGCCAAGGCGTACTTTATCCTTGGCTTTCATCGCTAATTTTTGCTCTTCTTTGAGGATATCAATTAGAGCCATAACTCTCGTTCCTTAATGGAAAAAGGTTATTAGTACAGGCGAACGCGACGTGCGTTTTCGCGAGCTAGCTTCTTAGCGTGACGCTTTTGAGCTGCTGCTTTAGCGCGTTTGCGAACGGTAGTTGGTTTTTCATAGTGCTCACGACGACGCACTTCAGAAAGGATACCTGCTTTTTCGCAAGAGCGCTTGAAACGACGTAATGCAACATCGAACGGTTCGTTTTCACGTACTTTAACTATTGGCATATGCCTTTCACCTCAGGGGTTATTCGTTAACGCTGATATTTTGAGGCTTAAACCACAAGATTTCTTGTCTGTTTGCTCGGTTATCAGCTTGATCAAAAATGGTGCGGAATTTTAATCCGATCGCAATAGCTTTGTAAAGCACTTTGTCGATTATAGTCTGTACAAAATTTGTTTACGGAGCCAAGGCGGGGTAACATGGCGGCCATTTCCAATTGTTGATGAAAGCGTGCTGAGAAAATTATGCGCATTATTGGTATTGAAACCTCGTGTGACGAGACTGGCATCGCCATTTATGACGAAGAGAAAGGCTTACTTTCTCATCAATTGTACAGCCAAGTAAAACTGCACGCCGATTACGGCGGTGTGGTGCCGGAGCTTGCTTCTAGAGACCATGTTAAAAAGACCATTCCACTGATAAAAGCAGCGATGGCTGAAGCGAATTTGACGCCTGCGGATATTGATGGCGTGGCTTACACCGCAGGTCCTGGTTTAGTGGGTGCGCTGCTTGTTGGCGCGACGATTGGCCGTAGTTTGGCTTATGCGTGGAATGTGCCTGCGGTGCCTGTTCACCATATGGAAGGGCACCTTTTAGCTCCGATGCTTGAAGATAATCCGCCTCCGTTTCCGTTTGTGGCCGTATTGGTTTCCGGTGGTCATTCCATGATGGTGGAGGTGAAAGGGATTGGTGAATATAAGATCCTCGGAGAGTCTATTGATGACGCGGCCGGTGAGGCGTTTGATAAAACCGCGAAGCTGATGGGGCTTGATTATCCCGGGGGGCCATTGTTGGCTCGTTTGGCTGAAAAAGGAACGCCAGGGCGTTTTAAGTTTCCGCGTCCGATGACGGATCGACCAGGGTTAGACATGAGTTTCTCTGGTTTAAAAACATTTACAGCCAATACGATTGCAGCTAATGAGAATGATGATCAGACCCGAGCGGATATTGCGTATGCCTTTCAAGAGGCGGTGTGTGGCACTTTAGTGATTAAGTGCAAACGCGCCCTTGAGCAAACTGGCATGAAACGCATTGTTATTGCCGGTGGCGTGAGTGCCAATAAGCAGTTACGCGCAGAGCTTGGCGCACTGGCGAAAAAAATTGGTGGCGAAGTGTATTACCCGCGTACTGAGTTTTGTACCGACAACGGTGCAATGATTGCTTATGCGGGTATGCAGCGTTTAAAAAATGGTGAAACAGTCGATTTAGCGGTGCAGGCAACACCTCGCTGGCCGATTGATCAACTTAAATCCATTATTTAGCGGGTGTCGCAACGGCCTCTTTTTAGAGGCCGTTTTGTTCTTTGGTACTTCCGTTTCTGTGGCGTTCTGTATTGATTTTAATTAGCCATTGCTTACATTCTGCTCTGAGCTGTTATCGCTCATATCAATGCTACAATGCCAACCTACTTTACTAATATTGGATTCACAATGAAGACATTTGTTATTGATGATTGCCAGATGCGCTATTTGGATCAAGGGCAAGGTGAAGTGCTTGTTTTCGGTCACAGTTATCTGTGGGACAGCGCAATGTGGGCACCTCAGGTGGAAGCGTTGAGTCAACACTACCGCTGTATCGTGCCTGATTTATGGGCGCATGGTCAGTCAGATTTTGCACCGTCATCCATGAACACACTGAAAGATTATGCTCAGCATATTTTGGCTTTGATGGACCACTTATCGATTGAGCAGTTTTCTATCATTGGTCTTTCTGTAGGCGGAATGTGGGGGGCTGAGTTAGCCGTTCTTGCGCCTGCGCGCGTGAAATCATTAGTGATGATGGATACCTTTGTTGGTCTAGAGCCTGAAGTCAGCCATACAAAATATTTTGCCATGCTCGATGCGATTGCGGCGATGCAGCAAGTGCCAGCACCGATTGTTGATGCAGTTGTACCGATGTTTTTTGCAAAAGATTGCGAGCAGCAATCTCCGGCATTAGTGGCTGGATTCAAGCAACATTTATCGGCGCTTACTGGTCAACAAGCGGTGGAAGTGGCTCGGTTGGGGAAAATGATCTTCGGTCGTCGTGACATGATTGAAGAGGTGGAGCAATTGAGGTTGCCAGTGCTGATTGCAGCTGGCGCTGAAGATATGCCTCGTCCGCCTCTTGAGGCTTACTTAATGAATGATGCCATTCACGGCAGTGAGTTAGAGGTTATTGCTAATGCTGGACATATCAGTAACTTAGAGCAACCTGAATACGTTACCGCCATGTTGACCCGTTTCTTGAAAAAAGCGCTTAGCTAGTCTTCCCTTATTAGCGGGCCATGCTTAATCAAAAAAGGCTTCGTAAGAGGCCTTTTACTTATTCGTCATTGACGTTATTTGCAAGCGGGTTTATCCATCATCCAAGCTAGCTCAAGAACCAAGCGTTTTTTTCTCACCCACTTTCGGCTCTGTGCCAGCCAATAACCGTTTAATATTTTGGTGATGACGAAACACGATAAGGCAGCATAGCATTGCTACCGGTAAGGTATATTGCGGTTTGATCAACCAAGTGTAGAACGGAGCGAGCAGCACGGTAACCAAAGCCGCTAAGGATGAATAGCGAAATAAAAATGCAACGCTGATCCAAGTCAATATGATAAGTGCGGTGAGATCTAAACCGATCGGTGCGATTGCTCCCAGTGCTGTTGCAACACCTTTTCCGCCTTTAAAATGAAAGAAAATAGGATACATATGGCCAAGGCAAGCGGCGATGGCGACTAGGCCCAATAGAATGGGGTCAATCCCCAAATAGTAGCTGCCCCATACGGGAATAGTACCTTTGAGCATGTCACACAGCAGTACCGCGATGGCGGCTTTTTTTCCACCAATGCGTAATACGTTAGTTGCACCGGGGTTATTTGAGCCCATATTGCGAGGATCGGGCAGGCGTAATAAACGGCAGATCAACACCGCACTTGAGATCGAACCCAGTAAATAGGCAGAAATGATCATTATCAGTGCGAGTGGTGTCATAAGTACCTCTGCAGTGGAAATGCCCTAAAGCAAGTTCACAAGCCATTGTTAACCATGATGAAAAGCAAAAAAATGTTTTGGATTTCGCATCTCGACTCAGTTTGGGTATATGATATCGCGATTAGGCAAAATAGTACGATTTTTTACGTAATTAGGGTATCCGACCTCTAGAGGAAGAGACGCAAAAATGGACAAAGTCTTTATTGAACAGCTGACGGTAATTACGACCATTGGCGTGTATGATTGGGAACAAGAGATTAAGCAGAAGTTGGTGCTCGACATCGAAATGGCGCACGACAATCAACCCGCAGGTAAAAGTGATGATGTGAGCGATGCATTAGACTACGCACAAGTGAGTCAAGCGGTGATCGCACATATTGAAAATGGTCGCTTTTTATTGGTAGAGCGTGTTGCAGAAGAAGTAGCAGAGCTTCTGATGCAGCGTTTTTCCGTTCCTTGGGTTAAAATTCGCTTAGCAAAGCCCGGCGCGGTAGCACAGGCATCCAGTGTTGGCGTTATCATTGAACGAGGCCATGCATGACGACGGTCTATGTTGGCGTCGGTTCTAATATTGAAAGACGCAAACATATCGAAGTGGCCATCGAGGAATTGTCGACCATCGGAAATCATCTACAGATCTCGACCATTTACGAATGTGCATCGGTTGGTTTCAATAGTGCGGCTTTTTATAATTTAGTCGTTGCGCTGGAAACAAGGCTTTCGTTGAGTGATTTCGTGGCGCAACTTCGAGCGATTGAATCTCGATGGGGGCGCGACCCGCAGGCGAAAAAATTTCAAGATCGCACCTTAGATCTCGATATCATCTTGTTTGGTGAAGAAATTTCAGCGCAAGATCCTGAACTGCCACGCAGTGATATCTTTAAATATCCATTTGTCATACAACCACTTTACGATTTGTCACCGGAACGGATCGTTCCCAATGATGGTCGTAGTGTGCGTCAAATATGGCAACAGGCGATCAACTTAGAATCGCTCACCCCTGTCAAACTTTGGTTTGACATTAATTAATAAGAGTCAGTAATGAGTTATTTAGAAGCGTTTTTTTTGGCTTTGATTCAAGGCTTAACCGAATTTTTACCTATCTCCAGCTCCGCCCATTTAATTTTGCCTTCAGCCATTTTAGGCTGGGAAGATCAAGGTCTTGCCTTTGATGTGGCGGTGCATGTCGGCACATTAGCTGCCGTGGTTATCTATTTTAGGAAAGAAGTCGTGACTTTACTGCGCGCTTTTTTTGCCTCGATTTTTAAAGGCGAGCGCAGTAAAGAATCGAAACTGGCATGGATGATCGTACTAGCAACCATTCCTGCCTGTATTTTCGGCTTTTTTATGAAAGATATTGTTGAACTCTACCTACGCAGTGCTTGGGTGATAGCAACCACCACTATTATTTTTGGTCTATTACTGTGGTATGTCGATAAAAACGCTCCATTAGCGGATGATGAATACCAAGCCGATTGGAAAAAATCGCTGATGATTGGTTTGGCACAAGCAGTTGCGGTGATCCCCGGTACCTCTCGCTCAGGAGCGACCATCACTGCGGCGTTGTATCTTGGTTTTACTCGTGAAGCGGCCGCGCGTTTTTCTTTCTTGATGTCGATTCCTATCATTGTTTTGGCGGGTGGCTATTTAGGGTTAAAGCTGGTGACCAGTGGCGAACCTGTGCATTTTGGTTTCTTAACAACGGGTATCCTGACCTCCTTTATCAGTGCTTATATTTGTATCCATTTCTTCTTAAAACTGATTTCTAAAATGGGTATGACTCCGTTTGTCATTTACCGTTTAATTCTGGGTGGCGGCTTATTTGCGTTCCTAATGATGAGTTAAATAAAGGCTTGTGGTATAAATAGCCATCATTTTCGTGCTGTGTTAGAGCGTCACTTTTTTTAAACAGCACGCTTTGTTTATCGTTTACGTTCTCTTTCATAGTGAACGTTTTGAATGGTTATAGATGTGATGCGACTTTTTGCGGTGACATTGGCGTTATTATTCGGTTTATTACAGTACGATTTGTGGCTCGGTAAAAATGGCATTGCTGATTATCGAACCATTGTCGATGAAATTGACGTGCAGCAACAAGTAAACGAAAACCTAACGCTACGAAATTCGGAAATGTTCGTCGAAATTGATGATTTACGACAAGGATTGGACGCGATTGAAGAGCGAGCACGTCATGAATTAGGAATGATAAAAGAAGGTGAAACTTTCTATCGATTGGTCGGTGAGGATAGTCAATAAATGCCGCACAGTACGCTTTCTCTTACCGCGATTGTACCGGCTGCTGGTGTTGGCAGCCGAATGCAAGCGGATCGTCCGAAACAGTATTTAACCATACACAACAAAACCGTTCTTGAACACACAATAGCGACGCTGCTCGCGCACCCTAATATTGATCGCGTTGTTGTCGCCGTCAGTGACGATGATCCTTACTATTTTGCTCTGCCATTAGCCACTAACCCCAATGTTATTCGTGTCAGCGGTGGTCAAGAGCGAGCCGACTCGGTGCTCTCGGCGCTGCAATATGTTTTAGCTAATTCCCTAGGTGAATGGGTTCTCGTGCATGATGCAGCGCGGCCTTGTCTTACTTTTGCAGATATTGACCGATTGATTACGACGGCTAAAGAGCATCCAGTAGGTGCGATTTTAGCTGCACCTGTTCGAGACACAATGAAGCGTGCTGATGGCGAAAACAACATTGATCATACCGTTGATCGCGTCGCATTATGGCATGCACTCACCCCCCAGATGTTTAGAGCCAAGCCGCTTTTTGAGGCTTTGTCGGACGCGTTAGATCAGCAAGTCATCATCACCGATGAAGCATCCGCAATGGAGTGGCAAGGGTTACATCCAGCGTTGGTCGCTGGGCGGGCGGATAATCTAAAAATTACGCAACCCGAAGATCTCGCTTTAGCTGAGTTTTACTTAGGTCGTACTTCCTCACTAGCCGCAATAGGAAATAACCATGATTAGAATTGGCCACGGTTTTGATGTTCATAAATTTGGCGGTGAAGGCCCAGTCATCATTGGGGGAATTGCCGTTCCTTATGAACAAGGCTTAATTGCTCATTCCGATGGTGATGTCGCCTTGCATGCTTTAAGTGATGCGCTGCTTGGCGCGATTGCCGCAGGTGATATTGGCCGCCATTTCCCCGATACTGATGATAAATGGAAAGGGGCAGATAGCCGTGAATTATTGAAAGATGTCTATCGCCGTGTGAAAGCGCAAGGCTACCGTTTAGGAAATGCCGACGTCACCATTATCGCGCAAGCGCCGAAGATGGCGCCGTATATTGAAGCGATGTGCGCTGCCATTGCGCAAGATCTTGAAACGACGCTAGATAATATTAACGTCAAAGCAACCACAACCGAGCGCCTTGGTTTCACTGGGCGCAAAGAAGGTATTGCTTGCGAAGCGGTTGTCTTATTGATCAAATGTACTACAGATTAAATGCACGGTTGATCAAAGCATAATATCGCCTTAATAAAACGACCCAAATTGAAGAGGTAATGGCAATTCACTTGCCTCTCCTTCTATGTGAAAACACGTTATTGATGGACTACCGCCAACGAATGGCACGCTCAGTAACGCGCAATAGCGGCTCATGCGTCGCTGTTTTTATTATTACCGCCAACTCGCGTCAGCGACGGATGAAAACATGTCAGATATATTATCTTCATTGGCTTACCTTTGTGGTAAACCAGCCGCTAAAGCCAAAATAAAAGCCAAGCCAGAGCACTTTAAAGTGATTGAAGACTTAGGATTCGAACTGGCAGGAAGTGGTGAACACTTAATGGTTCATATTCGTAAAACTGGTGAAAATACCAGTTTTGTGGTCAATGAATTGGCTAAAGCATGTGGTGTGAAATCAAAAGATGTGAGTTGGGCTGGTCTGAAAGATCGTCATGCGGTTACGCAGCAGTGGCTCAGTGTACATTTACCAAAAGGTGAGACGCCAGATTTCACCGAGTTTTTGGCTCAATATCCGAGCATCGAAATTCTGGAAACTACGCGTCACAATAAAAAGTTGCGCCCCGGAGATTTAGTCGGCAATCATTTTGAAATCACGCTTTCTGAAGTCACCGACACCGCCGAAGTAGTGACGCGATTAGAGCACATTGCCACGCACGGTGTGCCTAATTATTTTGGTAGCCAACGTTTTGGCAATCACGGCAATAACCTCAGTGAAGCGCGTCGCTGGGGAAAAGAGAACGTGCGTTCACGTAACCAAAATCAGCGCAGTTTGTATCTTTCGGCGGCCCGTTCGTGGATTTTCAACCAAATTGTCTCTGCCCGTATCGAGCAAGATAAGTTACACCAATTTATCGAAGGAGATATCGCACTTGAGGGAGAGAAAACGACCTTAGTTACCTTGGCGAATCTTACCGATCTCAATAACAAACTGGCATTGAATGAAGTGCAAATAAGTGCTGCTTTGGCGGGCGATAACGGATTACCGACGCAAGGTGAGGCTTTAGATTTAGAACAAGTTCACCTTGATGCTGAACCTGACTTGATGGCACTGATCCGCAGCAATCGTATGCGTCATGAGCGCCGGGCGGTGATGCTTAAGCCTCAGAATCTTTCTTGGACAGTTGAACAAGACAATGTGACGTTACGTTTTGATTTAGATGCAGGAAGTTTTGCTACCTCAGTCATTCGCGAATTGGTTGAAGAGATAGCGGTTGAACGCGAGTTCTAAGGAAAAAACTCGATGAAGATTTTATTAAGCAATGATGATGGTGTATACGCGCAAGGTTTAAATACCCTAGCACGCGCGCTGGCGGATCTCGCTGAGATCGTGATTGTCGCGCCGGATCGTAATCGGTCAGGAGCCTCCAATTCGCTGACATTAGAGCAGCCGCTTCGTGTGGATCTCATTGCACCCAATACCTATTCAGTGCAAGGCACACCAACCGATTGTGTGCATTTTGCACTCAATGAACTGCTCAAAGATGATCTGCCTGATTTGGTGCTGACAGGCATCAATCATGGTGCGAATTTGGGCGATGACGTGCTCTATTCGGGCACGGTTGCGGCGGCGATGGAAGGGCACTTTCTTGGGGTGCAAGCGATCGCGTTTTCACTGGTCGGGACGGCTAATTTTACTACGGCAGCGCAGATAGCGCGCCAGTTGGTCGAACAGCATCTCAATGCCCCGATCCCAACCAATCGATTATTGAATGTGAACGTACCAGATCGTCCATTTGAGGAGTTAGCGGGTATTCAAGTGACGCGTTTAGGTGCTCGCCATCACGCAGAAAGTATGATTAAGCAGAAAGATCCTCGTGGGCATGATATTTATTGGTTAGGTCCTCCGGGTAAAGAGCAAGATGCAGGGCAAGGTACTGATTTCTATGCGATTGAGCATGGCTATGTCTCCTTGACGCCGTTGCAGGTTGATCTCACGGCTCATGAGTCACTGCCAAGTATGGATAACTGGTTGAAGGAAAAAGGGTAATGGCCAATCCACATGCCGACAGATTAATTGAATTTCTGATCGCGAATGGTATCCAAGATCAAACCGTTTTGGATGCCATTCATTGTTTGCCAAGAGAAAGCTTTGTTTCTCAGGCGATGATGCATCAAGCCTATGACAACAATGCCTTGCCGATAGGCCAAGGACAAACGATTTCACAACCTTACATTGTGGCAAAAATGACGCAGCTTTTAGAACTTGAGCCGCAGAGTAAGGTCTTAGAAATTGGCACAGGATCGGGTTATCAAACCGCTGTGCTTGCCCAGTTGGTTGAGCACGTGTATTCGATTGAACGGATCAAGTCATTACAGTGGGACGCGAAGCGTCGTTTAAAGCAACTTGATATTTATAACGTCTCCACTAAGCATGGTGATGGCTGGTTGGGCTGGGATGCTAAAGCTCCTTTTGATGCGATCATTGTTACGGCAGCGGCCGAATTTGTCCCAAATGCGCTGCTTGATCAGCTTGCGGAAGGTGGCCGTTTAGTGATCCCTGTCGGCAGTAGTGAGCAACAGTTATTGAAAATAGTTCGCCAAGGCGATGATTTTATTTCTAACACCATTGAGATGGTGCGTTTTGTTCCTTTAGTTGCCGGTGATTTAGCTTAGTGATGATGAGTAACCTAAGAAACAGAGTAATAATGGTGCTAATGAGTAGCGTCCTTATCGGATGTGCTGCTCATACTCCTGCACCCGTTTCTGGGCTCAATAAAGACTATAATGCCATTCCTCGTGGTAGTTATCGCGGCAGTTTTTACGAAGTGCAAAAAGGCGATACGCTCTATTTTATATCTTATGTCACAGATAAAAATGTAAACGACTTGATCCGTTTCAATAATTTAAAAAAACCTTACACCATTCATCCCGGTCAAAAACTCAAATTATGGATCCCCAATTACACGCCTCCTGCTTATGGTGGTAATGGTGTAACAGAAGTCATTGTGGCTGCAACCCCTTCGAGCACAATGGCTGGCTTAGTTTCCCCCCCAATGGTTGTAGACGGAGTGAGTAAAAACTCTAATCAAAATAGTGGATCTAATGCCGCAAGTTCTTCGACCAAAGTCGCAAAAAAAGATCCTCCTAAGGTAGTTGAACAATCGAAATCAAAAGAGTATGTTGATTCAAAAGGTAAGCAAAATGTTAATGCTAATGTAACCTTTGCTAAACCAAAAGATGATAAAGTTTCAAAATGGTTATGGCCGACACAAGGGAGAATAATTAAAAACTTTTCAGCAGGCGATCAAGGAAATAAAGGGATCGATATCGCAGGACAGCGTGGTCAATCCATTTTATCAACAGCTGCAGGAACCGTTGTCTATTCGGGAAATGCATTAAGAGGTTACGGCAATCTTGTGATTGTTAAACATAACGATAACTACCTCAGTGCTTATGCTCATAACGATCGGTTACTGGTAAAAGAAGGACAAAGTGTTAAAGCTGGCCAAAAAATAGCAACCATGGGTAGCTCAGGAACCAGCAGTGTTCGTTTACACTTTGAAATTCGTTATCAAGGTAAGTCGGTGAATCCAAAACGCTACTTACCGTAAACATACTTGAAAGAGTCATGTAGCGACATTAGAAAGTAGTAATGTCTTGCTAGCTCGCCAGGGGGAGGCGCTATGAGTATCAGCAATGCAGTAACGAAAGTCGAAGAGTTTGAAGACCAAGAGATCATGGATTCGATTGAGGTTGATGAAGAACTCACCACCACTAAAAGCCAAAGCGATGACGATGTTCAAATCGAAGATGCCAAAGAAGGATTTGATGCGTCAACAAAAAGCTTAGATGCAACACAGATGTATCTTAGCGAGATTGGTTTTTCTCCATTATTAACAGCCCAAGAAGAAGTACTTTATGCTCGTCGTTCACTGAGAGGCGATGAAGCTGCTCGTAAACGCATGATCGAAAGTAACTTACGTTTGGTCGTTAAAATTTCTCGCCGTTATGGTAATCGTGGCTTAGCTTTACTCGATCTAATTGAAGAGGGTAATTTAGGCTTGATCCGCGCGGTAGAAAAATTTGATCCAGAACGTGGCTTTAGATTCTCAACCTATGCTACTTGGTGGATCCGTCAAACCATTGAACGTGCATTAATGAACCAAACACGCACTATCCGTTTGCCAATTCACGTCGTTAAAGAGTTGAATATCTACCTTCGCACGGCTCGCGAGCTATCGCAGAAGTTAGATCATGAACCTACCGCAGAAGAAATTGCGTTCCAACTGGATAAGCCAGTAGAAGATGTCAGTAAAATGCTGCGTCTGAACGAGCGTATCAGTTCTGTTGATACACCGATTGGCGGCGATGGTGACAAAGCACTACTCGATATCATCCCAGATGCGAACAACTCTGATCCTGAAATTTCTACGCAAGATGATGATATCCGTGAATCACTACTGAATTGGTTAGATGAACTGAACCCAAAACAAAAAGAGGTACTTGCACGCCGTTTTGGGCTATTAGGTTATGAACCGTCCACCTTAGAAGAGGTAGGCCGCGAAATTAACTTAACCCGTGAACGAGTTCGTCAAATTCAAGTGGAAGGCCTACGTCGTTTGAGAGAGATCTTGGTTAAACAAGGCTTGAACATGGAAGCGCTGTTTAATGTTGAATACGACTAAAGGTTGGTTCAACAAGACCTTGATTCATAAAACCATTGATTCATAAAACCGTTGATTTATAAAACTATTGCATAAAAGCACAAAAGGCACCGATTTTAAATCGATGCCTTTTTTATTTGTAATATCAGATTGTTACATTAGCTTCTTCAAGCGATAAAGTGCTTCTAACGCTTGGCGAGGCGTTAGATCGTCAGGATCAATAGCTGCTAATGCCTGTTCGACTTCGCTTGGGTCTGGGATCAAACTGAGTTGATTAGCAATATCTACGGTTGAGCTTTTGCTGCCATTGGGCTGCTGTTGACTCAATAACTCGAGCTGCGACAGTTTAGCGCGCGCGTTTTTGATCACTGTTTTAGGCACGCCAGCAAGACCTGCCACTGCTAGGCCGTAAGATTTACTTGCCGCCCCTTCTTGAACCGCATGCATAAAGGCAATGCTATCGCCATGTTCCACGGCATCTAAATGCACGTTGGCTAAGTGAGGTAGCTGGTTTGGCAGCTCGGTCAGTTCAAAATAATGAGTGGCAAATAGCGTTAGCGCGCCAATTTGGCTTGCGAGCCATTGTGCACTTGCCCAAGCCAGTGATAACCCATCATAGGTACTGGTGCCGCGGCCAATTTCATCCATCAATACCAAGCTATTTTGTGTCGCATTATGCAAAATGTTGGCAGTTTCGGTCATTTCAACCATGAAAGTAGAGCGCCCAGAGGCGAGATCGTCCGATGCACCAATACGGGTGAAGATGCGGTCAATCGAACCGATGCGTGCCGCTTCCGCTGGCACATAGCAACCGATATGCGCTAATAAAGTAATCAATGCGGTTTGGCGCATGTAGGTCGATTTACCGCCCATGTTAGGCCCAGTAATGATCAACATTTTTCGTTGCGGATTGAGCTCAATTGGGTTGGCAATGAAGGGGTCATTCATCACTTGCTCAACGACAGGGTGACGGCCCGCTTGGATATGGATCGCTGGCTCTTTACTCAAGGTCGGGCGACAGTAATCTAAGCTTTCAGCGCGCTCGGCAAGGTTTTGCAACACATCGAGCTGCGATAGCGAAGATGCAAGGTTTTGCATCTGCTCTAAATGAGGCAACAATAAGTCAAATAACTCTTCCCAAAGCTGCTTTTCCACTGCCAGTGCTTTTGATTTCGAGTTGAGCACTTTATCTTCATGCGCTTTTAGCTCGGCAATAATATAACGCTCGGCATTTTTCAGCGTTTGGCGGCGCACATAGTGGGGAGGAACAAGGTGACTCTGGCCACGGCTGACTTGAATGTAGAAACCGTGAATCGCATTGTAGCCGACTTTTAGCGTATCAATGCCGTGACGTTCGCGCTCTTCAGCTTCTAATTGATTCAAGTATTCGGTTGCGCCGTTGGCTAAATCACGCCATTCATCCAGTTCGGCGCTGTAGCCATCGGCAATCACGCCACCATCACGAATCACAACTGGTGGGTTGTCTTTGATCGCTCGCTCAAGCAGTGTGCACAGCTCATCCAATGGCTGTACATGATGAGTTAACTGAACTAAGTGGGGTTGCGACAAGGGTTGCAGTATTTCACTGAGCTGCGGCAATTGCTGCATCGCATGTCGCAGGCGTGCTAAGTCTCTTGGGCGAGCGGAACGCAATGCCAAACGAGCAAGAATACGTTCAATATCGCCAATCTGTTTCAGCACTGGTTGTAATTCACTAAACAGAGCAAGCTGTTTCAACTCGCCGATCGCATCAAGGCGTTGATTCAGCGTATCAATACAGCGCATCGGTTGGTGTAACCAGCGTTTAAGCATGCGGCTGCCCATTGGGGTGGCGCAATGATCGAGCACTTCCGCTAAGGTGTTATCAAAGCCACCGGACAAGTTCTGCGTGATCTCTAAATTACGGCGCGTGGCGGCATCTAAGATCACCGAGTGATCTTGGCGATCAAACGTCAGTGAACGAATATGAGGCAGTGCAGTGCGCTGCGTATCTTTCACGTATTGAATCAAGCAGCCAGCGGCGCATAAGCCCAGTTTAGCCTGTTCTACGCCAAAACCGACCAAATCACGCGTACCAAATTGTTGGTTCAACTGCTGTTTTGCTGTCTCTAACTCAAATTCCCAAATAGGGCGGCGACGGTTTCCTTTGCGATTGCCCATTAAAGTGACTGGCGTGAAATCTTCAGGGAAGAGCAGTTCGCGCGGTGCGGTGCGTTGCAGTTCGGCGGCCATCGCCTCTTCGGTTTCTGGCTCACTCAGTTGGAAGCGCCCTGAAGTGATGTCTAAGGTTGCGTAGCCAAAGCGACCATCGTGGTGGTAGATGGCAGCAATTAAGTTATCGACTCGCTCAGAGAGCAAGGCTTCATCCGTGACCGTACCGGGCGTGACAATCCGCACCACTTTACGCTCAACGGGGCCTTTGCTGGTGGCAGGATCGCCAATTTGTTCACAAATCGCGACGGATTCGCCCTGTTGTACCAATTTTGCTAAGTAACCTTCCACTGCGTGATAGGGAACGCCCGCCATTGGAATAGGCTCACCCGCAGAAGCACCGCGTTTGGTGAGTGATATTTCCAGCAATTGCGATGCGCGTTTTGCATCATCGTAAAACAGCTCGTAGAAATCGCCCATCCGATAAAAGAGCAGAATATCGGGGTTTTCCGCTTTCAATTGCAGATATTGCCGCATCATCGGGGTGTGCTGTGGTGAAGACTCGGCGGAAGATGCGCTGGATTTGCTCATGTTATTCGTCACTCGATTATCAATGGCTGACTGTGAAAATGACCACCGTACAGAAATGGTTGTGGTCTTAGCTCTGACATGAGTTAGAAAGAATCGTCAGAACATGCATTTAAATAGTTGGAGAGGATAACAAACTTCGCTATTGCTGAGCAATCAAGGGATGCTGATGTGGAAGCAAAGCCAAGGGCTAAAAAGTGATGAGCGCGTTCAGCACTGATTAGCCCATTGGGTTGGAGATTTGATCTAAGAAAAAAGACCGGATGAGAGATAACGATCGCCTCGATCGCAAATGATGGCGACAACCACCGCACCGGGATTTTGTTGCGCGATTTGTAATGCAGCGAAAACCGCGCCTCCGGAGCTGACGCCAGCGCAAATGCCTTCTTCGGTCGCTAAAGCACGAGCCGTATTGATGGCATCTTGCTCTTTGATATCGAGTACCACATCAACACGTGATGATTCAAAAATGCCGGGCAAATAAGCTTGAGGCCAGCGGCGAATGCCCGGAATTGCACTGCCTTCTGCTGGTTGTAAACCGACAATGCTTATCTCTGGATTTTGCGTTTTTAGATAGCGAGAAGTGCCCATGATGGTGCCCGTTGTGCCCATACTTGAGACAAAGTGGGTGATTTCCCCGTGGCTTTGTTGCCAAATTTCTGGGCCAGTAGAATCAAAATGAGCTTGCGGGTTGTCGGGGTTATTGAATTGATCGAGCACTTTTCCTTTGCCTTCACTTTGCATTTTTAATGCTAAATCGCGCGCTCCTTCCATGCCTTGCTCTTTGCTGACTAAAATGAGCTCACAACCATACGCTTTCATCGCGTCTTTACGCTCTTGGGTGGCATTATCCGGCATGATTAAAATCATTTTGTAGCCTTTGATGGCGGCCGCCATTGCCAGCGCAATACCCGTGTTGCCGCTGGTCGCTTCAATGATGGTATCGCCCGGTTGGATCTCTTGGCGACGCTCTGCTTGCACTATCATATTGAGTGCTGGGCGATCTTTGACTGAACCTGCTGGGTTATTGCCTTCTAGCTTGACCAATACGGTGCTTGAGGTGTGAGCCGCCAGTCGCTGCAAGCGAACTAAAGGCGTTTGCCCGACATATGCTTCAATCGTTGGAAAGTCCGCCATCATGTTGTCCTTAATTTTTTTAGTCGGAAGAGTAAGATGACGTATCCACCTTACCGAACACTACTATAAAGTCGTGCTGGTAATTGGCATACAATTTATTGCTAGAGTTTATTCCAAAAAGTTCTAGTTATCCTCTTTGTTATAATTCATTTTCCTCATACTCTAATTGCCAAGGACGCCATTTTGGCCGTAGTGATTAGGGAGTAGCAATATATGAAGTTCATCAAGTCAGCCTTAGCCAGCTTATTAGCCGTAGGATCGTTGAATGTTTCGGCCGCGGATCAAACCATTCTCAACTCATCGTACGACATCGCTCGCGAGCTGTTTGCTTCTTATAACCCAGTGTTTGAAAAACACTGGCAACAAAAGACAGGCCAAACAGTGGAGATCAAACAGTCGCACGGTGGGTCATCTGCGCAAGCTCGCTCAATTTTGCAGGGGTTAGCCGCCGATGTAGTGACATTCAATCAGGTAACGGATGTTCAGGTGCTACACGATCGTGGCAAGCTTATCGATGCTAATTGGCAAGAAAAATTGCCCAATGCAAGCTCACCTTACTACTCCACGACCGCATTTTTAGTGCGCAAGGGAAATCCCAAAAATATTCAAGATTGGGGCGATCTCGCCAAAGCTGATGTGGCTTCTGTATTCCCCAATCCTAAAACCTCAGGTAATGCGCGTTATACCTATTTGGCCGCGGTCGGTTATGCACAAAAGACTTTTGGCAAAGAGAACCAAGCCGAGCAGGATCAATTCCTCAAACAATTTTTAGCTAATGTAGCGGTATTTGATACTGGCGGCCGTGGTGCGACTACTTCGTTTGTTGAACGTGGCATTGGCGATGTGCTGATTACGTTTGAATCTGAAGTGAACAATATTCGTCAGCAGTATGGCGTGGATGAATATCAAGTAGTGGTGCCTAAGACTTCTATCTTGGCCGAGTTTCCTGTGGCCGTGGTGGAAAAAAATGCCAAGCGTAAAGGCACGCTTGAGGTAGCTAACGAATATCTTGCTTATCTGTACAGTGAAGAAGCGCAACGTTTGCTGGCTGGGTTTAATTACCGCGTTCATGATGAAAAAGTGAACGCAGAATTTGCTGATCGCTTCCCTGAAGTTGAATTGCTAACAGTTGAGAGCATTGCTGGCGGGTGGGAAAATGCCATGAAACTTCATTTTGCCAATGGCGCGAAGCTTGACCAACTTCAACGTCGTTAATTCGTCATCGCCACCTGCGCTGAGTGTGGGTGGTTTTCTTACGCATCCGTTTTGTTTCGAGGGTTTATGAGCCATTCCTTCACCGCTTCTTTATCTCGCCCACGCCATAAAAGGGTGCTACCCGGATTTGGTATTAGCCTCGGTACTTCGCTGTTTTTTGTCAGCTTAGTGCTGCTATTGCCCGCTAGTGGCTTGATTATGCAGACGAGCCAAATGTCGCTCACCGAGTATTGGCAGGTGGTGGCGGACCCTCGTGTACTGGCCAGTTACAAAGTAACGGTGGGCGCAGCACTCATCGCCTCATTGTTTAATGGCTTGCTAGGATTATTACTCGCTTGGGTGCTGGTTCGTTATGATTTTTATGGCAAACGTATTCTTGATGCTTTAGTCGATTTACCGTTTGCTTTGCCTACCGCCGTTGCAGGCATCACGTTGGCGACGCTTTACTCATCCAATGGCTGGGTGGGCAGCGTACTTGGCGAGCTTGGAATTAAAGTGGCTTATACCCCCTTGGGGATTGTTGTCGCGATGGCGTTTACCAGTATTCCGTTTGTGGTACGCACGGTACAACCCGTCTTGGAAGAGATATCCAAAGAAGAGGAAGAAGCGGGAATGACGTTAGGCGCATCAGACAGCGCCGTATTTTGGAAAGTGATCATGCCTTCGATTCGTCCAGCACTATTGGTTGGTATTGCACTCTCATTTACGCGTAGCTTGGGCGAGTTTGGTGCAGTGATTTTCATTGCGGGCAATATGCCTTACGTCAGTGAAATTACCTCATTAATGATTTTTGTACGCTTACAAGAATTTGATTTTCCGGCGGCGAGTGCCATTGCCTCGGTAGTATTGATGGCATCGTTATCGCTGCTACTACTGATCAATCTATGGCAGGGCGCATACCTGCGTCGAATTCATGGACGTTAAGGAACCGATAATGAAAGCACATCAACCGTTACGAGTCGGTGAAGCACCTTGGGTGAAGTGGAGTTTGATTGGCTTTGCGCTGTTTTGGGTTGCATTGTTGCTGATTATCCCGCTAGTGAGCATTTTCAAACAAGCCTTTGCTAGTGGTTTATCGACTTATATTAGTCATTTAATTGAACCCGATACGCGTCATGCCATTGGTTTAACACTGCTAGTTGCGCTACTCACGGTGCCAATTAACTTAGTGTTCGGCGTGTTATTAGCTTGGGCAGTGACTCGTTTTGAATTTCCGGGTAGAAAAATATTAACCACTTTAATTGATATTCCGTTTGCCGTATCACCGGTTGTTGCAGGCCTTCTGTATTTACTGCTTTACGGCAGCAGCGGTTGGTTGGGCGAGTGGTTGTTTGAGCGCGATCTGCAAGTGATGTTTGCTTGGCCGGGAATTTTATTGGTCACGGTTTTTGTGACTTGCCCGTTTGTTGCGCGTGAGCTGATCCCGCTGATGCAGCAGCAAGGCCGATCAGATGAAGAAGCGGCGGTTATTTTGGGTGCATCTTGGTGGCAACTGTTTCGTCGCGTCACCTTACCGAATATTAAATGGGCACTGATTTACGGTGTCATCCTAACCAATGCGCGTGCCATTGGTGAATTTGGCGCAGTAGCGGTTGTGTCTGGCAATATTCGTGGTGAAACCAATACCTTACCGCTACATGTGCAGCTACTGTATGAAGATTATCAATCGGAAGCGGCGTTTGCTAGCGCCTCACTATTGGCTTTCATTGCATTATTAACCTTAGTTTTTAAAGCTTATGTTGAATGGCGTCAACACAACAATCAGACAAAAACGAACAGAGAGCAAGAGACGGTATGAGTATACGTTTAGACAACATTTCCAAACAATTTGGTCAATTTCAAGCGCTCTCTCCGCTCTCGTTACAGATTGATGATGGCGAGATGATTGGCTTACTTGGTCCTTCAGGCTCAGGCAAAACCACTTTGTTGCGTATTATTGCCGGCCTTGAAGGTGCTGATAGCGGAACCATTCATTTTAGAGATCGCGATGTGACTCATGTCCACGTCCGCGAGCGCCGAGTTGGCTTTGTGTTTCAAAACTACGCACTTTTTCGTCATATGACGGTGGCCGACAATGTCGCGTTTGGTTTGCAAGTGATGGATCGCCGTCATAGACCAGCGGCGGCGGAAATAACCAAAAGAGTCAAACAGCTGTTGGATATTGTACAACTTGGCCATTTAGCTGAGCGCTATCCTGAACAACTTTCCGGTGGGCAAAAGCAGCGCATCGCCTTGGCTCGCGCTCTTGCAACAAAGCCGGAAGTGCTACTGCTGGATGAGCCTTTTGGCGCACTGGATGCCAAAGTGCGTAAAGAATTGCGCCGCTGGTTGCGCAGCTTGCATGAAGAGCTCGGTTTTACGAGCGTATTTGTCACCCACGATCAAGATGAAGCACTTGAACTCTCTGATCGCGTGGTCGTGATGAGCAATGGCCGCATCGAACAGATCGACTCGCCAGTACAGCTTTATGCTCAACCGAACAGTCGCTTCGTCTTTGACTTTTTTGGCAATGTGAATGTATTCCAAGCCAACTGGAATAACGAGCAGTGGGTCAACGGCCAATCGTTTATCTTACCGCCGAAAGATCACGCGATTAATCAATCAGGAAAGTTGTATGTGCGCAGCCATGAGTTGAGCCTATCGAATAAACAAAATAGCCAAGCTTCATTGCCTTTTGAAGTGGTCTCCGTTAACCCTGTTGGCGCTGAAGTGCGAGTGGAACTTGCGCCAGTAGGCTGGGAGAGTGAGCAATTATGGGAAGCAAAATTAACCCATAGAGCATTGAGTGAACAACCACTCACACGAGGCGACAAAACCTTTGCTACACCACAAGTGGGCTACTTTTTTGGTGGAGAGAGCAGCACTCCGCACACCATTCGTTGGCCATTCTTAGACGCAGATAGTTTAATGTTTGAGATCTAAATACAACGGACGAACGATTCAGAATGGGTACGCTTGCGTGCCCATTCTGTTTTCTGGAGATTCAATCTGCTATAAAGGTTCAAGCAAGATAACGTGGCTTTGGAGAGAGCGTAATGAAAGCGATTTTTGCATTAAGTGAACAATTAGGTCAGCAATTGTTAGCACAAAAAGAGATCCTCACCAGTGCTGAATCATGCACTGGCGGTGGTGTGGCATTTGCACTTACCGAGGTTGCAGGAAGTTCGGCTTGGTTTGAACGATCGTTTGTGACCTACAGTAATCTTGCTAAACAAGAGATGCTCGGTGTCAAAGCACAGACACTGGTGGATTTTGGCGCGGTTTCAGAACCCGTGGTGCGCGAAATGGTACAAGGAGCACTTTTGCATTCCCAAGCCACTATTGGTGTAGCGATCAGTGGTATTGCTGGTCCTGACGGCGGTAGCGCAGAAAAACCAGTGGGAAGCGTATGCTTTGCATGGGCTTCTAAACAAGGCTGGGAACGTGCTGAGACGCTTTGTTTTAAAGGCGATCGCGCGCAGGTGCGCAAGCAGGCGATTACTCATGCATTACAAGTGGTGAGTCACTTTTTATCGCAGCCAAATTGAACCTAGTCGAAATTTTTTCGACACAGCTATAGACACTGTATGAATCAACAGTATAATTAACCCCAATTGGCGACTAAAGAGTCGATAAAAAATTTAACGAGCCGCTACCCACAGCGACAGTTTGGAGAAAGTAATGGACGAAAATAAGCAGAAGGCGTTAGCCGCAGCACTGGGTCAAATTGAAAAGCAATTTGGTAAAGGTTCGATCATGCGCCTTGGTGACAACCGTACAATGGATGTTGAAACCATTTCTACCGGTTCACTTTCTTTGGATATTGCATTGGGTGCTGGCGGTTTACCAATGGGACGTATCGTGGAAGTCTACGGCCCTGAATCATCAGGAAAAACAACGTTAACGCTGGAATTGATCGCAGCAGCACAACGAGTGGGTAAAACCTGTGCTTTTATCGATGCAGAACATGCCCTTGACCCAATTTATGCTAAAAAACTGGGTGTAAACATCGATGAGCTGTTGGTTTCACAACCTGATACGGGTGAACAAGCGCTTGAAATTTGTGATGCCTTGGCTCGTTCTGGTGCCATTGATGTTATCGTCATTGACTCAGTGGCTGCACTGACACCAAAAGCTGAAATTGAAGGTGAAATGGGCGATAGCCACATGGGCTTGCAAGCACGTATGCTTTCTCAAGCGATGCGTAAGTTAACGGGTAACCTAAAACAGTCCAACTGCATGTGCATCTTCATTAACCAGATCCGTATGAAAATTGGTGTGATGTTTGGTAACCCTGAAACCACAACAGGTGGTAATGCCCTTAAATTCTACGCTTCAGTTCGTTTAGATATTCGTCGTACAGGCTCTATTAAAGAGGGTGACGAAGTCGTGGGTAACGAAACGCGTATTAAAGTGGTTAAGAACAAAATCGCGGCTCCCTTTAAACAAGCGGATACTCAAATTCTTTACGGACAAGGTTTTAACCGTGAAGGTGAATTGGTTGATCTTGGCGTGAAACATAAATTGGTTGAGAAAGCGGGTGCTTGGTATAGCTATAACGGTGATAAAATTGGTCAAGGTAAAGCAAACGCCTGTAAATTCTTGAGAGAGAATCCGGCTGCAGCTATGGCTCTTGATACTAAGTTACGTGAAATGCTGCTCAATCCAGCCGAGTTAATTGTTGAAGAACCTATTTTGAGCGAAATGCCTCAAGAAGAAGAGTTGTAATATTCTCCACGTTTATATTTCAACAAAGCCCTGCAATGCAGGGCTTTGTTTTATCCATGACCAATAGGGACAGTATGTATTCCTCTAAATTCAAATCGACGTTATCGTGCAAAGAGTGTGCATTGCAATTACTGAGCCGGCGAGATCACAGCGAGCATGAGCTACAGCAAAAGCTCATGAGTAAAGGGTATGATGCGGAAATTATCGTTAAAACAATTAGTTACTGCCTTGATAACCATTATTTGGATGAACTGCGCTATGCCGCAAGTCAAATAAGACAACATGTCACTAAAGGTCATGGTGAGCGGCGCATTCGACAAGAGCTGAGCCAAAAAAGAGTCAGTAGCGATGATATTGAAACCGCTTTATATCAAGAGCCTCAAGATTGGTTTGAATTGGCAAAAGCAGTGGCTGAAAAAAAATTCAGAGAACCTGCGGAAAAAGGTTCAAAAGAACATGCCAAACAAGTGCGTTTTTTGCAGTATCGAGGCTTTAGCTTCGAGCAAATTAGCTACGCTTTATCATCATCGGAAGCTTAACTCTTCGTCTGATCCGCAATTTATTTCCTGCCATGCCTTTTCTATAAGAAAACTAGTCGAACTCTTGTCCATGCTTTACAATAACGCAAAATTCTAACTTGAGTATTTCAGGAAGAGCTGCATGTTTATGAGCACTGATGAGGTTCGCCGCGCGTTCCTCTCGTTCTTTGAAAGTAAAGGACACCAAATTGTTGATAGTTCATCATTAGTCCCCGCTAATGACCCAACCCTGTTGTTCACAAATGCAGGAATGAACCAATTTAAAGATTGTTTTCTTGGTTTAGAAAAGCGTGCTTATACACGTGCAACAACGGCGCAACGTTGTGTGCGAGCTGGTGGTAAGCATAACGATCTGGAAAACGTTGGTTTTACCGCTCGTCACCATACCTTTTTTGAAATGTTGGGTAACTTCAGCTTTGGTGATTATTTCAAAGAAGACGCTATTGCATACGCGTGGGAGTTTCTTACTGTAACACTCAAGTTGCCCGCTGATCGTCTACTGGTTACCGTGTATGAAACCGATGATGAAGCATTTGATATCTGGAATAAAAAAGTAGGCATTCCGGCTGAGCGCATTATTCGCATTGGCGATAAACCGGGTGGTAAAGCTTATGAGTCAGACAACTTCTGGCAAATGGGTGACACGGGTCCGTGTGGTCCTTGTACTGAAATTTTCTATGATCATGGCGATCATATCTGGGGTGGTCCTCCAGGTTCGGCAGAGGAAGATGGCGATCGTTTCATTGAAATTTGGAACAACGTCTTCATGCAGTTTAACCGTCATGCCGATGGCACGATGGAGCCACTTCCAAAACCTTCCGTTGATACTGGTATGGGTATTGAACGTATTTCTGCGATCATGCAGGGTGTTCACTCAAACTATGAAATTGATGTGTTTCAAGCCTTGATTAAAGCCGCCGCTGAGGTGACGGGTTATGACGATCTTTCCAATCAATCGCTACGCGTTGTTGCTGATCACATCCGTTCTTGTGCTTTCTTGATTGTGGATGGTGTAATGCCATCGAATGAAGGTCGTGGCTATGTACTGCGTCGGATTATTCGTCGAGCGGTGCGTCATGGTAATAAATTGGGCGCGCAAGGTGCCTTCTTCCACAAACTGGTTGGCCCATTAGCACAAGTGATGGGAACGGCTGGTGAAGAACTGAAAAAGCAGCAAGCGCTTGTAGAAAAAGTGCTGCGCATTGAAGAAGAGAACTTCGGTCGCACTCTTGAACGCGGTATGGCGATCCTCAATGATGCACTCGATAATTTAGAGGGTAGCGTACTGGATGGTGAAACTGTCTTTAAACTTTACGATACCTACGGTTTTCCGGCTGATTTAACGAATGATGTTGCACGTGAACGTGAGCTGACCATTGACGAACAAGGTTTCGAAAAAGCGATGGAAGAGCAGCGTCAACGAGCGCGTGAAGCGGGCCAATTTGGCACTGACTACAATGCAATCATTAAAGTTGATACCAATACCGCTTTCTGTGGCTACAGCGCGACACAAGGCGAGAGCCGCATTGCCGCTATGTTTGTTGACGGCAATGAAGTTGACACTCTATCTGCGGGTGATAAAGCGATTTTGATCTTGGGCGAAACACCTTTCTACGCTGAATCCGGTGGTCAATGTGGTGATGCGGGTGTTATTCAAACGGCCACGGGCTTGTTTAAAGTTGAAGATACACAAAAACTCGGCAACGCCATTGCTCATCACGGTGAACTCATCGAGGGCGTACTCGCCAAAGGCGATGAAGCGAAAGCCATTGTTGATGCTAAGCGCCGCGCTGCAATTTCACTCAACCACTCCGCCACACATTTATTGCATGCTGCACTTCGACAAGTATTAGGTTCGCACGTGGCGCAAAAAGGCTCATTGGTAAAAGCGGAAAGCTTGCGTTTTGACTTCTCTCATTTAGAAGCAATGACGCCCGTAGAGCTAAAAGAAGTGGAACGTCTAGTGAACGCGCAAATTCGCCGTAACCACACGATTGAAACTAATATTATGGACATCGAAGCGGCAAAAGCCAAAGGTGCTATGGCACTGTTTGGTGAAAAATACGACGATGAAGTTCGTGTATTGTCGATGGGTGATTTCTCAACCGAACTGTGTGGTGGTATTCACGCAAGTAACACCGGTGATATCGGCCTATTCAAAATAGTTTCTGAAGGCGGTATTGCTGCTGGCATTCGTCGTATTGAAGCGGTGACGGGTGAAGGCGCGCTGGATCTATTGGATCAACAGCAGGCTCAATATGAAGTCAAAGTGGCTGAAATGGCGGCCAAAGCGAAATCTTTGGAAAAAGAGTTGCAGCAGTTAAAAGATAAACTTGCAGCGAAAGAAAGTGCCAATCTGATCAGCAATGTAAAAGAGATTGCGGGTGTGAAAGTGCTAGTTGCTCAACTTAATGGCGCCGATAACAAAGCGCTGCGTGGTATGGTTGATGAGCTAAAAAATCAGTTAGGCAGTGGCATTATCATGCTGGGTAATGTGGCTGATGATAAAGTGGGTTTGATTGCGGGTGTGACCAAAGATCTTACCGCTAAAGTTAAAGCTGGGGAGCTGGTCAATATGGTTGCCTTGCAAGTGGGTGGTAAAGGTGGCGGCCGTCCGGATATGGCTCAAGCGGGAGGTACGGATGTTAATGCCTTGCCTAGCGCTTTAGCTTCAGTAGATGCTTGGATTGCTGAGCATCTATAAACCGCTGTAATAAGTCACGCTCAATCACTGTTTTTTGATTGGGCGTAATTTTATTTACCAAACCAAGTGGTCTAATTGGCGCAATAGGATACGAGCCAGTTATCTGCTTGGTTTTGTTTTTGTAACTACTGAATCGATACTCAACATAGTGCTCTGCTTTCGATTTGGTCCTAATGAGACTTTGGTCTTGGGAAGGTGAAGATAGGTGAAAAAGCCCCTTATCGTGCAAAAGTTTGGCGGAACCTCTGTGGGTTCAATAGAACGAATCCATACCGTCGCTGAACACATCATTAAGGCGAAGAATGATGGTAATCAAGTGGTTGTAGTTGTTTCTGCAATGTCAGGAGAAACCAATCGACTGTTGGGCTTAGCACAACAAATCGATAGTGTACCAACTGCAAGGGAACTTGATGTTTTGCTCTCTGCTGGTGAGCAAGTGTCTATGGCGCTATTAGCGATGACACTCAATAAATTAGGCTATTCAGCTCGCTCACTAACCGGAGCTCAAGCGAATATTGTGACCGATAATCAACACAATGACGCGACGATTAAAATGATTGATACTCGAACGATTACCGAGTTGCTGGCACAAGATCATATTGTGGTGGTAGCGGGTTTTCAGGGTGTGAATGAGAATGGGGATATCACCACTTTAGGACGTGGAGGTTCTGATACTAGCGCTGTGACGCTAGCGGGAGCTCTTAAAGCCGATGAGTGTCAAATATTCACTGATGTGGATGGCGTTTACACATGTGATCCACGTGTGGTTGCAACGGCTCAAAAATTAGAGATCGTTGATTTCCCGTCAATGGAAGAAATGGCACGTAAAGGCGCTAAAGTTCTGCATTTACCTTGTGTGCAATATGCGTGGGAAAATGAAGTTCCTTTACGCGTACTGTCTACTTTTGATGTAAACGCAGGCAGTCTAATCAAAGGTGAGCAGTGTCATAAAGCAGTATGTGGCATTGCGATTCAACGCGATATGGCGCTGATTACTGTGCAACATGATCATTTCCCGAGTTTAGCCAAGCAGTGCCAAATGCTCGGTGTGGAAGTGTGGAGTGTGATCGAAGAGGCAGAATGGACAGGTGTCATTATAAAACGAGACGCTTGTGCTAAATTAGCTCTGGTTTTCAATGACAAAATCCGTAATAGTGAACCCGTTAGTTTATTGACCACGGTAGGTTTACTAGCTCAGGAATTAGTTGAACGCTCATGTGAATTACTTGCAGAACAAGGGATCGAAGTGAGTTCCCTTTCGGTTGATAAACAATCGTTAATGCTAGTTATGCAGCCACAACATGTTGATAAGGCAGCCAATATTTTACATGAGGCCTATATAACGTCAGATGAGCTATTAGCTTTTCACCTAAAACATGTCTCTTTAGGGTGAGAGCGCACTAATAGATAGTTTACGAAAATATAACTTTTAGTGGATAATAGCGCAGTTGCAATATAATACAGAGATTACTCAAGGAGCAAAGAATGCTAATTTTGACTCGCCGCGTTGGCGAAACACTAATGATCGGTGATGAAGTGACAGTAACAGTTCTTGGTGTAAAAGGTAATCAAGTGCGTATCGGTGTGAATGCACCGAAAGAGGTTTCTGTCCACCGTGAAGAAATCTACATGCGCATTCAAGCTGAAAAAGGTAATGGTAGTGTTGCACCTAGCAACTACTAATTATCTCAAGGAAGGCCAGCGAATTTTTCTGGCCTTTTTTATGCTTTGAAGTCACTGATATGACAGAAAAGTTTAATTTCACAGCGCTTTGATTAAATAGCCAACGGTTGATTTGATTTTTGTCGCTTTTACCAAGAAAGTGTTTGACATATTTTTGGTAAAAAGTAATATGTGCCTCCGCAAGACGGTGAGGTGGCCGAGAGGCCGAAGGCGCTCCCCTGCTAAGGGAGTATACGGTTTATAGCCGTATCGAGGGTTCGAATCCCTCCCTCACCGCCATTCTTGCTTATTTGGTTTAGCATCCAAATAAAGAACAATGTGCGTCCTTAGCTCAGCTGGATAGAGTACCTGGCTACGAACCAGGCGGTCGGAGGTTCGAATCCTCCAGGACGCGCCATATTCTTTCGTAAGATTGAATGTGAAAATGCGGTGAGGTGGCCGAGAGGCCGAAGGCGCTCCCCTGCTAAGGGAGTATACGGTTTATAGCCGTATCGAGGGTTCGAATCCCTCCCTCACCGCCATTTATTGACCATGAGTCAATTTTTTTGTTCAGAAATAAAATTTTTGTGATGTAATTCACATCTTGCGCGCTCATAGCTCAGCTGGATAGAGTACCTGGCTACGAACCAGGCGGTCGGAGGTTCGAATCCTTCTGAGCGCGCCACTTATTTAAAGTTAGTGATACTGTCATTAACTCTGCGCGTCCTTAGCTCAGCTGGATAGAGTACCTGGCTACGAACCAGGCGGTCGGAGGTTCGAATCCTCCAGGACGCGCCACTTATTCATAGGGTCATTGCTCCTGATACTGTTAGTGATTATCGCTAATTAATATCAAAACTTTGCGCGCTCATAGCTCAGCTGGATAGAGTACCTGGCTACGAACCAGGCGGTCGGAGGTTCGAATCCTCCTGAGCGCGCCACTTATTAAAAGTTAGTGATACTGTCATTAACTCTGCGCGTCCTTAGCTCAGCTGGATAGAGTACCTGGCTACGAACCAGGCGGTCGGAGGTTCGAATCCTCCAGGACGCGCCACTTATTCAAAGGGTCATTGATCCTGATATTGTTAGCGATTATCGCTGATTAATATCAAAACTTTGCGCGCTCATAGCTCAGCTGGATAGAGTACCTGGCTACGAACCAGGCGGTCGGAGGTTCGAATCCTCCTGAGCGCGCCATTTATTAAGAAGCCTCGCATTGTGCGGGGCTTTTTTATGTTGGTTTTTTGTTGCTATTTTGTTAAATTTAAAATGGCAACTATTTGTTTTATCTTGTTAATCTGCAATGTTTTAACTCCCTCTCAGTATCTGCATCATTTTTTGATTAACGTAGCCGTATTGGCTAGTTAAATGCCCTTCTTAATAGAGAAAATTCAGAGTTTTGTGATTTGTGTGAGTAATTGTTCGCCGATTTTGTGTGTTATCTACAAGAGTCCCTTAAACAAAATTGACAATTATTAACCAATCGAGATAATCCTAGTCCACTTGCCAAGATCGCATTTGTAAAAATGCGTAGCAATTGTTGTCAGGATGACACAGAAAGGAAGCAACATGACTACTATTGGAAGCCTATTAGTTGACGCCGCCACCCTTATGATTACGGGGATGGCTGTAGTCTTTATTTTTCTAACTATTCTCGTTTATCTCGTTCAGTTAATGTCAACCTTGGTACCGGAAGAAGTACCACAACCGATCGCAGCGCCGATTCAACATCGAAAAGTTCAACCAACCCCTTCAGCTGTGAGCCCGCAAATTGTGGCGGCAATTTCTGCAGCAGTGCATCAGCACCGCGCATTAGCTAAATAGCATAGAAAGGATGAAAAGGAGTTTATGAGCATGTCTAAACCACTAGCTATTACGGATGTGGTCCTTCGTGATGCCCATCAGTCACTATTTGCCACGCGCATGCGTATCGAAGACATGCTGCCTATTGCAGCAGAGCTCGATAAGATCGGTTATTGGTCACTGGAGACTTGGGGAGGAGCAACGTTTGATGCTTGCATCCGTTTTCTCGGTGAAGATCCATGGGAGCGTTTACGTTCGCTTAAGCAAGCGATGCCCAACACCCCAATGCAAATGTTGCTACGCGGCCAGAATTTACTAGGCTATCGCCACTATGCCGATGATGTTGTTGAAAAGTTTGTCGAACGAGCTCACGCGAATGGGATGGATGTTTTCCGTATTTTTGATGCGATGAATGATGTTCGCAATTTTGAAAAAGCGGTCAAAGCGACAATTGATGTTGGCGCACACGCGCAGGGCACACTGTCTTACACCACTAGCCCTGTTCATAATTCAGATACTTGGGTTGATCTTGCCAAGCGGTTGGAAGATCTCGGTTGCCACTCTTTGTGTATTAAAGATATGTCAGGGTTGCTCAAGCCGTATGAAGCTGAAGATCTGATCACCCGTATTAAATCCTCTTGTGCCGTACCTTTAGCACTGCACAGCCATGCAACGACTGGTCTTTCAGCGGCAACAGCCGTTAAAGCGGTAGAAGCTGGTATCGATATTTTGGATACTGCTATCTCTTCAATGAGCCAAACTTATGGCCACACACCAACCGAAACAGTGGTCGCTATGCTTGAAGGAACCGAGCGTGATACGGGCTTGAGCCTGACACAGCTTGAACCGATTGCCACTTATTTTCGTGAAGTGCGTAAGAAATACGCTAAATGGGAAGGACAGTTAAAAGGTGTCGATTCTCGTATTCTTATTGCGCAGGTTCCTGGTGGTATGTTGACTAATATGGAAGGTCAACTAAAAGAACAAGGAGCGGCCGATCGCCTTGATGAGGTTCTTGAAGAGATCCCTCGTGTGCGAAAAGATTTAGGTTTCATTCCCCTTGTGACTCCAACATCTCAAATCGTGGGAACACAAGCGGTGATCAACGTCCTGACTGGTGAGCGCTATAAGAGCATCACGAAAGAAACTGCAGGGGTATTAAAAGGTGAATACGGTGCCACGCCTGCGCCAGTGAATACTGAGTTGCAAGCCAAGGTGTTGGGTAATCTTACGCCGATCACTTGCCGTCCAGCCGATTTGTTGGATGCAGAAATGGCCGTGTTGACCACTGAATTGCTTGAAAAGGCAAAAGCAGAGGGAATTTCATTAGCTACAGATACGGTGGATGATGTTCTGACTTATGCATTGTTTCCACAAGTCGGTTTGAAGTTCTTGAAAAATCGTCACAATCCGGATGCATTTGAGCCTGCGCCAACCTTGGAGTCAGCCAAACCTACACCTGCCACCGTTGTGACAAAAGGTGGTATTGAAACCTACAGTGTTAAAGTGGATGGGCAAATTTACACGGTTGAAGTGGGACCACAAGGCCAGCTTAGCTCAATTGCTGCCAGCCAGTCTCAAGCAGCACAGTCATCAAGCGTGCCGGCAAGTAACAATGCAGAAGCGGTTCCTTCACCACTCGCTGGCAACATTTTTAAAGTGAATGTTCAAGCCGGTTCTGAGGTGTTAGAAGGGGATGTGTTAGTGATTCTGGAAGCGATGAAGATGGAAACTGAGATCCGTGCGGCACGTGGCGGTATTGTTCAAGATCTTCATGTCAAAGAGGGTGATGCTGTGACTGTTGGTGCACCATTGCTGAGCTTAGCGTAAGGGAGAACCATGGACGGATTATTGACCTTATGGTCTGAAACAGGGATCGCTAATTTTCAGCTAGGCCAAATCTGCATGATTTTGGTCGGTTGTTTACTGCTGTTTTTGGCTATTCGCAAAGGCTTTGAGCCACTGCTGTTATTGCCGATCGGCTTTGGTGCGATTTTAGCGAATATTCCGAATGCGGGTTTTACCGAACCCGGCGGTCTGCTTTATTACGTTTATCATGTTGGTATTGAGACGGGCGTTTTTCCACTGCTGATTTTTATGGGCGTGGGCGCGATGACCGATTTCGGGGCGTTGATTGCAAACCCTAAAACGTTATGGCTAGGTGCGGCCGCTCAGTTTGGTATTTTCGCCACCCTGTTTGGTGCGATATTACTCAACTATGTACCGGGTATGGAATTTACCATGGCCGATGCTGCGTCCATCGCCATCATTGGTGGAGCCGATGGCCCAACCGCTATTTTCCTTGCCAGTAAATTATCGCCGGATTTATTAGGTGCAATCGCTGTGGCGGCTTATAGCTATATGGCATTAGTTCCTATCATTCAGCCACCGATTATGAAGGCACTTACAACACCTGAGGAGCGAAAAATCAAAATGGCTCAGCTACGCCACGTTGGGAAGACAGAAAAAATACTGTTTCCTCTGGCGGTGCTATTGATGACGATTCTATTTTTACCGTCAGCAACGCCATTAGTGGGTATGTTCTGTCTAGGTAATTTAATGCGTGAATCGGGTGTGGTTGAGCGTCTATCCAAGACAGCGCAAAATGAACTGATCAACATCGTTACTATCTTCTTAGGCTTAGGCGTTGGTTCTAAACTGCAGGCTGATAAGTTTTTGAACTTGGAAACATTAGGTATTTTGGCGCTCGGTGCTATTGCTTTCAGTATTGGTACGGCTGGTGGTGTGTTGATGGCGAAAGTGCTTAATAAATTCTCGAAAGAGGATATTAACCCTCTCATTGGTGCGGCTGGTGTGTCTGCGGTACCGATGGCGGCGCGAGTAGTGAACAAAGTGGGGCTTGAAGCTAATCCACAGAACTTCTTATTGATGCACGCCATGGGGCCAAATGTAGCAGGTGTACTGGGCTCTGCAGTTGCGGCGGGTGTTTTGCTTGCTCTTGTTGGCTAAGCCTAGACGAGCTGATGGTTATTTTGCGAGCTAAAGATTAACTAGAAGCAATAAAATGGTATATATTCAAAGGGATGCTGAGGCATCCCTTTCTTTTTATCAATAGGGAAGTTTGACATGGATAATAAACAGATCGCAATTACTGAGTTTGGTGGACCAGAGGTGCTCGTTATTCAAACCAGTGACGTTCCTCAACCTAAAGCTGGCGAAGTGTTAGTAAAAGTGGCGTTTGCTGGTGTAAACCCTATTGATGTAAAAACTCGGGCTGGTCTGGGGTGGGCTGCAGCGCAAAACAAAGATAAGCTGCCATGGGTGCCAGGTTACGATATTTCTGGACAAGTTGTTGAGGTGGGGGAAGATAATCGCCGCTTTCAAATTGGAGATAATGTGGCGGGCTTTGTTGGGTTTCCGTTGCGTGGTGGCGGTTACAGCCAATACCTGTGTGTGGCAGAAAGCGAACTCAGCCTTGTTCCTGATGCTGTGACCTTAGAAGCAGCAGCGGTGCTGCCACTGGCAGGGCAAACGGCGGCGCAAGCCCTAAATAAAGCGCAAGTGAAAGAGGGGGATCGCGTATTGATCCTCGCAGGCGCTGGTGGTGTCGGGCACTTAGCGGTACAAATTGCTTTAGCAGCAAAAGCCGAAGTGTATACCACGTGCAGCGAACAAAATTTGGATTATTTAGCGACTCTTGGTGCTCATGCGATTAATTATAATTTTGCTCCTGCTTCACAGCGTTTAGAAGAAGTGGATGTGCTGATTGATTTAGTCGGGGGTGATGCGGCTCTCGACGCTTTGAAATGCTTGAAAGATCATGCGCGTGTCGTTACTGTTCCCACTCTAAGTGCTGAGCTTATCTGTGAAAAAGCAAAATTACTTGGTTTTGAAGCCACAGGTATGTTAGTTGATCCTAATCCTGAACAGCTCGATACCATGCTTTATATGGTCAGCGTTGGCTTATTGAAAACGGAAATTCAAGCTGTTTATCCGATGGCGGAAGTGGCTGCGGCTCATCAACAGATTGAAACAAGCCATACTCGAGGCAAAGTTCTTCTTGATATGAAATGTTAGACATTTTTAGCACCTATTTGGAACCGCTCTCGTATTGGTTTGCTGGCTCTGCGCTGTGGGTGCTTTTTTTTAGTGGTTTTCTCAGTGCTACCTTATTACCGGGAAGCTCAGAAGCGAGTTTATTCGCCACATTAAGCCTGAATCAATTTCCCGTATTTTGGGTTATCGCCGTTGCAAGCGCTGGCAATACCCTCGGCGGTCTGACCAACTATTGGCTCGGTATCTGGTTGCCTAATCGAACTGAAAGCGAAAAGCACGGTCATAAAGCGTTAGCTTGGCTCAATAAATATGGTTATTGGGTCCTCTTATTCAGTTGGTTACCTGTGGTGGGCGATGTGCTTTGTTTGGCCGCAGGTTGGCTACGCATGAAATTTTTACCTACTTTTGTCATGATTTTGATCGGCAAAGCACTGCGTTACATCATGCTTGCCGCTGTATTCTATGGTTTTTTCTAAGGAGCTGTTATGAGAAAAATTTGGCTAGGTGCCCTTTCTCTTATTGCCATTTACGGCTGTTCATCAACGGTCGCACCTATCGCTTTTTTTTCATCATTACCGAAAGGGGTTACGCTGATTGAGCAAGTGGATGCTCAACCGGGAAAAGTGATGATCCCTTATGCAAAATATCAGCTCGATAATGGCCTTACTGTCGTGCTCTCACCGGATCACTCAGATCCTTTAGTGCATGTCGATGTCACTTATCATGTGGGTTCGGCACGTGAAGAGATTGGAAAATCAGGGTTTGCTCATTTCTTTGAACACATGATGTTTCAAGGAACGGAGCACGTTGGCGATCAAGAACATTTTCGTTTGATCACCGAAGCGGGAGGAACCATGAATGGGAGTACTAACCGTGACCGTACTAATTATTACCAAACCGTGCCTTCAAATCAGCTAGAAAAAGTGTTGTGGCTCGAATCTGATCGGATGGGATTTTTACTCAACGCGGTTTCTCAACGTAAATTTGAGATCCAACGTGACACAGTAAAAAACGAACGTGCACAAAACTACGACAACCGCCCCTATGGCTTGATGTGGGAAAAAATGGCGGAGGCGATGTATGCCGAAGGACACCCTTATTCATGGCAAACCATTGGTTATGTCGAAGATCTTGACCGAGTGGACGTCAACGATCTTAAAGCGTTTTTCTTACGTTGGTATGGGCCGAATAATGCAGTGCTGACCATTGGTGGTGATATTGATGTTCAGCAAACACTTGAATGGGTTAATCAATATTTTGGCACCATACCGGCAGGCCCAGCCGTTGATAACGCACCTAAACAGCTGGCCCAGTTGGCGCAAGATCGTTTCATTACCTTGGAAGATCGTATTCAGCAACCCATGGTTGTGGTGGGCTGGCCGACAGAATATCGCGGTGCTCAAAGTCAAGCCTCGTTAGATGCGCTTGCCAAAGTGTTAGGCAGCGGTACCAATAGTTATCTCTACCAAGCGTTGGTCAAAACTCAAAAAGCCGTCAATGCGGGTGCATTCCAAGATTGCGCCGAATTGGCTTGTACCTTCTATGTTTATGCCATGGCCCCTTCGGGTGAAAAGGCTCAGCTTGCTCCTTTGTATCGAGAGTTAATGCAAACGCTCAGTCAGTTTGAGCAGCAAGGGGTAGATCAGAGTCGACTTGATCAAATTACCGGTATGGCGGAAGCGAATGCGGTCTTTGCGCTGCAAAGCGTATCTGGAAAAGTGACGCAGCTTGCGTCCAACGAAACGTTTTATGGGCAGCCTGATCGCCTAGAGCAGCAATTAGCTCAGATTCATGCGGTCACCCCAGAGTCAATTCAACAGGCTTATCAGCGCTTCATTGCTCATCAACATAAGGTTACCTTAAGTGTTGTACCTAAACATAAAGCCGATCTTGCCGTTCAAAAAGCCAATTTCGTACCCCCTAAAAGAGTGCTACCTGAGCATCAAACGATAACCGAAGATCAATTGGCTTATCGCCAGGTTGAAGATCAATTTGATCGCTCAATCATGCCTTCTGTGGCAAAAGGTGTGAAAGCACAAATGCCGACATTGTATGAACTCTATTTTGATAACGGTATTGAGTTATTAGCCACACAAACCAGCGAAACGCCGACCGTGCTAATTAATATCAATTTACCGGCAGGGGAGCGACACGCCGCGCGTGGCAAAGAAGGGTTAGCTAATTTAACCGCGGCGCTACTTGAAGAAGGCTCAACTCGACGCTCAGTGGAAGCGATTCAAGCTCAACTCGACACGTTAGGTTCGACTATCAGTGTTACTGCCAATGAGTATTCGACCAGTATTATCGTCTCTAGTTTGAAGAAGAATGTTGCAGCGACATTGGATGTGGTTGAAGAAGTTTTATTTCATCCTGCTTTCAAAGAGAATGATTTTACACGGCTGAAGCAGCAGATGCTGGAAGGGTTGGTTTATCAGCATCAAACACCGGGATGGCTTGCTTCACAAGCTACTCGTCAAGTACTGTTTGGCAACTCTATTTTTGCGCGTTCAAGTGAAGGCACTGAGCAATCACTAAACGATTTAACATTAGAAGATGTAAAACGCTTTTATGCGAAACATTACACGCCACATGGTACGCAAATCGTTGTTGTTGGCGACATTTCCAAAAAAGAGGTCGCTAAACAGTTAACCTTTTTAGGGCAGTGGCGCGGTGAAGCTTCTCCTTTGTTACGTCCCCAAGTGGTGAACTCACTGACAGAGCGGAAGATATATCTGGTTGATAAGCCTGATGCGCCGCAGAGCATTGTTCGTTTTGTGCGAAAAGGGTTGCCTTTTGATGCTACTGGCGAGCTTTTTCTCAGCCAACTGGCTAACTTCAATTTAGCGGGCAACTTTAACAGCCGCATTAATCAGAATTTGCGTGAAGATAAAGGCTACACCTATGGCGCTGGGAGTTATTTCGCGAGCAATCGAGAAGTGGGCGCTATTGTTTTCAATGCTCAAGTGCGTGCTGATGCTACCGTAGCTTCAATCGTTGAAATAGAAAAAGAGATGGCAACATTCAGTCAAAGTGGCTTAACCGACCAAGAGCTAAAATTTATGCGCCTTGCTGTTGGCCAACAAGATGCACTGACGTATGAAACACCATCACAAAAAGCGCAGTTGCTTAGTAATATTTTGACCTATAGTTTGGATGAAGATTACCTACAGCAACGAAATGAACTGGTGGAAAACGTAAAAAAATCAACGCTCAATAAACTCGCCGCTAAATGGTTTGCACCACAAGAGTATCAAATTATCGTGGTGGGTGATGCGAAAACGTTGAAGCCACAACTTGAAAAATTAGATATTCCCGTAGAAGAGCTTGAAATCATCCGCTAGAGTACACATTTATAGGGGGCAGATTGTTTGCCTCCATTCTACTCTCTTGCTGAGTTAGAGCCGCTTTCATTCGGATCATTCACCTATAAGCGAATCATTATTTTGACTAATTTTGCCGCACGACTTGAACAAGTCACTAAAAAATCAGAAGTGTTTAAGCAGTTTGGCCGAGGCGTTGAGCGTGAAACGTTACGCTATACCCCAGAAGGCTCGTTAGCTCTGACTCCTCATCCAGAAGCACTCGGCAGCGCATTAACCAACCGTTGGATCACCACTGATTTTGCGGAGTCATTGCTTGAATTTATTACACCAGTCTCTCATGACGTGCCGACTTTACTCTCACAACTGGCGGATATTCACCATTTTGCTCAAACCAAATTGGGTGACGAAAAGATGTGGCCGCTTTCTATGCCTTGTTATGTTGGCAGCGAATATGATATCGAACTGGCGCAATATGGTTCATCGAATACGGGTAAAATGAAAACCCTTTATCGAGAAGGCTTAAAGCGTCGTTACGGCAGCTTAATGCAGATCATTTCTGGCGTGCATTTCAATTTTTCATTTCCAGAATCATTTTGGGATGCCTTGCATGGCGAGCAAACTGAATCCCAGCGTACTGAGACAAAATCGGAAGCCTATTTTGGTGTGATTCGTAATTACTACCGTTTTGGCTGGCTTATTCCCTATTTCTTTGGCGCATCACCTGCGTTATGTTCATCGTTTGTGCGCGGACGTGAAAGCCATCTGCCATTTGAAAATATTGGTAAAACGCTTTATTTGCCTCATGCTACCTCGTTGCGCCTCAGTGATTTAGGTTATACCAATAGCGCGCAAAGTGGCTTGCAAATTGGTTTTAATAGCTTGGATCAATATCTAGAAGGGTTGAATCAGGCGATCCGCACTCCATCAAAAGAGTTTGCAGAACTAGGCGTGTATGTCGATGGTGAACATCGTCAGCTCAACAGCAATGTTTTGCAGATAGAAAACGAACTCTATGCACCGATCCGTCCTAAGCGTGTGGCCAAAAATGACGAAAAGCCGTCACAAGCGTTAGAGAGAGGCGGAGTCGAATACATCGAAGTGCGTTCGTTAGACGTAAACCCGTTTAGCCCGATTGGTATTACTGAAGATCAAGTGCGTTTTCTCGATCTGTTCCTCACTTGGACCGCTCTTTCAGATTCAGATCCGATGGACAATTGTGAGCTGGCATGTTGGCGAGATAACTGGAACAAAGTGATTTTAGAAGGTCGTAAACCAGGTTTAGAGTTACAAATTGGCTGTCGCGGTGAGAAACTGACGCTGCAAGCGTGGGCGCATAATGTATTCGATGACTTACGCAAAATAGCGCAAGTAATGGATAGCGCTTGTGGTGGCAACGCATACCAAGCCGTATGCGAGAAACTAAGCTCGTGGATTGATAATCCAGAATTAACCTTTTCCGCCCAACTACTTGAACAGACTAAACAGTTTGGAGGGCTCGGTAAGGTGGGTTGTGCATTAGGAACCGAATACCGACAAGCCAACCTGGCACATCACTATCAAACTTATTCTGAGTCTGTGATGGAAGAGGAAGTGCTGCGTTCTCGAGCCGCTCAGCAACAGATAGAGCAACACGATACTCAAAGTTTTGAAGAATTTCTTGAAAGCTATTTTTCGTACCTAAAATGATCTCTCGATCATAATCTAACATTGATAGGCAGAGCATCGCTCTTTGCCAAATAAGGAGAAAGCAATGCCATTACTCGACAGTTTTACTGTAGATCACACTCGTATGCATGCGCCTGCGGTACGTGTGGCAAAAAATATGCAGACGCCTAAAGGGGATACAATCACCGTATTTGATCTCCGTTTTACTGCTCCAAACAAAGATATTCTTTCAGAAAAAGGGATCCACACTTTAGAACATTTATATGCTGGCTTTATGCGCGCGCACTTAAATGGTCATGATGTAGAAATCATCGACATCTCACCTATGGGCTGCCGCACAGGTTTTTACATGAGTTTGATTGGCGCGCCAACAGAAGCGCAAGTGGCGCAAGCGTGGTTAGCGGCGATGCATGATGTGCTAAAAGTAGAGAGCCAAGATCAGATCCCTGAACTAAACGAATACCAATGTGGTACAGCCTCAATGCACTCGTTAACAGAAGCTAAAGAGATTGCTCAAGCGATTATCACAGCAGGTATTGCGGTGAATAAAAATGATGAGCTTGCTTTACCTGAGTCGATGCTCAAAGAGCTGAAAGTGGATTAAAGATCGCCAGATCTGGCCCTTTAAAAACAAAAAGCTTGGCAGTGACCAAGCTTTTTTTCTTTCTTTTATGCAGTGACTGGCGATTAATGTTTTTTGGTTTTGCGTGGAAAGACTTTAACCTGCTTAATGCGGTTTTCTTCTACATCCACAATCTCCATCGCATGGCCAGAGACTTTGACACTTAAATGGCTACTTGGAATATCTTCAAGGTGCTCCAAAAGTAAACCGTTTAAGGTTCTTGGGCCCGTTGTTGGCAGTTTCCACTTCAGCCCTTTGTTAATGTCACGGATATTTGCGCTGCCATCAATCAAGAAGCTGCCATCACTTTGTGGGGTAATTTCATCGGCTAAGCTTGGTGCCATCGAGGTGGTGAATTCCCCCACAATCTCTTCGAGAATATCTTCAACAGTGATCAAGCCATTGATATCACCGTATTCATCAACGATCAGGCCAATCCGCTCTTTGTTGCGTTGGAATTTAAGTAATTGTACGTTGAGCGGTGTGCCTTCCGGGATGAAGTAGACTTCATCAGCGGCACGTAAAATCATCTCTTTATTGAACTCTTTTTTTTCCAACATCAAACGAGAAGCATCACGAAGGCGCAATATGCCCACCGCTTCATCAATTTTGTCTCGGTAAAGCACCACGCGTCCGTGTGGCGAGTGAGTTAACTGACGCACGATAGATTTCCAATCATCGTTAATATTGATACCAGTAATTTCGTTACGTGGGATCATGATGTCGTTCACCGTAACATGTTCGAGATCGAGAATGGAAAGCAGCATATCTTGGTGGCGACGAGGAATAAGACCACCCGCTTCGTTGACGACGGTTCTCAACTCTTCAGAGCTTAGATGATCCTCCGCCCCATGCTTGGCCTTAAGGCCTAGTAAGCGGATGAAACCATTGGTGATGAAGTTAATGAACATCACCAATGGTGACAATATCTTCATTAAGAAGGTCAGTAAGATGCTGCTGGCGTAAGAGACGCGTTCAGGGTAAAGCGCTGCTAATGTTTTTGGCGTCACTTCAGCAAAAACCAGAACGACCAACGTCAGCGCACCAGTGGCAATGGCCACTCCTAGATCCCCATAAAGGCGCATACCAATAATAGTGGCAATTGCAGAAGCTAAAATATTGACTAGGTTGTTGCCAATGAGGATCAAACCAATGAGGCGATCTGGACGATCAAGCAGTTTTTCAACACGCTTTGCACCTTTGTGGCCGGTATTGGCCAAGTGCTTTAAGCGGTAGCGGTTCAAAGACATCATGCCGGTTTCTGAACCTGAAAAATAAGCCGAAATTACGATGAGACCCGCGAGTAGTGCAAACAATATACCCGTTGAAATGTCGTCCAAAACGTGGTTTTTCCTTATAAATAGTGTGATTAAGTAATGATCTAATTAAATGAATGTGTCAATACGCTATCAAACGTGTTGAGTTAGCTCAAAATGATTTCTTTTACAAAACGGCTACCAAAGTAGGCCAGTGTGAGTAAGGTTGCACCAGCGACAGCAAACCAAGTTACTTTTCTACCGCGCCAACCTTTTCGGTAATGTCCCCACAACAATACAGAATAGACAACCCAAGCAATGAAAGACAAAATGCCTTTATGCGCTTTGCCTTGAGCAAACATATCACCGACAAAATCAAAACCAGTAATCAAGGTACCAGTAAGTAATACGTTACCTATCAAGATGATTTTAAACAGTTGCCTTTCTACCATCAGTAGTGGTGGCAAATTGGGGTTGATGGTTAGCATCTTCTTTTTCTTTAGCTTGTGGTCCAGCCAAGCCAATTGCAAGGCGTAGAGTGCGCCAATCGAAAGGGTTGAATACGAAAATAGTGCTAGAGAAATATGCAACAACAGTGGCGGATTGTTTTCTAAGTGAGTCATGAACATGCTTGGAAGAAATGAGGCGGCGCTGACGTTGATCGCGGCGAAGCTATACACCACCGGCAACAGAAACCACAATCGCGTTTTTAACATCGCAATGCTCATCACCAGTGAGATGATAAAGCTTATCAATGATGCCACATTGAGCATACTGAGGTTTTGCCCATTAGCGTTGAAGATTAAATCACTCAGTAACCACGCATGAAAAGCCAGCGCCAGTGCTGAACTGAACAATACTGTCTGCGCACGAATCCCAGTTTGATTAACTAAGCCTGGAATAATGGTCGCTATGGATAAAAAATACAAAATAGTGGCGACTATTGCGATTAAGTTTTCCATACTTCTTACAAAATGGTGGCTGAATTGGCGAATTATACCTTGCATCACGATAATGAGCTACGTTGGATACCGATTGATTTGACATATACCCACCTTAGTTGAGGTCATGGTGCAAATAATTAACAGGGTGAAGGCTTTTATTCGATAAATCGCAGAGATAACTCTTTTTGACCCCCCTGTTTTGGGGACCCAATGTTGCGTTTACGGGTTTAAGTCGCTTATCGCGAAGCGTCAATGGGTATGACTATTAGATTGGCTAAGGTATACTGACCCCAATTAATCGCCGAACTAGCGAAGAGACAACGATGTTTGAAAATTTAACGGATCGACTATCCAAGACGCTGAAAAATATCAGCGGCAAAGGCCGTCTCACCGAAGACAATATTAAAGAAACCCTACGCGAAGTGCGCATGGCGCTGCTTGAAGCGGACGTTGCACTGCCTGTAGTGCGTGATTTTGTCGCGCGCGTTAAAGAGGGCGCAGTAGGTGTTGAGGTGTCTAAATCGCTGACACCTGGACAAGAGTTCATCAAGATTGTTCAAGCGCAGCTTGAAGCGGTAATGGGCGAATCCAACGAAGCGCTTAACCTTGCCGCCCAGCCGCCAGCAGTGATTTTAATGGCGGGTTTACAAGGGGCGGGTAAAACCACCAGTGTTGGTAAGCTTGCTAAGCTGCTTAAAGAACGTGATAAAAAGAAAGTACTGGTGGTTTCGGCTGACGTTTATCGCCCAGCGGCGATAAAACAGCTTGAAACGCTAGCTAACGATCTGGACGTTGAATTTTTTCCTTCTTCAGCCGACCAAAAACCGATTGATATCGCCAATGCGGCCATTGACCATGCGAAGAAGAAATTCTTCGATGTGCTGATTGTCGACACTGCAGGCCGTCTTGCTATTGATGAACTGATGATGGCAGAAATCCAAGATCTGCATGCGGCGATTAATCCGATTGAAACATTGTTCGTTGTGGATGCCATGACGGGGCAAGATGCCGCGAACACCGCAAAAGCCTTTGGTGATGCGCTGCCGTTAACAGGGGTTATCTTAACCAAAGTTGATGGTGATGCTCGAGGTGGTGCCGCACTTTCCGTTCGTCATATCACCGGTAAACCGATTAAATTCTTAGGGGTCGGTGAAAAAACTGACGCGCTCGAGCCTTTCCATCCTGATCGTATTGCATCACGCATATTGGGAATGGGCGATGTTCTCTCATTAATTGAAGATCTACAACGTAATGTTGATCACGAGCAAGCAGAACGCCTAGCTAAAAAATTCAAGGAAAAGAAAGGATTTGATTTAGAAGATTTCCGCGAACAGCTCGGGCAAATGCAGAATATGGGTGGCATGATGGGCATGCTCGATAAACTGCCTGGCATGGCAAACCTACCTGCCAACGTGAAAGATAAGGTCGATGATAAGATGTTCAAGCAGATGGAAGCGATCATCTGTTCGATGACCATGCACGAGCGCCAGCACCCAGACATGATAAAAGGTTCACGTAAAAAACGTATCGCGATGGGTTCTGGCACCCAAGTACAAGATGTTAACCGCTTACTGAAACAGTTCACCCAAATGCAGAAAATGATGAAAAAAATGCAGAAAGGGGGCATGAAAGGCATGATGCGTAATATGCAAGGCATGATGGGCGGAATGGGTGGCATGGGCGGCGGCGGTTTCTTTGGTCGTTAACCTAACTCATTGCGATGCTTAAAATTTACTAAAGCGTGATGCTCATCACTGCAAAAGCATAATGCTTCTGCTGGTGAAAAAATAGCTAAACCCCTTGCAAAGCCTCGGAATAAGAGTAAAATTCCGAGGCTTTATTTTGGCACGAGACCCCAGACTGTTTTTCGTAAATGGTTTTTGGGGTTAATTTTATTATTGAGAAAGCAAAGAGGACGACATGGTAACCATTCGTTTGGCACGTCACGGCGCTAAAAAGCGTCCATTTTATCAAATCGTAGTTGCGGATAGCCGTAACGCAGTAACTGGCCGTTTCATCGAGAAAGTAGGTTTCTTTAATCCTACGGCTACTGGCCAAGAAGAAGGCCTACGTGTTGATCTAGATCGCGTTAACCATTGGGTTGGTCAAGGCGCATCTCTATCTGATCGCGTAGCTAAGCTAGTAAAAGACGCTCAAAAAGCGGCTTAATTCTTACTTTTATAGAAGAACATTAGCTTATGTCGATGAAAGGTAAAGAAACAATGAGCAAAGAAAACGAAAAGATTGTTATGGGCAAGTTTGGTGCTACCTATGGCATTCGTGGCTGGCTCAAAGTTTTTTCCTACACAGACGAAGCTGAAAGTATTTTTGATTACAGCCCTTGGTTTATTAACCAAAAAGGCCAGTGGATCGAGTACAAAGTAGAGAGTTGGAAGCGCCATGGTAAGAGTATGGTGGTAAAACTTGAAGGTTTAGATGTTCGAGAAGACGCACATCTACTCACCAACTTTGAAATTGCTATTGATCCCGCATCATTACCAGAATTGTCAGCAGATGAATTCTACTGGCGTGAATTGTTCGGTATGCAAGTTATTACCACTAAGGGGTATAACCTTGGTGAGGTCACTGACCTATTAGAAACTGGCTCCAACGATGTTCTGGTTGTGAAAGCGAATTTGAAAGATGCTTTTGGCCAAAAGGAACGGTTGGTACCGTACCTTGAAGAGCAAGTGATCAAGAATGTTGATCGCGAAGCTCGACGGATCGAAGTTGACTGGGATCCGGCATTCTAACTCTAAAATTTCAGAGCGAGAGAACACATGTGGGTTGGCGTTATAAGCCTATTTCCTGAAATGTTCCGTTCTGTTACTGATTTTGGAGTAACAGGTCAAGCGGTTAAAAAAGGTTTGCTGTCTATTGAAGCTTGGAATCCTCGAGATTTCACTCATGACAAACATCGCACCGTCGATGACAGACCTTACGGTGGTGGGCCTGGAATGCTCATGATGGTTCAGCCTTTGCGCGATGCCATTCATGCAGCAAAACAAGCCGCACCGGGAAAGACGAAAGTCATTTATCTTTCTCCTCAAGGTCGAAAACTCGATCAAAAAGGAGTCGAAGAGCTGGCGACGAATGAGAACCTAGTTCTTATTTGCGGACGCTATGAAGGGGTAGATGAGCGTATCATCCAATCAGAAGTTGACGAAGAATGGTCGATTGGTGATTTTGTGATGACAGGCGGCGAACTGCCAGCCATGACGTTGATTGATTCTGTCTCTCGGTTTGTTCCGGGAGTATTAGGAGATTTCGCATCAGCAGAAGAGGATTCTTTTGCAAATGGCTTGCTAGATTGCCCGCACTATACGCGTCCTGAAGTGTTAGATGGAAAAGAAGTACCTGCGGTACTGAAATCCGGTAATCACGAGGATATTCGTCGCTGGCGACTGAAACAGTCGTTGGGCCGAACTTGGCATAGAAGGCCAGAGCTCCTGGAAAACCTAGCTCTGACTGACGAACAGGAACTATTACTGGTTGAGTTCATCAAAGAAACTCAAATACATCAGTAACCTATTTAATTTAGTATCAGTTTATTCTAGGAATTTTTAAAATGAGTAACATCATCAAGGCTCTTGAAGAAGAGCAAATGAAACAAGGCCTACCTAAATTCGCACCAGGTGACACTGTTGTTGTTCAAGTTAAGGTAAAAGAAGGTGATCGTGAGCGTCTACAGGCTTTTGAAGGCGTTGTAATCGCAATCCGTAACCGTGGCCTACACTCTGCATTCACTGTTCGTAAGATCTCTAACGGTGAAGGTGTTGAGCGTACGTTCCAAACTCACTCTCCAGTGGTTGATAGCATTGAAGTTAAACGCCGCGGTGCAGTACGTCGTGCCAAACTGTACTACCTACGTGAGCGTTCTGGTAAGTCAGCTCGTATCAAAGAGAAACTTGCTAAGAAGTAATGCTATAAACTAGCGTTCTCATAGTAATAAACAGGGGTCGAGTAATCGACCCCTGTTTTTATATGTGCGCTAATATTGATCTTCTGACCAACCATCACTGTCTGACATATCCGGTGCACCGGGAATACTTTTTTCCTCATCGGCCCACTCGCCAAAATCGATCATCTGACACTGTTTGGAACAAAAAGGACGATAAGGGCTCTGTTCTCCCCATTCGACATCGGCTTTGCACTGCGGGCATTTTACAATGGTAATTTTCTTTGACATAACGGACTTCAAGTAACGATGGATAGGCGTAAGTGTATTACCTAACGCAATGGAAAGTAAGAGTCAGTCGGGAATTGAAGCGGAATTGATTAACAGCAGACGGCGAGATCAAACTCGATATCGCGCCCTGTTGCTTGGCCTGATTGGAATTCGATAAACTTAATCGCGAAGCGATTTTTATGTCCAGAGATCATGGGGTATACCCCATACTCAAGTGGGATCGACAAGCGCAAGATATTGGCGTCTTCTGCATCGCTTTGATAAAAACCTAATCGTGCTAGGCGTGCTTTAAAATGGCCCGTTTCGCGGGTTAACTTCAACCAAAGTTGCAACGCATCTGATAACGGTCGCAGCGTTTCCATCCATTGGTGCGCATCTTGGGTCTTCTTTTCTATCGGAATGTGTAGCCAGTAGTGCAGGGCTGGCAGGTCAAAACAGCACGACCCGCCCGGTAAATTAAAACGTTGGCGAATCGTGCTTAAGAAACGATCTTCTTTGAGTGATTGACCAAAGCGTTCAGCGCTCATTAAATTACGATGGACCTCGTCGATCTCTTCAAGGAGCGATAGCAACATTTCTTGATCAACACCATCCACATTGAGCCAGCTACGGTAGTTCAAACGCTGTTTTTCAATATCTTTAGCCAACTCGCTTTTGAGTTGGATCTGTTCGAAGATTTCGAGTAAATCAAACAATGAACGAAAGAAGAGTTGGTGTTGAATACCGTCACGAAACTGAGCGGAATGCATCAACTGGTTAAGCAGCGCTTCGACTCTTAAATAGATACGAGTTTTTTCGTTCAGTGGGTGTTCAAACTTATGCGTGGTCATCTAGCTAGCCTTAGGTCCGGTCTGGGTTATTCTTACAGACTTAGGCTGCATATGGCTAGATACTTTTTGTGTAATTCTGTGATTTGAGGCAAAAGTTTTTGGTTTTCTGCGCTATTTTTAATCACATCGTCAGCGTATTGCAATCTTTGCTCACGGCTCGCTTGAGCGGCTAAGATCGAACGGACTTGTTGCTCTGATACCTTGTCTCTTGCCATAGTGCGAGCGATTTGGGTTTTTAGATCAACATCAACCACTAAGATGCGATCGACTAAGGTTTGTAGGTTATTTTCTATCAATAATGGCACAACCAATAAAGCATAAGGCGAGGTGGTTTTTGCTAAATCAGCAATCATTTTTGCACGGATCATTGGGTGAAGAAGCTGATTAAGCCAAGCCTTTTCTTGCTCATCAGCAAAGATCTTTTCTCTTAACGCGGTGCGATCTAATTGTCCATCGGGCTTTAATATGGTGAGGCCAAAGTGCGCGCAAATCGCCATTAATCCTTCACTACCTGGTTCGACGACTTCTCGAGCGATGATGTCAGCATCCACGACATCAATCGAGAAATGCTGCTGAAATAAATGAGCAACGGTGCTTTTTCCGCTGGCAATCCCGCCTGTTAAACCCACCACTAACCCCATGACGATAACCCCATAATTGAACCTAAATACCAACTCATCATATCGTTACCCCACAACAAGGTTAGCCAGCCAGCAATGGCGAGATAGGGGCCAAAAGGAAAGGCTTTGTCGATCCCTTTTTTTTGCAAGCGCAATTGAATTAGGCCAAAGACAATGCCAACCACAGATGACATGAGAATGATGATGGGCAGATATTGCCAGCCCAACCAAGCGCCGAGAGCAGCCAGCAGTTTGAAATCGCCATAACCCATTCCTTCTTTGCCTGTGACGAGTTTAAACAGCCAATAGACCGACCATAAGCTCAGATAGCCAGCAATGGCGCCGATCACCGCATCTTGCAAACTGACTGGGCTAATGTGCATCAATGATAAGCTCAGGCCCGCCCACAGCAGTGGCAGTGTCAGCTTGTCGGGTAACAGCATGGTATCGAAATCGATAAACGTCGCCGCAATGAGCACAAAAGTGAAAAACAATAGCGCTAGTGAAAAATAACTAAAACCGAAGTGGCTAGCCACGACAAAGCTCATAGTGGCGGTGAGCAGTTCAATCAAAGGATAGCGTGCACTGATCGGGCCTTGGCAACGGGAACATTTCCCTTTTAAAAAGAGCCAACTGAGTAGCGGAATATTATCAATAATACGGATTGGCGTATCACAGTGTGGGCAGCTAGAACGAGGGACACTGAGCGTGAGTTGCCCTTCCGGTGGCGCAATGTGATGTTCGGGAAAGCAGTCAGCGCACTCTTGTCGCCATTCTCGCTCCATGATTTTGGGTAGACGATAAATGACCACATTGAGAAAACTCCCCACGATTAAGCCAAACAACGCTGCAAAAAGTGGAAAGAGCCAAGGGTAATAAATAAAAACTTCCATGCACAGACTCGATAAGTAAAAGATTAGCAGTGCTAATACTATCCTAATACACTCATTAAGTTAAAGATGGGCAAGTACATTGCCACCACCAAACCGCCGACCACCGTACCCAAAAAGACAATGATCAATGGTTCGAGAATTTTGCCTAAGTTATCGACGGTATTATCGACTTCAAATTCGTAAATGGTGGCGACTTTATTGAGCATGTCATCCAATCGGCCTGATTCTTCACCAATCATCACCATTTGCAGCACCATTTCGGGAAAGGCTTCGGTATTACGCATCGCAATATACATTGGCATACCGGCTGCCGTATCACGATAGACCTCATTAATCGCCGTCTCAAAATGGACATTGCCAGCGGTTTTGGCGGTGGTTTTTAAGCTGGCTAAAATCGGAATGCCTGCACTAAAACTGGTGGCGAGTGTGCGACTGAATTTAGCAATAGAGGCTTTGCCTATCACCCCGCCAAGAATGGGAAACTTTAATCCTAATCGGCTGGTTTTTAAGCGTATTAAAAAAGATTTTTGGCGTACTGCTTTCACGGCAATTGTGGTGAGGATTATGATGATGAGTACCCACAAACTGTAACTTTGCACCCAATGAGAGAGTTTCAATACTTGCTGTGTAAACCAAGGTAATTCGGCTCCGAATCCTTTGAACATGCTTTCAAACTCAGGGATCACCATAGTAAGCATTAAGTAAGAAACACCTAACGCGACCAACACCACCATGGTTGGGTAGATGAGCGCTTTAATGACTTTAGCGCGCAGTTGTTCACTTTTTTCTCGATAAGTCGCTAGCCGCTCAAACACTTCAGCCAAGTTACCTGACTGTTCGCCTGTGTGAATGAGATCAACATACAAGGTATCGAAATGAATGCTGGCGGTACGCATCGCTTTGGAAATTGGCGTTCCGGCTTCAACCCCTTTAGTGACTTGCGCCAAAATGGATTTCATTTCGGCTTTGCGATGGTTATCTCCGACCAGTTTTAAGGCTTGCACGATGGGCACGCCCGTGGTCAGCATGGTCGCCAATTGGCGTGTCAGAATGGTGATGTCTCTGGCCTTCACGCGATGAGTCAAGCGGGTGATAAAAGAGACGCCCCCTTTTTTGATTTTTTTGATCTGAATGTGCTGCTCTTTAAGTTTGTCACGCACTTCCAGTTCGGTTAAAGCGAGAGTTTGGCCAGATACTTTTTTGCCCGAACTATTGATGCCTTTCCAACGATAATTTTTGAGTTCTGATTTGATTTTTGTGTTCATACAATAGAGTCACTCAATGGCTAGCTAAGAGGGATCAAAGCGTTAGAAATAGAGCACGCGTTGCAGCTCTTTGAAGCTGGTTACGCCGTTTTTGAGCTTTTCAATGCCTGATTCTTGTAGTGTCTGCATTCCGTTGGCTTTCGCGATCTGCTCTATTTGATGAATGCTTGCTTTTTGCATAATCGCTTCGGCCAGCTGTGGGTTAAACGCCATCACTTCATAAATGCCGACTCGACCTGAATAGCCCCCTGTGCATTCGTTGCAACCATGCGGGTTCGCTTCATAAATGGTTTCCGTCGCTAGCAGTTGAAAATGTTGCTGCAACTGTATTGAGGGCTCGACGGCAATTTTGCAGTGCCGACAAAGGCGACGAGCCAAACGCTGGGCAATAATCAAACTGAGTGAAGAGGCTAAGTTAAACGCTTCAATTCCCATATTACTCAAGCGAATTACCGTTTCGGCGGCGGAGTTAGTATGCAAGGTAGAAAGAACTAAATGCCCGGTTTGTGCCGCTTTCACGGCGATTTCGGCAGTTTCTAAATCGCGGATTTCGCCAACCATCACAATGTCGGGATCTTGCCGTAAGAAGGAGCGTAATGCTTGCGCAAAGCCAAAGCCAATTTTTGGCTGCACTTGAACTTGGTTGATACCGGATAAGTTAATTTCAACCGGATCTTCAGCGGTAGAAATGTTCACTTCAGCAGTATTTAAAATGCGTAGCCCCGTATAGAGCGAGACGGTTTTTCCGCTGCCCGTCGGGCCCGTCATTAAAATCATCCCTTGTGGTTTTTTCAGCGCAGCTAAGTAGAGTTGTTTTTGCTGGTCGTTATAACCCAATTTGTCGATATCTAAGTTAGCAGCACTGCTATCAAGTAGGCGCAGTACGATTTTTTCACCCCATAAAGTAGGGAGGCTGGAAACGCGCATATCGATGGCGGTGTCTTGATTCAACCGCAGTTTAATTCGTCCATCTTGTGGTAAGCGCCGCTCGGCAATATCGAGTTTGGATAAAATTTTAAGCCGCGCGGCAAGCCGGCGACTTAAGTTGCTTGAGGGACGCTGCGTTTCCACCAAAATACCATCACAGCGCAATCGTACTCGGTAAAGCGCTTCGTACGGTTCGAAATGGATATCGGATGCGCCTTTTCGCACCGCATCAAGCAGGATTTGGTTAATAAAACGGCTGACTGGGGCGTCATCTTGGCTGAGGTCTTCAATCGATTGAATCTCATCATCAGACAGCTTAACTAAGTTCGCCAGTTCATCTTGGCTGATCTCTTTCCCTGAAGAAGAGGATCCTTGAATTGTTCGGCCATACAAGCGCCGGATGGCTGCTTGCAGCGCTTTGTAGTCGGCTAAAACTAGTTCAACTTGTAAGCCTGTCGCGAAGCGAAAATCATCTTCCACTTGTAAATGGGTCGGGTCGGAAACCGCGATGGTCAGGGTTTGGCCATTATTGGCAATCGGCAGTGCTTGGTAACGGGTGATGAGATCACGCAAACCAAGCTGTTGGCAGAGCTGCGGGTAGTCGTAGCGGGTTAAGTCGGTGTCCGGTAGGCCAAAAAGGGTACTTAACTGCTCAGTCAGATCATGAGGATGGAAAAAATCCAAAGCGAGCAAAGCTTCTGGCACACTCGCACCAGACGCTTTGATATGTTCAATAACTGCGTGTTCTTGCGTCGGGCTCAATATCTGAGCCTGACGCAGAATCGCAGGGAGGTTGGTTAGCATTTTATCAAGGAATCGCTCTTAAGCATCCTTTAAGATCTTTTTCCAATAATGTTTCGGGAATATCATGCGTGCACTTCCAGCCTGAATTTGTACGTGTGTATGTTATTTTTTTATCTTTTATAGATGCATCAGCATTACTGACAGTAAAAACTAAGGTTCCATTTGTAGGTGTGGTGGCATCCTTAGTGAATGCTAGGGTCCCCATTGCGCTCATATCTGCAGCTGCACCAACTTCGCTCGCTTCTGTTGTTGCAGGGAAATTGCCTTTTTCTTGTATATATAAATCAATATTTGTAAGTAATGTTCTAGGAATACTGACGGCTGTATTAGACTCTGTTTTGATCAAATAGCTCTTATATGCAGGGATTGCAATCGCGCTAAGTACACCAATAATTCCCACCACAATCATCAATTCAATTAAGGTAAAACCACTTTGTTTCGTTTTCTTATTTGTGTTCATTATTTGATTTGCTCCGTTTGAACGCATAAGGATGGGCAGAGCATAAGAAGCTTGTGGGTTGGTGTGAATGAGATAAAGAGCAGTGCGCGAGCGATTTGGATTTTTTACCTGTTTAGTTGCATATATCAATCACTGAAATACGACTGACTTAAAAATGCCGTCTTGCTTTTGATACGCAAGCAATAAAAAAGGAAGCTCGTCCGGCTTCCTTAACTATTTGAAATTTTTGATTTTTATTCCAATAATTGATGTAATTAATTACTGAAAGCGCATTGAGAGATCGAGTGCTTTAATGTGCTTAGTCAGCGCGCCGACTGAGATGTAATCGACACCGGTTCGCGCGTAATTGCCAATGGTTTCTAATGTGACGTTACCAGAATTTTCTAAAGCCGCGCGGCCTGCGTTAATTGCTACCGCTTCGCGCATCATCTCAATACTAAAATTATCCAGCATAATGATGTCAGCACCCGCTTGAATCGCCTCTTCTAACTCTTGCAAGCTTTCGGTTTCGACTTCGACGGGTTTACCGGGGTTGAGCTGTTTAGCGGTGCTGATGGCTTGGGTTATACCGCCACAAGCAATGATATGATTTTCTTTAATTAAATAAGCATCAAACACGCCAATACGATGGTTAAAGCCGCCGCCACACGCGACAGCATATTTTAGTGCGCTGCGCAGGCCAGGGATAGTTTTGCGTGTATCAAGTAGTCGGCATTCGGTGCCTTCTAGCTGTTTGGCATACTGAGCAGTAATGCTGGCGCAGCCTGACAAGGTTTGAATGAAGTTCATCGCATTGCGTTCACCAGTCAGCAGCGCGCGAGCTGGGCCCTCAAGAGTGCACAAAACTTGGTTTGGCTTAACTTGATCACCATCTTGGACATGCCAGTCAATTTTCACTTCACCACCAAGTTGTTTGAAGACTTCCTCAGCCCATGCTTGGCCACAAAATACGCCATGTTCACGGGTGATGAGAGTCGCGGTATTACGCGCATCCGCTGGAATAAGGTTTGCGGTGATATCAGCAGTCGCATCCAAGCTGCCACCGAGATCTTCTCTGAGTGCATCGCTAACGGCACGAGTAATTTCCAATGGGAGTTGCTGTTTCAGATAATCAAGGCGTTGTTGGCTGTTGTGTGTATTTTTCATCGCAAATCTAATATGGTGTTGAACAGAGTGAGAATGATACGCTGAGTTTTACTCAAATTCAGCCACTAATCTCGCATTTCCTCTGGCTAAGGTTCATTTTTGTGTGAGTGTAAGGGGTCAACTGATGATCGATAAAAAGGGTTGGTATCAAAGCGCACGTCGAGTGCCATCGCCGTTTTATGATCAGCGAAGCGATGCGCAAGATATTTCATTGCTGGTGGTACATAATATCAGCTTGCCTCCGGGCCAGTTCGGCGGCCCATATATTGAGCAGTTTTTCACTGGCACGCTTGACCCGAATCAACACCCTTTTTTTCAAACCATCCACCAGATGCGCGTCTCGGCTCACTGCCTTATTCGGCGAGAGGGAGAAGTAGTGCAATTTGTGCCATTTAATGCCAGAGCTTGGCATGCGGGCCAGTCAAGCTTTGCTGGCCGTGCAAAATGCAATGATTATTCGATTGGGATTGAATTGGAAGGGAGCGATGAGACGGCTTATACACCTGCGCAATATCAAGCCTTAGCGACTTTGACGTGTGCATTGCAGCGGCGTTATCCGCTCATCACCAATCAACGCATTACCGGGCATCAATACATTGCACCACTACGCAAAACTGACCCCGGTTTGGTGTTTGATTGGCGTTGCTATCGAGCCTTGTTGGCAGCAAATGGCTAACAACAAATAGCGAACAACGAATTAAATCGAATCGTGATATTCCACTAAAATTTGCTCAACCCAGCATTGAATGCGTTCGTCGCTTTGCTCGTATTGCGAATCTTCATCGAGTGCGAGACCAACAAAGTGGCGACCATCTTTCGTTAGGGCTTTTGACGCTTCAAAATGGTAGCCTTGGTTGGGCCAGTAGCCAATCAATTGAGCACCAATTTGTTTTAGCTCATCATGCAGCATCCCCATCGCATCGAGGTACCATTCGCCATAACCTTCTTGATCGCCTAAGCCGAATAATGCGACGTACTTGCCGTTTAGCGACACGCCACCGATTTGATCCCATATTGCGCTCCAATCTTCTTGGATTTCGCCAAAGTCCCAAGTTGAGATACCCAGTATTAAAAGATCATAGTTGCTCATCAAAGAGAGTGGCGTTTCTTTCACATTGTGAATCTCCACCAAATCCTCACCGATGAGCGCACGGATCTTCTCTGCTGCCATTTCGGTATAACAAGTTGTTGAGCCGTAAAAAAGACCGATCTTCATAATTTTGTGTTCGTTTTAAATCAAGAATAGTGAATTCTAACCATAAAATGACGCGCTTTGCAGCGATTATCCTGCCGATGATGTTTTTTTATGGTATTAAATCAGTGGCTCACATAACCTGAGCAACTCGATTTTCACCACAGAGGTTTGATGTGTCTGAATATATTTCTCCTGATCAAGGGGTTGTGGAACAGTTTTTAGATGCGATGTGGATGGAGCGTGGTTTAGCTGAAAACACACTCTCATCGTATCGCAATGATCTGACGAAATTGTTGCAATGGATGCAGCACAATAATTATCGCCTCGATTTTATTAGTGTCACTGGTTTGCAGCAGTACCAAGCGTGGCTCGCGGATCAAGACTATAAGCAAACCTCGCGGGCACGTATGTTGTCGGCGATTCGTCGTTTATTTCAATATCTGCACCGTGAAAAACTCCGCGGCGATGATCCGAGCGCGCTCTTAATTAGCCCTAAATTGCCACAGCGTCTGCCTAAAGATTTATCCGAGCAGCAAGTGGAAGATCTATTGAATGCTCCCGATACTAATAATCCTCTAGAATTACGTGACAGAGCGATGTTGGAACTCTTGTATGCAACAGGGCTACGGGTGACCGAATTGGTTTCACTGACCATGGAAAATATCAGTTTACGTCAAGGCGTAGTAAGAGTGATTGGTAAAGGTGGCAAAGAGCGTCTTGTACCGATGGGCGAAAATGCCGTTGATTGGATTGAAACTTTTCTTGAACAAGGGCGGTCTACTCTGCTGGGCGAACAAACGTCGGATGTGGTTTTCCCTAGCCGACGAGCAAGGCAGATGACTCGTCAAACCTTTTGGCACCGAATTAAACACTACGCAGTGATCGCACAAATCGATGTGGAAAAACTCTCTCCACACGTATTAAGGCATGCTTTTGCCACGCATCTACTCAATTACGGTGCCGATTTGCGTGTAGTGCAAATGCTGCTCGGTCATAGTGACTTATCGACCACGCAAATTTATACTCATGTTGCGACTGAGCGACTTAAACAATTACATAGCGAGCACCATCCAAGGGCTTGAAAAGGTGAATTTAATGAGCGTATTACGCCAACTGACTCTTCTTACATTGCCACTTTTTGCTGTGGCGTGTAACGCCGAAACCACAGAGCAAGTGACGTCAACGGCTGTGCAAGCGGCTGCGCTTGATAAAACGGTTTTTGAACAACGTTTTTCTAAACTCGGATTGGAAGTGCTGAGTGTTCAAGCCTCTGATATTCCGGGAGTGATTGAAGTGCAAACTTCCGGTGGCGTGCTGTTTTCTGCGCCTGACGCGAGCCATTTTATCGCCGGAACCTTGTATGAATTAGATAAGAATGGTGGTTATGTCGATGTGTTAGCCAAACGCCAAGCGCCGGTTAATGCGGCGAAGATCGCGCAGTTTGAATCGAGTATGATCGAATACAAAGCCGCCAACGAAAAATACGTGGTGACTGTTTTTACTGATATTACCTGTGGTTATTGCACTCGCTTGCATAGTCAAATGAAAGGGTATAACGACCTAGGGATCACCGTGCGCTACATGGCTTACCCGCGTCAAGGCGTTACGGGGCAGGTAGCTGATCAGATGGCCGCTATCTGGAATGCAGATGATAAAATGGCAGCGATGAATGAGGCAAAAACCAATCATCAATTGCCAGAAGCAGGACAGAACATTCAACAGGCTAAGCAATTGATTACCAAGCACTATCAGCTCGGACGTGAGTTAGGCATCAACGGCACGCCTGCGATTTTCCTACCGAATGGCGAAATGGTTGGCGGTTATTTACCACCAGAGCAATTGTTGCAACGCCTTCAGCAGATTCAATAACTTTAGGAGTCGGGCTTGAGTGTTCTTGAGCCCGCTGATTTATGATTGAAATAAAACAAAGACCAGCCCCCGATCTTTCGCAACTCCCTGACACGATTCCTACACTGCTTAAACGTATCTATATCAACCGTGGTATCACGAACCTTGAACAACTCGACAAGGCCGCGAAAGCACTGCATTCCTACCAACAATTAGGTGGTATAGAGCAAGCGGTACAACTACTTTTTCACGCCATCGAGCAGCAGCAGCGCATCATAGTCGTCGGGGATTTTGATGCTGATGGCGCAACCAGTTGCGCCTTATCTGTTTTGGCGTTGCGAATGTTGGGATCGAACAATGTGGACTATCTCGTGCCTAACCGTTTTGAAGATGGTTATGGCTTAAGCCCTGAAGTGGTCGATCAAGCGATTGAGCTTGGCGCGCAGATGATCATGACGGTCGATAACGGCGTCTCCTCTATCGACGGGGTGCGTTATGCCAAGCAGCAAGGATTGACTGTCTTGGTGACCGATCACCATTTACCGGGACACGAGTTGCCAGAGGTTGATGCGATGGTGAATCCCAATTTGGCTAACTGCCCGTTTCCCTCGAAGGCATTAGCTGGCGTAGGGGTGGCTTTCTATTTGATGATGGCGCTGTGCGTGCATATGCGAAAAAACGGCTGGTTTACTCGACAAGGTATGAGTGAACCCAAGTTGATGGAGCTGATTGACTTAGTCGCACTGGGTACTGTCGCTGATGTTGTGCCGCTCGATGAAAACAACCGCATTTTAGTGTATCAAGGTTTGCAACGCATTCGCGCCGGGCATGCAAGGCCGGGTATTCAAGCTTTGATTGAGGTTGCTAAACGTGACGCGAGGCGTTTAGTTGCCTCGGATTTTGGCTTTGCGTTAGGGCCACGCATCAATGCGGCAGGGCGCTTGGATGATATGTCATTTGGCGTTGAGCTGCTAATGTGCAATGACATTCACGCTGCGCGTCGAATGGCCAGTGAGCTGGATAGCCTTAACCAAACTCGTAAAGAGATTGAAGAGGGGATGAAGCAAGAGGCGCTGGCTTTTTGTGAGCGCCTGCAACTGAGTGAAAATAGCGAATTGCCGCACGGTTTAGTGCTGTTTCAACGCGATTGGCACCAAGGTGTGATTGGTATTTTAGCCTCACGTATTAAAGATAAATATCATCGCCCTGTGATTGCGTTTGCCGATGGTGGCGATGGCAGTATCAAAGGGTCATGCCGCTCTGTTGCTGGGTTACACATGCGCGATGTGCTTGATCGCATTGATACACAAAACCCCGGTTTAATCGCCAAATTTGGCGGTCACGCGATGGCGGCAGGTTTAACTATTGCCGAAAAAGAGTTTGAGCGTTTTGCTGAGCTGTTTGATCAAGCTGTACGTCGCGAGTTAGATGAAAGCGCGCTCAAGGGCGTGATTTTATCCGACGGGGAGTTAACACCTGAAGAGTTCTCGATGCACACCGCTGAAACCTTGCGTTCCGGCGGCCCATGGGGGCAGGCGTTTCCTGAACCTCTCTTTGACGGTGAGTTCAAACTACTGCACCAAAAACTGGTGGGGGAAAAGCATTTGAAACTGATGCTTGAGCCGTTATTCAAAGGCCACCCAACCAACATTATGATCGATGGTATCGCTTTTAATGTCGATTTAAGACGCTGGCCAGATGCGTCGGTGAAAACGGTGCGCCTTGCGTATAAGCTTGATATTAATGAGTTTCGCGGCAATCAGTCACTGCAATTGATGATTGATCACCTCGAAGCGAAGTAACGGCTTGATATTTCTCTTCTTTCGATGCGTGACATGATCTTCCCTCCCTTAGAAAGGGGAGATCTCAACGAATGTTTGCTCTTACATTCCCTCCCCTTCAAGGGGAGGGCTAGGGTGGGGTATATCTTTTGATTGATATTGTGTTTTTCGAATTACACCCCCTCCCAGCCTCCCCCTAGAAGGGGGAGGAGCCAAAGAATGTTTCCTCTTGAAAGATTGCGGTTAAGTGATCTTCCCTCCCCTTTAAGGGGAGGGTTAGGGTGGGGTATATCTTTTGATTGATTTTGTATTTTTCGAATTCCCTCCCTCCCAGCTTTCCCCTAGAAGGGGGAGGAGCCAAAGAATGTTTTCTCTAGAAAGGGTAGATGACAACGAATTTTTCCCCATTTCTAGCCTATCATTTTCCCATCTGTATTCATTTTGTAATTGGTCTGACCAATAATATTGCTGTTTTAATCGACTATTGTTATCAAAGTGTTTAAGTGTGGTCCGTTCTATGATTTAGGTCAACTTTTGGCTGGACAGCTACGTTTTAATTATGTTAATTTCTGCACCAACTTGAAATTGGTATTACCAATTGACTGCAAAGAGTAGAAGAATAATAAATTATGGCTTATCAAAGGATTCGTCAGCCAAAACTCTCTGATGTAATTGAACAGGAGTTAGAAAGGCTGATCGTGGAAGGAACACTCTCTCCGGGGCAACAATTGCCTCCAGAACGAGAACTGGCAAAACAGTTCGAGGTGTCTCGTCCATCCATTCGTGAAGCCATTCAACGCCTCGAAGCCAAGCGTTTATTAACCCGCCGTCAAGGTGGAGGTACGTTTGTCAGTGAGAACATTTGGCAGAGTTTCTCTGATCCTCTGCTAAATTTATTGTCTAGCCACTCTGAAACCCAGCTCGATCTATTGGAATCGCGCCACGCGATGGAAGGTATTTCAGCTTATTTCGCAGCATTGCGTGGTACTGAGGAAGATTTTGCTCGCATTCAAGCCTGTTTGGCGAGAATTGGTGAACAACAAGCGAAAAAAGAGGTCGAAGCAGAAGCGTCTGCGGTGGTCGCGTTTTTAGTCGCTCTCACTGAAGCGGCCCACAACGTGGTGCTTTTGCATATTGTTCGCAGCCTCGCTCCTTTGCTTGAGCAAAATGTTCTACAGAATTTAAAACTATTACACCGCCGCCATGAAGTGGTGGAGAAAGTAAGTAGACACCGAGCTAATATCGTGGATGCGATCGTTTCTGGTCAGCCGGAAAAGGCGCGCGAAATGTCCCATTCTCACTTAGCTTATATCGAAGAAACATTGCTGGATTTGACCAAAGAAGAGTCTCGTCGTGAGCGTTCGTTGCGCCGAATTCAGCAGGGTAATGAGTCGTAACCTACGGCGAATTGCTTGTTTTATAGATCCAACCAATAGAAGGATAGATCGCCATGTCTGACATGAAGCATGACGTAGATGCACTGGAAACTCAGGAATGGCTAGCCGCCCTTGAGTCAGTTGTACGTGAAGAAGGTGTAGAACGCGCTCAGTTCTTACTTGAGCAAATTCTAGATAAAGCACGTCTAGACGGTGTTGATATGCCAACCGGTATTACCACGAACTACATCAACACCATTCCAGCTGCGCAAGAACCAGCATACCCAGGTGACACAACGCTTGAGCGTCGCATTCGCTCAATCATCCGTTGGAACGCGATTATGATCGTTCTACGTGCATCGAAAAAAGACCTCGATCTTGGCGGCCACATGGCGTCATTCCAGTCTTCTGCTTCGTTCTACGAAACATGTTTTAACCACTTCTTCCGTGCGCCTAATGAAAAAGATGGCGGTGACTTGGTTTATTATCAAGGTCACATCTCTCCAGGGATCTACGCACGTGCGTTCGTTGAAGGCCGCCTAACGGCTGAGCAACTTGACAATTTCCGCCAAGAAGTGGATGGCAAAGGTATTCCTTCCTACCCACACCCGAAATTGATGCCTGAATTCTGGCAATTCCCGACCGTATCTATGGGTCTAGGTCCAATTTCTGCAATCTATCAAGCGCGTTTCCTCAAATATCTTGATGGCCGTGGTATGAAAGACACTTCTGAACAGCGTGTATACGCGTTCCTAGGTGATGGCGAGATGGATGAGCCAGAATCACGCGGTGCGATTTCATTCGCCGCTCGTGAGAAGCTTGATAACCTATGTTTCCTTATCAACTGTAACTTGCAACGTCTAGACGGCCCAGTCATGGGTAACGGTAAGATCATCCAAGAACTTGAAGGCCTATTTAAAGGCGCAGGTTGGAACGTTGTTAAAGTGATTTGGGGTAACAACTGGGATTCTCTACTGGCGAAAGACACCACAGGTAAGCTGCTTCAGTTGATGAACGAAACCATCGATGGTGACTACCAAACATTTAAAGCGAAAGATGGTGCTTACGTGCGTAAACACTTCTTTGGTAAATACCCAGAAACAGCGGCGCTTGTTGCTGACATGACTGACGATCAAATTTTCGCGCTCAAGCGTGGTGGTCACGAGTCTTCTAAACTGTACGCAGCCTTTACTAACGCTCAAGACACGAAAGGCAAGCCAACCGTGATTCTGGCGAAGACCGTTAAAGGTTACGGCATGGGTGAAGCGGCAGAAGGTAAGAACATCGCTCACCAAGTGAAGAAAATGGACATGACTCACGTGCTGCAACTGCGTGATCGTCTTGGTCTACAAGATCTTCTAACAGATGAAGCTGTGAAAGAGTTGCCATACCTAACATTGGCAGAAGGCTCGAAAGAGCACGAATACTTACACGCTCGCCGTAAAGCGCTAAAAGGTTACACACCTCAACGCTTGCCTAAGTTCACTCAAGAACTTGTGATTCCAGCGGTTGAAGAGTTCAAGCCTCTGCTTGAAGAGCAAAAACGTGAAATCTCAACCACAATGGCGTTTGTCCGTGCGTTGAACATTTTGCTCAAAGATAAGAGCATTGGTAAAAATATTGTGCCAATCATTGCAGATGAAGCACGTACTTTCGGTATGGAAGGTCTGTTCCGTCAAATCGGTATCTATAACCCACACGGTCAGAACTACACTCCTCAAGACCGCGACATCGTTTCTTACTATAAAGAAGCGACTTCAGGTCAGGTGCTGCAAGAGGGGATCAACGAGCTGGGTGCTATGTCTTCATGGGTTGCTGCTGCAACTTCATACTCGACAAACGATCTGCCAATGATTCCGTTCTACATCTATTACTCTATGTTTGGTTTCCAACGCGTTGGAGACATGGCATGGATGGCAGGTGACCAACAAGCACGTGGTTTCCTATTGGGTGCTACTGCTGGTCGTACGACGCTGAACGGTGAAGGTCTACAGCACGAAGATGGCCACTCGCACATATTGGCGGCAACGGTTCCTAACTGTCTTTCTTACGATCCAACATTTGCTTACGAAGTTGCAGTCATCATGCAAGACGGTATTCGCCGCATGTATGGCGATCAAGAAAACGTGTTCTACTACCTAACGCTGATGAACGAGAACTACGCAATGCCAGCAATGCCACAAGGCGCTGAAGAAGGTATTCGTAAAGGTATCTACAAATTAGAAAGCTACGCTCCACAAGGAACGACTGGCTCTAAAGGTAAAGTTCAGTTAATGAGCTCAGGTACGATCATGAACGAAGTACGCAAAGCGGCTCAAATCTTAAGTGATGAGTACGGCGTGGCTTCAGATGTTTACTCAGTAACATCATTCAATGAAGTTACTCGTGATGGCCAAGCATGTGAGCGTTACAACATGCTTCACCCTGAAGCGCAGCCGCAAGTACCTTACATTCAAATGGTAATGGGTAGCGAGCCTGCCATCGCAGCAACTGACTACATGAAGAACTACGCTGAGCAAGCGCGTGCGTTTATCCCGGCTGAATCATACAAAGTACTAGGTACTGATGGTTTTGGTCGTTCTGATAGCCGTGAAAACCTACGTCGTCACTTCGAAGTGAACGCAGGTTACGTGGTGGTTGCCGCGCTAAGCGAACTAGCGAAACGTGGTGATGTTGAGAAATCAGTTGTGGTTGAAGCGATTAAGAAATTCAACATCGATACTGAAAAAACAAACCCGCTATACGCTTAATTAAGGTAGGAAAGAATAATGGCAATCGAAATTAATGTACCGGATATTGGTGCGGATGAGGTTGAAGTTACTGAGATTCTTGTCAGCGTTGGCGACAAGGTTGAAGAAGAGCAATCTCTTATTACTGTAGAAGGTGATAAGGCTTCTATGGAAGTACCGGCTTCTCAAGCGGGTATTGTAAAAGAAATCAAAGTAGTCGCTGGCGATAAAGTATCGACCGGTTCACTTATCATGATTTTTGAAGCAGAAGGCGCAGCGGTCGCAGCGCCAGCAGTGGAAGCTGCACCAGTTGCGGCTCCTGCTGCCGCGGCTGTCGCTGAGCTTAAAGAAGTTCACGTGCCAGATATCGGCGGTGATGAAGTGGAAGTCACTGAAATCATGGTCGCAGTCGGCGATTCAATCGCAGAAGAGCAATCTCTACTGACGGTTGAAGGTGACAAAGCCTCAATGGAAGTACCGGCTCCATTTGCTGGTGTACTGAAAGAGATCAAAGTGGCCGCTGGCGATAAAGTATCGACAGGCTCACTGGTGATGATCTTTGAAGTGGCGGGTTCCGCTCCGGCGGCAGCCTCTGCTCAAGTGGCAGCACCTGTAGCTGCAGCACCAGCCGCTTCGGCAGCAAAAGAGATCCACGTACCGGATATCGGTGGTGATGAAGTCGAAGTGACGGAAATCATGGTGGCGGTTGGCGATACCGTGAGTGAAGAACAGTCTCTTATCACCGTTGAAGGCGATAAAGCATCAATGGAAGTTCCTGCGCCGTTTGCTGGTGTTGTGAAAGAAATCAAAGTTGCAGCTGGCGATAAAGTGTCAACAGGCTCTCTTATCATGGTGTTTGAAGTTGCCGGTGCAGCGCCCGTTGCCGTAGCGGCCCCTGCGCAAGCAGCGGCTCCAGCCGCATCAGCGCCAAAAGCGGAAGCGGTAAAATCAGCTGTGGCAGCACCTGCCGAGTTTGAAGAGAACAATGAGTACTCTCACGCATCACCGGTTGTGCGCCGTATTGCGCGTGAATTTGGTGTTAACCTAGCGAAAGTCAAAGGTTCTGGCCGTAAGAGCCGCATCCTAAAAGAAGACGTGCAAAACTACGTGAAAGAAGCGCTTAAGCGTCTTGAATCGGGTTCTGCCGCAGTGGCTTCTGGTAAAGGTGATGGCGCCGCGCTTGGCTTGCTACCTTGGCCAAAAGTGGACTTCAGCAAGTTTGGTGACACAGAAGTAAAACCGCTTTCACGTATTAAGAAGATCTCTGGTGCTAACTTGCATCGTAACTGGGTGATGATCCCACACGTTACCCAATGGGATAATGCGGATATCACCGAGCTTGAGAACTTCCGTAAAGAGCAAAATGCGATTGAAGCGAAGAACGACACTGGCATGAAGATCACCCCACTGGTGTTCATCATGAAAGCGGTAGCGAAAGCACTAGAAGCATTCCCATCGTTTAACTCTTCACTTTCTGAAGATGGCGAAAGCTTGATTCTGAAGAAGTACGTGAACGTGGGTATTGCTGTTGATACGCCAAATGGTCTTGTTGTTCCTGTCTTCAAAGATGTGAACAAAAAAGGTATTTATGAGCTATCAAGAGAGCTGGCTGAAGTATCGAAGAAAGCCCGTGCAGGTAAACTGACCGCTGCAGACATGCAAGGTGGCTGTTTCACTATCTCTAGCTTAGGTGGTATCGGCGGTACAGCGTTTACGCCTATCGTTAACGCGCCAGAAGTCGGTATCCTTGGGGTATCTAAGTCTGAGTTTAAGCCAGTGTGGAACGGTAAAGAGTTCGAACCACGCCTACAACTGCCACTATCACTGTCATACGATCACCGTGTGATTGATGGTGCGGAAGGTGCGCGTTTCATCACATTCCTAAATGGCGCGCTATCAGACATTCGTCGTCTGGTTCTGTAAGCCAAGTTTAGTGAAAGAGAGGGCGGCCGTTAAAGCCGCCCTTGTTAACACGAATAATTGAACAATTGGATTATGAAGGGTTTTTTCTTAATCGAATTGTCGTCTAGCTCACAGGCTAAATGGATTTACTTTTCACACCATTAACATCTCTGTAAACTGTTGCGGTCTGAAAATAATTCGTTTTAATTCATTTGTTTTAAGTAATTGGCTCAGTCATGGGTTTAATTCATTGGATTAAACACTAAAAACAACGAGAACATCCACTCAGCCTGTTAGGGATAATGACTACAAGAGGTCAAAATGAGCAAAGAAATCAAAGCCCAAGTCGTCGTACTTGGTGCCGGTCCTGCTGGTTACTCCGCTGCATTCCGCTGTGCAGACTTAGGTCTTGAAACAGTACTTGTTGAACGCTACAGCACCCTTGGCGGTGTGTGTTTGAACGTGGGTTGTATCCCATCAAAAGCGTTGCTGCACGTTGCAAAAGTTATCGAAGAAGCGAAAGCATTGGCCCAGCACGGTATTGTGTTTGGTGAACCACAAACGGATATCGATAAAATCCGCCTTTGGAAAGAAAAAGTTATCAACCAGTTAACGGGCGGTCTTGGCGGCATGGCGAAGATGCGCAAAGTGACGGTCGTGAACGGTTTCGGCAAATTTACTGGCCCTAACGCCATTGAAGTTGAAGGTGAAGACGGTAAAACCGTGGTTAACTTTGATAACGCCATCGTTGCAGCTGGTTCTCGTCCAATTAAACTGCCATTCATTCCTCATGAAGACCCACGCATTTGGGATTCAACGGATGCACTTGAACTGAAAGAAGTTCCTGGGAAACTGTTGATCATGGGTGGTGGTATCATCGGTCTAGAAATGGCGACGGTTTACCACTCGCTAGGTTCTAAGATTGATGTGGTTGAGATGTTTGACCAACTTATCCCAGCGGCGGATAAAGACATGGTTAAAGTCTACACCAAACGTATCAAAGATAAATTTAACCTGATGCTTGAAACCAAAGTAACCGCTGTTGAAGCAAAAGAAGATGGTATCTACGTTTCAATGGAAGGCAAAAAAGCACCAGCGCAAGCTGAGCGTTATGATGCCGTTCTTGTTGCTATCGGCCGCGTACCAAACGGTAAGCTGATGGATGCTGAAAAAGCAGGTATTGAAGTGGATGAGCGCGGCTTTATCAATGTTGATAAGCAAATGCGTACTAACGTTCCTCATATCTTCGCGATCGGTGATATCGTTGGTCAACCAATGTTGGCGCACAAAGGTGTGCATGAAGGCCACGTAGCGGCAGAAGTAATTTCTGGTAAGAAGCACTACTTTGATCCTAAAGTTATCCCTTCAATTGCGTACACTGAGCCAGAAGTGGCTTGGGTTGGTAAAACTGAAAAAGAAGCCAAAGCAGAGGGCATTAACTACGAAGTCGCGACATTCCCATGGGCAGCTTCTGGCCGTGCTATCGCTTCTGATTGTGCTGACGGTATGACTAAGCTTATCTTTGATAAAGAGACTCACCGCGTGATTGGTGGCGCTATTGTTGGTACTAACGGCGGCGAACTGCTTGGTGAAATCGGTTTGGCTATCGAGATGGGTTGTGATGCAGAAGATATCGCTTTGACGATTCATGCTCACCCAACGTTACATGAATCGGTAGGCCTTGCTGCGGAAGTATTTGAAGGCACGATTACTGATCTGCCAAACGCAAAAGCGAAGAAGAAAAAGTAACTTCAACGCTGATGCGTTAAATTGCCGGTTCGTTAAATTGCTGGTTAGTTAAATAGTAAAAACCGCTGAATTCAGCGGTTTTTTTATGCTCATAATTCAGAGACTAGGAAGTTAAGCCTAGTGATCTTTTTTATAGATGCAGAGCATGCTGAGGTAGCTTTTCACGAGTACACCCATGCTGGCTTCGTCTTGTATACGATTTGCTTGTACAAACAGTGAGTAGAAGATACCAAGAAAGAGCGTAGCAAGATGTTCTGGCTCATGTTGATCGCACACTTCGCCACGTTCAATGGCTTTGATAAACATATTTTGTACCAAAAGTTGATTAGTACGGTTGGTGGAGACAAAAAGTGGCCACACTTCTTCGCGCGTTGAAGCGCTCCATTCAAACCATACTTTTAACCAGTGACAATCTTCAATCACAAGAGAAATCATCTTAGTGGTGATGTTGGTTAAGTTATCTTTCGCATGCAAATCAAGATCAATATTATCTGCGAGGAAGTTTGAAAACTGACGTACAACATGAGTGAGTACGTCGTCGACTAAATCTTCTCGGGTTGGAAAGTAGTTAAAGACAGTAGCGACTGAAACTTGGGCGATTTCAGCAATATCTGCGTGGCCACCTCGGCCTATTCCCCGTGTTGCAAACACTTCAAGGGCGATTTCCATCAGTTGAAGTTTGCGTTTTTGTGGTGATAAGCGAGTTCTGGGACGTTTTTCTATCGATGTTTCCATGAGTTGTTAATCCTTGCCAATGACTGTTGAATTGAGCTTTTCGCTCTAATGATTATTTTGTTAGTTGCTTTAAAGCTTTATGAGTGTACTGCTGCATATGGTTGAGGTCAACGTTTCGAGTTTGTTTTTTGTGCGATCGTGTTAAATCCCATCAGATTCAACGTGTTTTATTGTATCTTTTATTGATGTGGCGTATTTGTGGTGAGCGTGTCTGCGGCAGCGTAGGAGCTTTATTTCATCATATCCAGAGTTTTGCTAATTATTTAACTATCCTGTGTGGCAGTGGTACTATACGCGCCAAGCTAGTTACGCGACGCCATCATTAAACTGCGATGATCGTAGCGTGTCGCATCACCCGAAAAGAGAACAGTATGAAACATACAGTTGAAGTGATGATTTCTGAGCAAGTGGTTCAGGAACGAATTCGTGAATTAGGCAAACAAATCACAGAGCATTACCAGGGTAGTGAAGATCTGGTACTGGTGGGCTTGTTGCGCGGCTCATTTGTCTTCATGGCAGACTTAGCTCGCGCGATCGACTTAGTTCATCAAGTCGATTTTATGACCGCGTCAAGCTATGGCAACACGATGCAAAGCTCACGTGATGTGCGCATTCTGAAAGATCTGGATGATGACATTAAAGGTAAAGATGTGTTGCTGGTAGAAGACATTATTGATACGGGTAATACACTAAATAAAGTAAAAGAAATTTTGTCTTTACGTGAACCTAAATCCATTCACATTTGTACTTTACTGGATAAGCCTTCACGCCGTGAAGTACCTGTAGAGGTCAAGTGGATCGGTTTTGAAATCCCAGATGAATTTGTCGTGGGCGTAGGTATCGACTACGCGCAAAAATATCGTCACCTACCTTACATTGGTAAAGTTGTGCCGCAAGCGTAATTTTGCCAGCGATAATAGAATGCCCACTCAATAGTGGGCATTCTATATTTTTAACTATCAGTTTTAACGGCAATTAATACGCTGTTATCGACACAGCAAGTTATGTTGCGCATTAAGAATTTTTTCCATCGCTTTTTGATAGGTGTCGTTGACTCGCTCACGTGAATCGCAGCGAACGCCTAAGTATTCCAAACGTCCGTCTTCAATACCGTAGACCACGCCATGCAGCTCGACATCTTGGCCGCGCTCCCATGCGTTTTGCAGTACGGTTGAGTTACCTAAATTATACACTTGCTCGGCAACGTTGATTTCGCACAATTTGTCGGCTTTATCTTGTTCTGGCATTGCATCTAAGTAGGTACGGTGCTTAAGGTATAAGTCACGCACGTGCAGTAACCAGTTGTTGATCAAGCCCAGCGGTGGGTTATCAATCGCTGCGTTGACGCCACCGCAGTCATAGTGCCCACAGATGATGATGTGCTTGACCTTCAGTACGTCAACCGCGTACTGCACCACAGAAAGGCAGTTAAGGTCAGTGTGAATCACTTGGTTTGCAACGTTGCGATGTACAAACAGCTCACCAGAATAAAGCCCAGTCAAACGCTCGGCCGGAACTCGGCTATCAGAACAACCAATCCATAGAAAATCTGGGTCTTGCCCGCGAGCGAGTTTTGCAAAGTACTCAGGACGTTCAGCCTTAATCGATTCAGACCAACGTGAGTTATTTTCAAAAAGCTGTTTCAGTTCTGGCATCTCACTTCCCTTAAAAATAGTTCAATCGCATCAATGGTAATGCGCAAGAATAGGCCTGACTATACACAATGTTACAATTCTGTTCTCTTATAAAATGACAAAACACTCACTCATCTGACGAGTTTTCCTAGTAAAAAAATTAAACTGCTTCCATCGCTATTTGGATGGTCAACAGAGAATCAATCACATGTAAAATAATGGTTAATGATTAGAATGATGATTTGTTAGAGTGAGACAACCTATTTTGAGTATGAGGAAAAGCATTGTGTTTAGAGGCCGTTTTGCCGATATCGACCTAAAAGGAGACGTCTTTGGTGGCGTCACGACCGCGATTATTTCACTGCCACTTGCCTTGGCTTTTGGTGTGGCGTCTGGTGCGGGTGCAGAAGCAGGGCTTTGGGGAGCAATATTGGTGGGGCTGTTTGCTGCCTTGTTTGGTGGTTCATCTACATTAATTTCTGAACCCACAGGGCCAATGACGGTCATTATGACGGCCATTTTAACCAGCATGGTGGCGCGTTATCCTGAAACGGGGCTTGCAGTTAGCTTCACGGTTGTCATGATGGCAGGCGCTTTTCAGATTGTACTTGGCACTTTAAAACTTGGGAAATACATCACCTTAATGCCCTATAGCGTGATCTCTGGCTTTATGTCAGGAATTGGGGTGATTTTGATTATCCTGCAGTTGTCACCGCTGCTTGGTCAGGCGGCTCCCGCTGGGGGAGTGATGGGAACGTTAACCGCGTTGCCCGAGATCATTAGTCAGATGAAGTTCAGTGAGCTCTTTCTTGGTTTGTTAACCTTAGGCATTTTATTTTTTCTCCCGGCTCAATATCGCAAACAAGTGCCCGTTCAATTGGTCGCTTTAGTCGGCGTGACGCTTGTTTCGGTACTGTTATTTGATAGCGATGAGATCCGCCGTATTGGTGTGATCCCTGCTGGCTTACCCTCTTTTGTTATTCCAACCTTTAATGCCGAGATGTTCACCACCATGGTGATTGACGCTTTAGTGCTTGGTACGCTTGGCTGCATTGATACTTTGCTCACCGCGGTAATTGGCGATTCTCTAACGCGTAAAGAGCATGATTCCGATAAAGAACTGCGAGGGCAAGGGCTGGCTAATATGATCGCGGGCTTATTGGGTGCGTTGCCGGGTGCAGGTGCAACCATGGGTACGGTGACCAATATTCAGGTCGGCGCGCGTTCTCCTCTGTCTGGTGTAGTTCGAGCCTTAGTATTAGCCTTAGTGGTATTGGTGGCGGGAGGCTTAACCGAACCGATTCCAATGGCTGTATTGGCAGGGATTGCAGTGTATGTTGGTTTTAATATTCTTGATTGGAGCTTTATCCAACGCGCGCATAAGGTGAGTGTGCAGGGGATGGCCATCATGTATGGCGTGATGCTGTTAACTGTCTTTGTCGATTTGATTGTTGCGGTTGGCTTGGGCGTTTTTATCTCAAATATTTTGATCATAGAACGCTTGAGCCGCGAGCAAGCTCGCCAAGTGAAAGCCATTAGTGATGCTGATGAAAACGATGTGCCATTGACTGACAGCGAACGAGCTTTATTGGATCAAGCCAATGGTAAGGTGCTGTTTTTTTATCTCTCAGGGCCGATGATTTTTAGTGTATCTAAAGCGATCGCTCGCCAGCATAATCACATCAGTGACTATGAAGCGATGATTTTAGATCTTACTGATGTACCTATGATTGATGTGACGGTTGGGCTTGCTTTAGAAAACGCGATTAATGATGCCTTAGATGCCGACTGCGCGGTCTACTTACTTTGCCCAAATGTGCACACCAAACAGCAACTGGAAAAGTTTCATATTTTGGATCTGGTGCCAACCGAGCAGACTTTTTCGTTTCGTTATGAAGCGCTCAATGCTGCGGTTAAGCAGGTAGCCCAAAATCGTTAAGCGTTAAGGTTGTACAAGAATGAATTACGCAGATCGCTGGATCTGCGTTTTTTTATTTTATCAATTTCTAATATTGGGTTGAAAAACGCGAGCCTTAGCAGCACATTGGATAGGTTAACATCACAAAGAGTGATCCGTGGAATGTACGCATTAGAAATAGAACAATTACGAAAAACTTACGCTGGTGGGTTTGAGGCCCTAAAAGGGGTGAGTTTACAGGTTGAAAAAGGCGATTTTTACGCACTGCTTGGGCCCAATGGGGCCGGGAAATCAACCACCATTGGCATTATCTCTTCGCTGGTCAATAAAACCTCTGGCACCGTTAAAGTGTTTGGTTTTGATATTGATAAAGATCTTGAACTGGCCAAGCAACATATTGGTTTAGTGCCGCAGGAGTTTAACTTCAACCAGTTTGAAACGGTTGAGCAAATTGTGTTGCAGCAAGCTGGGTATTACGGCGTGACGAAAGCGTTAGCGAAAGAGAGGGCAGAGAAGTACCTCTCAAAACTCGATTTGTGGGAAAAACGTAAAGAGCGAGCACGTAATCTTTCTGGTGGTATGAAACGCCGTTTGATGATTGCTCGAGCTTTAATGCATGAACCTAAGTTGCTGATTTTAGATGAACCCACCGCTGGTGTGGATATTGAACTGCGCCGTTCGATGTGGGAGTTCTTAACTGAGATTAACGCGCAAGGGATCACCATTATCTTAACCACGCACTATTTAGAAGAAGCGGAGATGCTGTGCCGCAATATCGGCATTATTAACCGAGGTGAGCTTATTGAAAATACCTCGATGAAGGATTTGCTGGCCAAATTACAGCTCGAAACCTTTATTCTAGATATCGCAGAGAATTCTCCGCCAGCGCCACAACTCAGTGGTGTGATCTCGCAAACCATGCTCAACGGTTCGTTACAAATTGAGTTGGAGAAAACGAAAGGGCTAAATTCAGTCTTTTCACAGTTAACAGAACAGGGAATTACGGTGCTTTCGATGCGTAACAAAGCGAACCGCCTTGAAGAGCTGTTTGTCAGCATTGTTCAACAGCAAAGCCGAGGATAATCATGATGTATCGTTTATATTGGACGGCTTTTTGCAGTTTGCTGACTAAAGAAATCAACCGTTTTACGCGTATTTGGGTGCAAACCTTAGTACCGCCAGCCATCACCATGACGCTCTACTTCATTATTTTTGGCAACCTAATTGGTTCGCGTATTGGCCAGATGAACGGCTTTAGCTATATGGAATATATTGTCCCGGGCTTAATCATGATGTCGGTGATCACTAACTCATACTCGAACGTCGCCTCTTCTTTCTTTAGTGCGAAGTTTCAGAAAAACATCGAAGAGTTGTTAGTTGCGCCTGTACCTAATTACGTCATTATCGCCGGATTTGTGATGGGCGGGGTAGTGCGTGGCTTGTTAGTGGGCATAATAGTGACCTTTGTGTCGCTATTCTTTGTTGATCTCAAGGTGGATCATTGGGGGATCATTGCGGCGACGGTTTTTCTCACCTCTGTTGTGTTCGCTTTAGGCGGCATGATTAACGCCATTTTTGCTAAAACCTTTGATGACATTTCGATTATTCCTACCTTTGTATTGACGCCATTAACCTACTTGGGTGGGGTATTTTATTCGATCAGCCTATTGCCTGACTTTTGGCAAGCGGTATCGAAAATCAACCCAATCGTCTACATGGTTAATGCCTTCCGCTACGGTTTTCTTGGCGTGTCAGATGTGGGAATTGTTACTTCGTTCTGTGTGCTTGGTATTTTTGTAGTGGCCCTGTATGGAGTTGCGCATTATCTGGTTTCGCGTGGTATCGGGTTAAGGACTTAATAGTGCCTCCCCCTTTTAGGGGGAGGCTAGGAGGGGGTTCACCCCACCCTAACCCTCCCCTTGAAGGGGAGGGAATTAGTTTTGTGAGCGTTGGGAGTAAGCTATTTATGATGATAGATGTGGTTTGCTAAAACCGTGTGGCCCCATTTTCTCGCCCATAAGTACGTGTCTGTAGATAGCCGAATTTTGCCCTGAAAATCGCTCTGAAGGCTGTTTTTGACAGTTAACTCGCCCGTTTAACATAATGGGAATAATAAACACCATAATATATTCACGGACAAAAAAGTAAGCTCTCGGTAAAGAGATTTGCTGACGTATGTTAGAACTTAACGTTTAGTCCTACGAAGACAGCATCGGACTCGAAATCGTTGGCTAAGAAAAATTTACGGTATTCGACATTAAAGCCGACCGTGTTGAAGGCAACTACTTCGGCCCCAAGTCCATAATATGGGTTGAAACCCTTGTGCGATTCGGTTCTCTCTGCCTGACCCGTAGGGGTGAAGGTTTTCTCAACGTTTGAGTAGTTTGCACCACCTAGCGCATAAAGATTAAAAAACGGAATAGGAGAAAGGCTGGCTTTGAGGCCAAGGTAGCCTGTTGAATAATTTACTTGCTGTTTGGTTTGGCCAAAAGTGGTGGAAATAATATTGTTGGTCATACCATCGACTCCTGCATAACCAATCTCTGTAGAGAAATTAGGGTGAAACTGGTAAGAATAGTCAATTTTTCCCGCGAAGCCTGAATCATCCCAATCATTTGGCCCTTCGGTACCACCGTAACCAATCCCAACGCCAATTTGATGGTTTACCGCGTAGGCGCTAGAAGAAATAAGCAATAACAATGTTAAGAAAGGTATTTTCATAGTGATTTTTGTTCAATACTAAATAAGTAGTTATCTACATTTATAATAGATATAGCTGTTATGCACATTGTGTTTTGTTTTATTTTTGAACTAAATTGGCAAAAAACTAGATTTGATATGTTGATTTAACATAATTGTACTCAATGTTTATTGTCATTTCATAAATCTTAGCGGTAGTAACTAACCTCAAAAATGATCAAATTTTAACTCTCTAATCGCTATAGGTAGCTTGAAAAAGGCACATTTCCAATCAAACTATATTGTTCTCCGATAATCGCGTTAACCTCAGTTAAATAACGATACAAAAAAGGTCGCTCCTTATGGGCGACCTTTTAAATATATGGTTTTGAAGTGAGAATGAGTCATCACTTCATCACTTGAAATAGCAATTACTCTTCTTCAGGGTCCGCTTTCGTTTCTGCGCTAAATTCTAACACTTGGTTGTCGATTAAGCGTACTTTACCCAGAAATGCAGACACTAAGATCACCGCTTGTGTGGTCTCATTCGAGATCAGTTGCAGCGTTTTGGCATCGCGAATAAACAGCTCATCAGGTTGTAGCCCAGCAGCACGCAATTGGTCACTGGCATCTTCAATGATCGACGCGTAATCGTCGCGGCCACCACGCAGTGCACTGCTTATCCAACGCATTGTACGAGCAAGGACAGGTGCACGTTGGCGTTCATCTAACGTCAGCAGCCCGTTACGTGAACTCATCGCCAAGCCATCCATTTCACGGACGGTAGGGACGCCGACAATCTCGATATCCATACAAAGATCGCTGACCATTTGGCGGATCACCGCTAACTGTTGAAAATCTTTTTCACCAAAACAGGCAACATTCGGCTGCACTATGTTGAACAGCTTAGCGACTATGGTTGCAACGCCACGGAAATGCCCTGGTCTTGATGCGCCTTCGAGCATATGAGAAAGCCCCGGTACTTCAACAAAGGTCTGTTTTTCTAATCCTTGCGGATACATTATTTCTGGGGTTGGGGTAAAGACCAAATCAACCGCTTCCGCGTTGAGTTTGCTTAAGTCTTCATCCAGTGTTCTCGGGTAGTTATTTAAGTCATCCGCGCGGTCAAATTGCATCGGGTTAACAAAAATACTGACCACGACCACATTGCCCTCTTCACGTGCTTTACGCACTAGGGTTAAGTGGCCTTCATGTAAATTGCCCATGGTCGGTACAAAAGCGACTCGGCGGCCTTCACGCTTATACTGTTTGATCTGCTCGCGAAGAGCTGAAATGTCAGCAAAAGTTTGCATGAATATCTCCTTTAGGCGATGGTATGAGCGTCATCAGGGAAAGCGGCACTTTCTACATCTGCGATGTATTTTGCGACGGCTTTACGCATATCCCCTGTTTCAGCAAGAAAGTTTTTTGAGAATTTTGGCATGTAATTCGCCGAAATTCCGAACATATCGTGCATTACTAGAATTTGTCCATCGGTCACGTTACCTGCGCCAATGCCAATCACTGGCACATCAAGCACTTCGGTAATTCGCGCTGCTAGGCTGGCCGGTACACACTCTAATAACACAATTTGTGCGCCCGCTTCTTGGAGCGCCAACGCGTCTTTGACCATTCGGTCTGCTTTTTCTTGGTCGCGGCCTTGTACTTTATAGCCACCAAAAATATTGACCGATTGTGGTGTTAAACCAAGGTGTGCGCAAACCGGAACCGCACGTTCAGTCAGCATTTTTACCGTTTCTACTAGCCAATCACCACCTTCGATTTTGACCATATTTGCACCCGCTTGCATCAATTTAGCGGCGCTTTCACAGGCTTGTTGTGGTGTGGCATAGCTCATAAAAGGCATATCAGCCATCAATAAACAGTTAGGGCTACCAGCACGCACGCTGCGTGTGTGGTAGGCAATCTCTTCGACGGTGACGGGTAGGGTATCTGTGTGACCTTGTAGCACCATACCCAGAGAATCACCTACTAATAATACAGGCATCTCTTGGCTTTCAAAAAGCTGAGCAAAGCTTGCGTCATATGCGGTGACGGTTGCAAATTTACGACCTTGTTGTTTCCATTGGATCAGATCGTTTATGGTGATTTTTTTCATTAAATGTCCTTACGAGGCGCTGGCGAGTGCCAAATACCGAGCCCGTTACGTTCGACGAGCGGTAACAGTTGATTAAGCTCAGTCCCATCAGGGAGTTGTAAACTTGGTGCAATTTCGGCGAGCGGATAGAGCACGAATTCACGTACTTTCATTCCGTAGTGAGGAATGGTCAATCGCTCTGAATCGATCACCTCATTGCCGTAAAGAAGAATATCCAGATCGAGTGTTCTTGGCCCCCAACGTTCTTCTTTGCGAACACGCCCCTGTTCTAACTCGATGCTTTGGGTACAATCGAGCAGTTCAAGTGGCGTTAAATCGGTTTCTATCGCAACCACCGCATTGATGTAATCGGGCTGGTTTTGTGGCCCCATCGGTGTACTACTGTACAAGGATGAGGCGCTTAAAAATCGAGAGTGTGGCAAACATTTCAAGGCTTCAATGGCCTGCTTAGCTTGCGCGATTGGGTCGCCTAAATTACTGCCAACAGCAATATAAACGAGAATCATGATTCTGGGCGGCTCTTTTTATTACGTGGGCTTCTGCGGCGGCGTACATTGGGTTTGTTACTTGCGCCACTTTCCAAATCATTTGCCATCGCTTGGCGCATATCTCGTCCTGCGCTTTCAAACGTTGTCCACCAGTCAGCCAGTTTCTTCGTCTCTCCGCCTTCGATCTCGCCACGCATTTGTAGAAAATCAAAACCCGCTCGGAATTTGTTGAGCTCCATCAGGCGGAAGGCGCGTTTCCCATTACGACGTGGTAAGCGCAACTGCAATTGCCAAATTTCGCGAATTGTCGCGGTATGACGACGAGGTATCGCAAGGGTTTTCACCACTTGGTCAAGGATGAGGTTACTCGCTTCCATGACGGCGTCGTAATAGGCGAAATTACGCTGCTGCATTAACGCATCAGCCAGTTTCACCGTCGGGTACCAGAACATGGCAGCAAACATGAAGGCTGGGTTGATGCGTTTACCTTCTTCAATACGCAGATCGGTTGAATCTAAGACCAGATCCAACATCTGTTCTGTGTGCGAGTCGTAGTCTGGAGTGAACTCTTGAGCTATCACAGGGAACAACTGCTGGAACAGGTTGTACTCACGCATTAAGTGGTAGGTTTCTAAACCGTGGCCGGTTTGCAGCATCTTTAGCGATTCTTCGTACAAACGTGCCGCAGGAATATCTTGTAGTAAAGGAGCAAGATGTTCGATTGGGTCGGCAGTCTCTTCTTCGATATCGAAATCGAGCTTGGCCGCAAAACGAATGGCACGCAACATACGCACTGGGTCTTCACGGTAGCGTGTTTCAGGATCGCCAATTAAGCGGATGAGCTTATCTTCTAAGTCGTCCATGCCGCCAGCATAATCATGAATGCTGTAATCACCGATGTTGTAATACATGGCGTTAATCGTAAAGTCCCGGCGTTCTGCATCTTCATCAATGGTGCCGTAGACGTTATCACGTAGCAGCATACCCGCTTCAGATTGTGCTGAGACGTTTTGGCTCGGCTCTTGATGGTGTCCACGGAAAGTCGCCACTTCCACTACGTCGCGACCAAACATGATGTGCGCTAAGCGAAAGCGACGGCCGATCAAGCGGCAGTTGCGAAACTGTTGGCGTATTTGCTCTGGTGTTGCATTAGTGGCGATATCAAAATCTTTTGGTGTCTCACCTAATAGTAGGTCACGTACTCCACCACCGACTAAATAGGCGTCAAAACCTGCGCCATGAAGTCGGTATAGCACCTTGAGCGCATTATCGCTGATTTGCTTGCGCGAAATATTGTGTTCATCACGAGTGATAATATTTAGAGCTAAGTCTTGGTAAACGCGATTTTCGCGTGGTGTATAGTCGTTTTTATTCATGTGCATCTGGCAATAATTGGTTTTTGCCAACCTTGCTTTTGTTATTTAAAGTGCCCGTTCGGGACGATTTTGCGGCTAATCATAGCGTAAGGATAGCCTTTTGAGAATCACGGTGTGATCTCGGTCTCCCGAGGGAGTTGTTCAACGTGCCAATTCTGACTGCCCCAAAAGATAATTTCATCGATGGAAGCGTCGCTAATCTCTTGTTTTATCTCAAACCCTAAAAAGCGCATTGCCTTAAGCAAGGTAGGTTTAGGATTTTGAATATCAATGGCTGTGGCATGATTCTGTTTGGATAATTTATTGCCATTACCATCCATCGCGAGCGGCAGGTGAAGGTAGCTTACCGGAGTTTTATGTAAGCAATGATACAAGCTGATTTGTCGTCCTGTTGGTTCAATTAAATCGGCTCCCCGCACCACTTCCGTCACTCCTTGATCGATATCATCGAGCACTACGGCAAGATTATAAGCAAATAAACCGTCACGTCGCTTAATGATGAAGTCTTCCTGTGCTAATGCTTTAGGAATGTGAATTTCGCCATGTTTTTGGTCGAAAAATGACTCTACCGGTGTATCAACACGCAACCTAACCGCGCAATCTTCGGTTAATGTTGGTTTTTTATAGCGGCATGTACCGGGATAAAAGCCACCCATCTGTTTAATTTGTTTACGCGTGCAATCACAATAATAGGCTTGCCCTGATTCAAGCCAAGCCTCAATTTGATCTTGGTATAAAGTGTGGCGTTGGCTTTGATAAACCACCTCGCCATCCCAATGCAAACCATAGGCTTCGATGGCTTGAAGTATCAGGGTGGAGGCTCTTGGCATTTCCCTTGGCGGATCTAAATCTTCGATGCGAACCAACCACTTACCTTGCTGTGATTTTGCTTGAAAGTAGCTGCCAAGTGCAGCGATCAAAGAACCAAAATGAAGTGGGCCTGAAGGTGATGGGGCAAATCGGCCAATATAGTGCATTGCGATTCATCCAAGTTACAAGTTATTTGGGTATCGAGTGAAAACAAAAAGGGAGCTTTAGCTCCCTTTTTTAACACAAACAAAAGGTAAGATTAACCTTGCATCTGTTTTTCTTTAAGTTCGGCTAGCGTTTTGCAGTCAATGCAAAGGTCCGCTGTTGGTCGAGCTTCTAAGCGACGAACGCCGATTTCCACGCCACAAGATTCACAAAAACCAAAATCATCTTCTTCAATTTTGCTTAATGTTTTTTCAATTTTCTTGATCAAGCGACGTTCACGGTCACGGTTACGCAATTCCAAGCTGAATTCTTCTTCTTGAGAAGCGCGATCAACGGGATCTGGAAAGTTTGCGGCTTCATCTTGCATATGGTGAACGGTACGCTCAACTTCTTCACGAAGTTGGTTGCGCCAAGCACTTAAAATTTTTGTAAAGTGAGCTATTTGCTCAGGTGACATATACTCTTCACCTGGCTTTTCCTGATACGGCTCAACACCTGCAATGGCTAGGATGCCTATCGCTTTTTTCTTTAATTCCGGCATGCAGCATCTCCTACTAACACCTAGTCAACTGCGCGAGCAGCTAATTTTAGGCGGGTATCTATAGCAAAAAGATCTATAGGAGGCAAACACTCAATCGTAAACTTATTGTCAATGTGAAGGCGCCATCAATTTTTTGTCACTAATGGGCGAATTCTACAGTGTTAACGAGCTTGATTTCATTCCTTGAAAGTACAGCCTTGTAGCACAGTACTTCCACCCCTTCTTTTTGCGCTTGTTTCAATAATAGTGAATAGTTTGCGTCTATATGGAGTGCAGGCGAGACTTTTTCAATCCCTGAATGCAAAACAGCAAACAAAAGTACTGCTCTGCTTCCACTTTTTGCCATTTCCGTTAATTCACGCAAATGCTTTTGTCCACGCGTTGTAACGGCATCGGGGAAATAACCTTGTCCTGAATTGCAGGCGACATCGTCGTGTGGAGAGTAACGCTCATCCAATAAGGTGACGCTTTTCACTTCTATATAGCACGTCGGTTTAGAGGGTGATTTGAGCAAGATATCAATTCGGCTATTTTCTTGGCCGTAGCGCACTTCAGTTTGTAATTGCTCATATCCTTGCAGCTCTTTGATGATGCCGTTTTGAATCGCTTCTACTGCCAGCGTATTCGCCCGAGCCGTGTTGACGCAAATGCAGTGGCCTTGCTGGGTTTCAGTCAGCTCCCAACTGTGTGGGTATTTACGTTTAGGGTTGTCTGAGGTGGAGAACCAGACACGATTACCCGCCTCGGCGCAGCCCGTCATCGCGCCAGTATTGGCGCAGTGAATAGTCTCTTGCTGACCATCGGCAAACTCAATGTCGGCCAAAAAACGCTTGTAGCGTTTGAGTAAGGTCGCGGATCGAAGTGGAGGATTGAACTGCATTTATCTACTGTTTTTATGTACAATGTTGCCGCCATTTAACCATAAGGATTGCACATTGTCACAATTGCCCATTCAAGCTGTGATGCCCGAGCTGCTGGCGGGAGTACAAGCTCACCCACAGATGATTGTCAAAGCCGCTCCCGGCGCGGGTAAGTCGACCCATTTCCCGTTACAGCTATTAAAAGCGCAATTATTCACGGGTAAGATCATCATGCTTGAACCGCGTCGTTTGGCGGCGCGCAGTATTGCTTGCTATTTAGCACAGCAATTAGGTGAGAGTGTTGGGCAAACCGTCGGCTATCGTATGCGTGGTGAGAGTAAAGTCAGCGCAGCGACACAGCTTGAAATTGTGACAGAAGGGATCATGACACGTATGATCCAAACCGATCCTGAGCTAAGCGGAATCGATCTCTTGATCTTCGATGAGTATCACGAGCGGAGTATTCACGCGGATACGGCTCTCGCATTGAGTTTGGAAGTGCAATCAGCGCTGCGAGAAGATCTTAAAATCGTCGTAATGTCGGCAACCTTAGATCAGCTGGCATTGCAGTCATTATTACCCCAAGCGCTTTATGTGCAATCTGAAGGTCGCGCTTATCCAGTTGAAGTGCGCTATGCACCGCTGCGAGCCAATGATTATCTTGTGCCGACGATGAGCAAACAGATTGAAGGCTTGATGCGAGCTGAAAGTGGCTCTCTGCTGGCATTTTTACCTGGCGTTTTAGCCATTAAACAGCTTGAACAGCAGCTCGCACACTTAGCCGATGAGTTTGATATTTGTCCTTTATACGGGCAGTTGAGTCTACAAGCGCAGCAAAAAGCGATTGCGCCTGCAGTAGCAGGCAAACGGAAAATTGTGCTAGCGACCAATATTGCCGAAACATCGCTGACCATTGAGGGGATACGCTTAGTCGTGGATGCAGGGCTAGAGCGGATAGCGAAGTTTGATCTTAAAACGGGCATCACTCGTTTAGAGCAAGTGAAAATTGCCCAATCATCGGCGCAGCAACGCACGGGGCGCGCCGGACGCCTAGAACCTGGTATCTGTTTGCGCCTTTACAGCGAAGCACAATATAAGCAGCAACCCCAAGTGCCGAGCGCGGAAATATTGCACAGTGACTTAGCGTCTTTAGCGATGGAGCTTGCGCAGTGGGGTGTGGTGTCGGTCAACGATTTGCCTTGGCTGGATACACCACCACCAGCAGCGATGCAGCAAGCTTGGAGTCTATTGCATACGCTTGGTTTGATGGACAGCAAACAGCAGCTCAGCGCATTGGGTAAAAAAGCGCAGTCACTTGGTGTGGAACCAAGGCTGGTGAGCATGCTGCTCAAAGCCCATGAAACGAGTGATTCAATGCTCAATACGGCGCTCGCTGTGACCGCTTTATTAGAAGAGCCTGAGCGTAATGTGCTGGATTTACAACATAGCTTAATGCGTTGGCAGCAAGCGACTCACCCTAAAACACAAAACCTACATCAGCGTGCCACGACGCTTGCGCGCGCACTCGGTGGCCAATTTCAGCTAACACAAGTGGATGAATCATTGTTGGCGTTAGTGCTGAGTTTGGCTTTTCCCGATCGCATTGCCCAGCGTCGCAGCGAGTCGCAACGGGGGCAGTTTTTACTGGCGAATGGTCACGGCGCGCAAATGCGTGACGATGAACGCCTCGCGGGCGCGCACTATTTAGTGGTGGTGGATTTAATGCGCAGCGGCTCACAAGCGAGTCAAATCTTTGTTGCGACAGAGTTGGACATTGATGCACTGCAAGCCTATTTTCCAGAGCTATTTAGTACACAAGAACGAGTCGATTGGGATGAGAAAGCAGGGAAACTGTGCGCGGAAAGGCTAACCCTGTGCGGTAAATTGGTCATTGAGCGTGAAGCACTGCAAGAGCCTGCTCATGAAAAAATGACGCAAGCCTTGCTCAATTATGTCCGTCGCAAGGGGTTATCGGTATTACAGTGGAGCGAAGCGGCGAGCGCTTTATTAACGCGCATGCGTTGCGCTGCGCAATGGCTACCGGAAGCGGCGTGGCCTGCTGTCGAGGAACAAGCGCTGCTTGATGATCTTGAAATTTGGTTAGCCCCCTATTTAGTCGGAGTAAAATCGGTCAAAGCGTTAGCGAAAGTACCGCTTTTTGATGCGCTCAATGCTTATTTAGGTTGGCCATTAAACCAAGAGATTGATCGCTGGCTTCCAACTCACCACCCGCTACCCACAGGTAATCGAGCCGCCATTCGTTATCAACTGGGCGCGGAGCCGATGCTGTCGGTTCGTATGCAGGAGATGTTTGGCGAGCAAGATTCCCCTACCATCGCTCAAGGGCGCAAAAAAGTGGTGATGGAACTGCTCTCACCTGCGCAGCGACCTTTGCAAGTAACTCAAGATCTCGCCGGTTTCTGGCAGGGTGCTTATAAAGAAGTACAAAAAGAGATGAAAGGGCGTTACCCAAAACACGTTTGGCCTGATGATCCTGCCAACCACATAGCGACGACGAAAACTAAGCGGCAATTAGCACAATGACAACCCAGAAAAAGCCTACGGGCACTCAAAAAAATAGCGTAAAAAAACCTTCACGTCGCCCGGCTAAGAAGCCTTCAGCGCCACGCAAAGCATGGTGGAAAATTGTGTGGGGTATTGGCTGGAAACTGAGCCTTGCACTGGCTGCGGTGCTGTTGTTTGTTGGTATTTACTTAAATAGCGTGGTTAAACAACGCTTCGAAGGCCAGCTTTTTGATTTACCGACCGTCGTGTATGCACGCATTTTGAATTTAGCACCCGGTGATGACATCCCGCTGCAAGAGCTGCGCAATGAGCTTGATGTACTCAACTATCGCAAAGTGAACCAGCCACGCTATGCTGGCGAGTACTCTTCATCATCAAGCAAAATTGAGATCATCCGCCGCCCTTTTGAGTTTGCCGATGGCCCTGAGCCTGACCGCCATGTGATGCTCCATTTTAATGACAGCGGTTTAGTTCGTATCCAATCTCTTGAGCAAAAAGGGGATTTAGGTTACTTGCGTATTGAGCCCAAAATGCTCGGCATGCTTGAAAAAGGCAACGATGAGCAGCGGCTATTTTTACGTCGTGATCAGTTTCCTGAAGTGATGGTGGATGCGTTGCTTGCGACCGAGGATCGCTATTTTTATCAACATGATGGCATCTCTCCATTTGCGATTGCCCGTGCTTTAGTAGCCAACATTAAGGCTGGGCGCACCGTGCAAGGCGGCAGCACGTTAACTCAACAGCTGGCAAAAAATATTTTCTTATCCAGTGATCGAACCTTATGGCGTAAAGTGCGTGAAGCTTATATGGCGCTCATTATCGACTATCGCTACAGCAAAGATCGCATTTTAGAAGCCTACTTAAACGAGGTCTATTTAGGGCAAAGTGGCGGTGAGGCGATTCACGGTTTCGGCCTCGCCTCACGGCTTTATTTCGGTCAACCATTGCAAGAATTGCGTATTGATCAACTAGCGTTGTTGGTGGGCATGGTTAAAGGGCCTTCTTATTATAACCCGGCGCGTTACCCTGAACGTGCTAAAGAGCGTCGCGACTTGGTTTTAAAGCTGATGATGCAGCAAGATATTTTGACGGCTAAACAGTTTGAACAAGCGGCCAGTCGATCGTTAGATGTGCAAAAGCATCCTCACATTGCCAGCCGGCAGCCAGCGTATTTTCAGCAGTTAAAAATTGAACTGAAAGAGAAAGTGGGCGACGCCTTCAAAGCGGATACTGGCTTGCGCGTTTTTACCTCGCTCGATCCTGTTTCGCAAGTCAAATTGGAGCTGGCGATTGATCGACAAATTCCAGTGCTTTCCAAAACGGCGGGGAAAAACTTAGAAGCCGCAGCGATCGCTGTTGATCGAACCAGTGGTGAGATCCGTGCCATGGTTGGCGGTAAACAGACCGGTTATGACGGCTTTAACCGCGCTTTAAATGCAAGCCGTCCTATCGGCTCGTTAGTCAAACCAGCGGTCTATCTCACCGCACTCGCACAGCCAGATAAATATAACTTAGCCAGCACGCTTATCGATAAACCCATCACACTCAAAGGGAATAAAGGCGAAGTGTGGTCACCACGCAATTTTGATCGTCAGTTCCGTGGTGAAGTGCCGTTGTATCTCGCGTTAGCTAAATCACTGAATGTGCCCACGGTACAATTGGGCATGCAGCTTGGGATTGAACAAGTTTCTGACACTTTGGTGCGGCTTGGTGTCAACAAAGAGGAGATCCGTCCTGTACCGTCGATGTTTCTTGGCGCGTTCTCTCTGACGCCTTATCAAGTGGCGCAGATGTACCAAACCTTAACCAACTCGGGTAAAAAAGCGCCCTTATCGGCGCTGCGCTCGGTATTGGATTTAGAGGGCAATGTGCTCTATCAATCAATTCCCAAAGTATCCCAAGCCGTTGAGCAGCAAGCGGCGTGGCTTACAACTTATGCGATGAAGCGAGGAGTACTTGAAGGGACCGGGCGCTATCTCAATAATCAGTTCGCTTGGGCGGCATTGGCGGGGAAAACTGGTACCACTAACGATAGCCGCGACAGTTGGTTTGTCGGGGTGGATGGTCGTGAAGTCACCACGGTTTGGCTTGGCCGCGATGATAATCAGCCGATCAAACTTACGGGTTCGAGTGGTGCATTACGGGTGTACGCGGAATATTTACAACATCGGATCCCAGAAAAATTACTTCTTCCTTGGCCGCAAGGCATTACCACGATTGGCTTTAAAACCAGTGCCGAGGGTGAATTAGTCCAAGATTGTCACAACGAATTTAAACTGCCCATGTGGGATAAAAGCGGCGCATTGAAACAGAGCTGTGATAAACAACCAGGACAATGGTTAAAAAATCTCTTTCAGTGGTAGCTGGGGGAGTTTATATTAAATTGATTTCAAAGGGATTTAAGGAAGAGTCGTGAAACAGTTTTTAAGTAACTTATTGTTCTTGGTATTCATGTTTCCTGCGACTTTCGCGGTGGCTGATGAGCCACAAGCTGAAAAACCTATGCTGGACAGTGCTGCGCGCCCCAAGATTGCTGTGGTACTTGCTGGTGGCGGAGCAAAAGGTGCAGCGCACATTGGCGTTCTCAAAGCGCTGGAAGAGATGCGCATCCCCGTTGATTTCATTACTGGTACCAGCATGGGCGCTTATGTGGGCGGCCTCTATGCCAGTGGTATGAGCGCCGATGAAATTGAAAGTTTAATTTACAGCGTAGATTGGAATGAAGGTTATCGTGACCGGGTCAACCGTAGCCAACGTCGTGTTCGGGATAAAGAGTACGAAGACCGCTATCAACTGACCACCGACCTTGGACTGCGTTGGGGGGAGATCCGCGCACCACGCGGTGTGGTGCAAGGGCAGAATATGTTGCGTATTTTGCGAGAAACGTCGGGCAATCTCTCTGAATTTCAGTCCTTTGACCAACTGCCTATCCCTTATCGCGCGGTAGCCACTGATATCATTGCTCTTGAGGAAGTGGTGCTGGATCGTGGCTATTTAGTGGATGCGATGATGGCGAGTATGTCAGTACCTGGAGCACTGCCACCTTACGAAGTTGATGGTCGTTGGTTAGTCGATGGCGGTGTGACCAATAACATGCCTGTTGATGTTGCACGTGCCTTAGGGGCTGATATTGTTATCGCGATCGATATCAGTACCGATTACAAAAACCAAGAAGCTTTCACCACCTTTTTGACGGTAGCCGATCAGCTTTCCAACTATCTCGTACAAAGAAGCACTCAAAAACAAGCACGTTTATTGAATGAGCGAGATGTATTTTTACGCCCTGATGTCGGCAGTATGGAAACCACTGAATTTGATAAAATGCCTACGGCTTATAGGAAAGGGTACGATATCGCAATGGCGAACCAATCGGTATTGGCTTCGTTGTCATTATCGAGTGCTAGTTATCAACGTTATGTGGAAGCAAAACAAGCTCGCCGCAGGGCTTTAATTTATGGCGATGATGTAAAGGTTGATGAAATCGTACTCAACAACCGCAGTCATTACAGCGATCAATTGTTAAAAAACCGTTTACATTTAAAGACAGGACAACCGCTATCAACCGAGCAGATTGAAGCGACGGTCGAAAATCTCTATGCATTGGATCGCTTTGAGTTAGTGACTTATGAATACCGAGAATTTGAAGGAAAGAACCAACTGGTCATCGATGTAAAAGAGAAATCTTGGGGGCCAAATTACCTCAATTTTCGCTTTTTCTTAGAAGATGATTTTCATACGGATAGTCAATATGCGCTGGGTATCTCTTCCAATTTCACTAACTTAAATTCGTTTGGTTCTGAATTACGTTTCAATCTAGAAATGGGCACCGATAAGATCATCGAAGCGGAGCTTTTTTCTCCTCTGTTCTCAGGGCAAAAAGCGTTTACCTCTGCCTTGGTCACGTTTAGCAATGATAAACGTAATAAGCCAATGAGTGGATTTGATGACACTAGCTTGAAAGCCAGTAAAGACTATTTACCTATTCTTTATTTAGAATGGGTGGGAGAATTATCGCTTGGTTATCAAGATAAATTATGGCGAGAGTTTAAGGTAGGGATCCGCTATACCGATGGGGAGGCTGAAGTCTCAAATTGGCCATCCATAGGAAATATGGATTACACCCGTGCTGGTGTGTTTGCTAACTACCGCATTGATACCTTAGATGACTTCAGCTTGCCTACCCGCGGTGTTTATCTTGATCTTGAGTATCTTGCATCGCACGATAAAGTTTCTGGCGTCTCTTCCGATCTTGAATCAAACGATACCGTGTATGAATTTTCCGGTGAATTGATCGCTGCTTATAGCCTTGGCAGGCATACTTTGGTCGGTAATCTTGATTACGGTGTGGTACAAAGTAAAAATTCTAGTGAGCCGATAAACCCTAAATCGATTGGTGGTTTCTTAAATTTATCGGGTATTCCTCGTAACAGCTTGATTGGACAGAATAAAGCGTTCACCAGTTTGGTGTATCGTTATCGCTGGTTTGATAATGACTTTGGCCTGTTCAGTTCCCCATTTTATGTCGGTGCATCAATAGAATACGGCGGTGTATGGTCTGATCCTGATCTAAGCTTTGATACCGCCCCATTATACGGTGCGGGATCGGTGTTTGCCGGGGTTGATTCGCCGATTGGACCGATTATGTTTGCTTATGGTCGAACCGAAGATAATTTTGATTCGATATACTTGAGTATTGGCACTACCTTTTAGCGAGAATTGAGCTGAAAAGTGGGCGGTAAGTGACTCAAAAATCATAGAACTTTAGTCTTAAGTTGCTATGTTGGTCAAAATGATAAGATTTTAATTTAAAGTTAAATTTGCTATTCTTCGTCCCACAGTTTGGCCTCTCTGCCGCTGATTACATAAAAATATCTGGCAATGGAGAGCCAAGTTTCCAAGGATGTTTGCCCATCATGTCAATAATAATGGGGTAAACCGCAATGAGAGGAAAAAGTCGTGCTTGAAGCCTACCGTAAACACGTCGCAGAGCGTGCTGCCGAAGGAGTTGTTCCTAGACCCCTAAATGCTGAACAAGTCGCAGGACTTGTTGAACTGTTGAAAAATCCCCCTCAAGGTGAAGAAGCGTTCATGCTTGATCTCCTTGAAAATCGAATTCCTCCCGGTGTGGATGAGGCCGCTTATGTTAAAGCGGGCTTTTTAACCGCCATAACTAAAGGTGAGGTCTCTTCACCGTTAGTGAGCCGCGCAAAAGCTGCGCAACTACTCGGAACTATGCAAGGCGGTTATAACATCGAGCCGCTAGTCTCATTGCTTGATGATGCTGAGCTGGCACCTATTGCGGCTGATGCACTATCGCGTACTCTACTGATGTTTGATGCGTTCTATGACGTAGAAGAGAAAGCAAAAGCGGGTAATGCACATGCACAAAAAGTGCTGCAATCATGGGCAGACGCGGAATGGTTCCTTTCAAAACCGGCGCTTCAAGAGAAGATCACGCTAACCGTATTTAAAGTTACTGGCGAAACCAACACTGATGATTTGTCACCAGCGCCAGATGCATGGTCACGCCCAGATATTCCAGTGCATGCACTGGCTATGTTGAAAAATGAACGTGAAGGCATTCAACCCGATAAAGCAGGCAGCATTGGCCCTATCACTCAAATCGAAGCTCTAAAAGAGAAAGGCCATCAGCTAGTCTATGTGGGTGATGTGGTCGGTACAGGCTCGTCTCGTAAATCAGCGACTAACTCTGTTTTGTGGTTTATGGGTGACGACATCCCATTTGTGCCCAATAAACGCGCGGGTGGCTACGTGCTCGGCGGTAAAATTGCACCTATCTTCTTCAACACCATGGAAGATGCCGGCGCGTTACCGATTGAAGTTGACGTTACCAAGCTTAACATGGGTGATGTGATTGATGTTTATCCATTTGAAGGCAAAGTGTGTAACCACGACACTGGCGAAGTGCTTGCCACGTTCAAGCTTAAAACCGACGTATTGATTGATGAAGTGCGCGCTGGCGGCCGTATTCCACTGATCGTTGGTCGTGGTTTAACGGATAAAGCACGCGAAGCACTAGGCTTAGAAGCGTCAACAGTATTTCGTCGCCCAGTTGCAGTGGCTGATACAGGCAAAGGTTATACACTGGCTCAGAAAATGGTCGGTAAAGCATGCGGCGTGACGGGTGTTCGTCCGGGGACTTACTGCGAACCTAAAATGACCACGGTTGGATCGCAAGATACCACTGGCCCGATGACACGTGATGAATTGAAAGATTTGGCGTGTCTCGGTTTCTCTGCTGACTTAGTCATGCAATCTTTCTGTCATACCTCGGCTTATCCAAAGCCTGTCGATGTGAATACCCACCATACCTTGCCTGATTTCATCATGAACCGTGGCGGTGTTTCACTGCGTCCGGGTGATGGCGTTATTCACTCATGGCTAAACCGTATGTTGTTACCTGATACCGTCGGTACTGGTGGTGACTCGCATACACGCTTCCCGCTTGGCATTTCATTCCCAGCCGGTTCTGGCTTGGTTGCTTTTGCGGCCGCAACGGGTGTGATGCCACTGGATATGCCAGAATCTGTCTTGGTGCGTTTCAAAGGTGAAATGCAGCCGGGCATCACGCTGCGCGATCTAGTGCACGCGATTCCTTATTACGGGATTAAGCAAGGCCTGCTTACAGTGGCGAAAGCGGGGAAAATTAACGAATTCTCTGGCCGTGTGCTAGAAATCGAAGGGGTTGAGCACTTAACGGTTGAGCAAGCGTTTGAACTTTCTGATGCCTCGGCAGAACGCAGTGCGGCGGGTTGTACGGTTAAATTGTCACAAGCCTCAATTGAAGAGTACCTCAACTCTAACATCACTATGTTGAAGTGGATGATCGCCGAAGGTTATGGTGACCGCCGTACTATCGAGCGTCGTATTACGGCGATGGAAGCGTGGCTAGCCAATCCTGAGTTGATGCAAGCGGATAGTGATGCAGAATACGCACATGTGATTGAGATTGATCTTGCTGAGATTAAAGAGCCTATTTTATGTGCGCCAAATGACCCAGACGATGCGCGCTTACTTTCTGATGTACAAGGTACGCCTATTGATGAAGTCTTCATCGGTTCTTGTATGACCAACATTGGTCACTTCCGTGCGGCAGGTAAATTGCTTGAGAAGTTCAATGGTCAGTTAGATACGCGTTTGTGGGTTGCGCCACCGACTAAGATGGACAAAGATCAGCTTACCGAAGAGGGCTATTACGGCATCTTTGGTCGCGCTGGGGTACGTATTGAAACTCCAGGATGTTCGTTATGCATGGGTAACCAAGCGCGTGTTGCCGATAAAGCGACCGTTATGTCGACTTCGACTCGTAACTTCCCGAACCGTTTAGGGACTGGCGCGAATGTTTACCTTGCTTCGGCAGAGCTGTCGGCCGTGGGTGCCATTTTAGGCCGCATTCCGACACTGGAAGAGTACCTAGAGTACGCGAAGCAGATCAACGCAACTGCAGCTGATACCTATCGCTACCTCAACTTCCATCGTATGGCGCAATACACTAAAAAAGCGGACAGTGTGATTGTCCAGCAAGCGGTGTAAGGGCTATCCAAGCTAACCTCCTAATAAAAAAGCCACCGATTCGGTGGCTTTTTACCATTCTAGCTTCTCACTCAATGCTGAAATAACATTAGATTAAGTTCGATTGGTGGCTGCAATGCTCCGCCAATAATGACTTGACCCATAATTCATAACGTTGTTTTGTCAATGGAGTTAAAATGAGTGTGAACGTCATATGGTATTCAGCGAAATAGTTATTGCCTGTAAGACAAGCTAAAAACACACGCGACATTACGCGCGGTCATTTCTACGTTTTGCGCCGCTTCGGCAAGGGCTGTAGGCAAGTCGACCGAGCGTGGAACGACACTGAATACCGCATCAATGCCATGTGGGTGAACAACGGCGCAGTCTGCTGACAAGCAGCCTGCAATGCCGATCACTGGCACGGAAAAAAGTTTGGCAGTGCGCGCAACACCGATTGGCGTTTTACCGTGAATGGTTTGGCTATCAATGCGTCCTTCCCCAGTGATGACTAAATCGGCATCCTTTACCACATCGCTAAGGTTCACGGCATCCATCACAATTTCAATGCCCGGACGAAGGCTCGCTCCTAGTAGACCAACCAGCGCCGCACCTAAACCGCCTGCCGCGCCAGCGCCCGGCATCTCTTTAACATCACGACCTAATTGCATTTTGATGATGTTTGCATAATGCGCAAGGTTGGCATCAAGTTGCGCGACCATCTCGGGTGTTGCTCCTTTTTGTGGGCCAAAGACGTGCGAAGCGCCTTGTACGCCGCACAGTGGATTATCGACATCGCAGGCGACCTCCAGTTTGATGTGGGCTAAACGTGGGTCCAGTTGTGTGAGATTAATTGAGGTCAGTTTTGACAATTCACCGCCACCAAAGCCTAATGGATTGCCATCTGAATCAAGCAGTTGAATGCCGAGGGCTTGCGCCATGCCGAGGCCACCATCGTTGGTTGCACTACCACCAATGCCGATGATGATGTGTTCAACACCTTGATCGAGCACGGTTTTAATCAGCTCACCAGTACCGTAGCTGGTGGTGTTCATTGGGTTGCGTTGCTCTGGCGGCACAAGGTGTAAGCCAGATGCGGCCGCCATCTCAATGATCGCTGTTTTACCATCACCCATTAAGCCATAAAAAGCCTCGACTTGCTCACCTAGCGGCGCCGTCACCGTTGTGGTAACAATCGATCCATTAGTGGCATCAACCAGTGATTGGACCGTCCCTTCGCCGCCATCAGCCATCGGTAACTTAATGTAGTGCGCATCCGGTAACACTTGTTTGAATCCATTCTCTATCGCGGTGGCGACTTCCATTGCCGTTAGGCTCTCTTTATAAGAATCTGGAGCAATAACAATTTTCATTTTTAACACCTTAACTGCGTTAAACAAACAGACCAAATACGCCAAAAATCATCACAGAAATGAAGGCAATCACTAAACCTACTGCCGATTCATAAGGAATTAAGGTGAGACGCTCACGAATGTCCATATGTACCGCTCCGCCCGTGGCATGGAAGAAACTACCGTGTGGCATATGATCAAGTACGGTCGCACCTGAATGGATCATGGCAGCCCCTGCCAGTGCGGGTACGCCTAGTTCGAGTATAGTGGAGCTAAAGACGCTGGAGGCAACGGCTGTACCTGCGGTGGTTGAAGCGGTCGCCAGTGACATCATTGCACCTGAGATCGGTGCAAGCAGGTAAGAAGGCAAGCCAGAAGCGGTCAGTACTTCGATTAAACCGCCTTTAAGACCTGAATTGGCGATGATGCCGGCTAAAGTACCAGTACCAAGCAGCATAACCGCAACCGGAGCCATGCGTGTTAAACCTGAAACCGCGAAGTGGTTAGTGTCTGCAAATCGTCCCATCACGACCGCACCGACTAATCCACCTAATGGGAGTGCAATTAAAGGATCCACATTGATGCCAGCGATAGGGCGTAGTGCGAGTAACACAATCGCCACTAATGGTGCGATGATCGCTGAGCTAAAGCGGGGGAGCCTAGAATGATCCACCGCAACGACTTCATTGGCGGAGACTTTACTTCCTTTATTAACTAAACGTTTGGCAATCAAGTAAGCCACAATAAGCCCGCAGATCCCAGGAATAATACCTGCCGCCATCACAGAAGTAAGTGGCACGTTAAACGCGTCGGCTGCGGCAATCGCATTAGGGTTAGGTGACATTACGTTACCCGCTTTACCGCCGCCAATCATCGCTAGCAGAATGGCCGCCTTGGAGAGATCGGCACGGCGAGCGATCGCCAGAGCGATAGGAGATACGGTGATTACTGCCACGTCGACAAACACGCCGACCGCAGTCAAAATTAAGGTTGCTAAGGCCAAGGCAAATAAAGCGCGAGTTTCTCCAACCTTTTTCACTATGGTTTCTGCAATGGAAGTGGCAGCGCCTGATTCAATCAATACACCTGCCAAAATACCTGCTGCAAGAATGCGTAGCACCGCGGTCACAATGCCTTGTGCGCCACCAATCATCAGAGCAACGGTGTCGGTCAGCGATACACCGCCGATCACGCCACCGACCAACGCGCCGATGATCATGCCATAGGCGGGTGGTACTTTTTTTAGAATGAGCGTGATAGCCACGACTAATGCGGCCAGAGCTCCGAGAGTTGAAACTTCAATCATCTTCTATATCCATATTTTTTATCAGTGATTGGCTGCAATATAGGGAGCAAAAATAAAAGAGTCTTCAGTCTATTGCACAGATTACTGGCTTTGACGCGACTGATTAATTGTGCAAGTGCACAATTTTATGTTTTTATTTGAAGCAAGATAAAGCCAAATAAAGGTGAGTAATGTCATTTAACTGATTGAATTTTAAAGCGGTTACTTGCTCAATTTTTTCAAGCCTATAGCGCAAGGTATTACGGTGAATATGCAGTGTTTGGCAAGTTTGATGAACATCGCAGTTTTGCTCAAAATAATGGCGGAGGGTTTTAATTAATATTCCCTTAGTATCATACCGTTCCAGCAGGGTATAAGGTTGGCGTAACTGCTCGCGGCTCCATGGCTCATGCTGTACGCTATTGAGCAGTACAGGTAACTTATCATCTTGATAAAAGAAGACGTCTCCCTGTTTATGGTGGGAGGCTTGCATCGTCAACTTGGCGGTTTGATAAGATTGAGCCAGCCCAGAGAGCGTTGGAAAATAATCACCTAGTGCAATTTTGATGGTGAATTTTCCCTCTTTTTTCACTCGCTTCAACAGTTGATTGACTCGTTTAGTTTCGGTCTCTTGTGACCAACCTTTTTCGGTGAGTGAGATGGGTTTTAAAACCACCACTTCGTTGTGAGAAACTGAAATGATCCCCACCAAATTGTCCCGTTCAGGGTATTCCAGCAGATGCACTAACTGCTGTAAGTGTTCTAGTGATAAGGCGGTGTCGTTATCTGGGATCAATTTGACCACGGCAGCGATACGCGGCTGGGAAAGATCGAGCCCTAATCGCTCGGCGATTGAATTGAGCTGTGTTTCGTTGAGAGTGGCACCTTGAATTAGTTGTAATAGCAGCTCTTCACGGTGGCGCTTATTCCACTGTACTTGTGCCATCAGTGCGGCTTGTTCAACGATAAGCTCCGCCGTCATTTTGACCAGCTCGCCATAACGGTGAACCTCCGTTGGGTTACCGGAAATTCCAACTACGCCGATCACTCGTTGTTGATAAATGATGGGGAAATTGATGCCGGGTTTAACGCCTTTTAGGTAACTGGCGGTGGCATGATCAATTTCAACCACTCGATTTTCATTGATGGCTAAAATCGCCCCTTCGTGTTTCTGGTGCAAACGAGTGGGATCACCTGAGCCAATAATGCGTCCCTTTTCATCCATTACGTTGACTGAATAAGTGATGATCTTCATCGCTCTTTCTACAATCTGGCGTGCGGTGGTTTCTGTGATCTGCATAATCTCAAGTGGTTTCGTTAGCCATAATCACCGATAATAACAAAGTTATCCGTATCCCCAAGCACCAATATCGAGAACCCGATGGACTACGAATTTAAAAAAAATACCCTAGATGGGAGCTATTACTGCTCTTTTTCGATGGGGCACGAAATTATTGGCCGTTGGCTACAAGAGGAGATCAGCAACGATCTTCCCAAAATAGATCAAGTTATTGCGCTAATGGCAGCATCGAAACGTGCATTTAATCAAGAGCAGACGCTTGAGGGGCTGGAGATCAGCGTGATGATTCTTGCCGATGAGGTCACGGTTCAGGCCAATGTTTTGACGCATGGTGAAGCGCTTGATAGTGACAGTGAGTTTGATTTTTACGATTGTGAAAGCACCGCAAGCTGCGGCATTGATGATTTTGCTTCGATGATCAAGCAGTGGTGCGAATTTGTACGTTACTCACCTGCGGACTTCACTTAGCGCTGCACAAAACTGGTGAAGATTAAACACTTCGCTTTATTTGTGGGAAAGGGTTGCACCTCATTTGTGCAACCCTTTTCTTTTTGGCATAAGAAATGGTTGTAAATCTTTTAAAATCATTAAGTTAAAAAGTTGGCATGCAGCTTGGATTGTATTGATCGTAAACGGACTACTGCTTGTGAGAGGATGCTATGAAACTGATCAACGCGATAATTAAACCATTTAAGTTAGACGATGTGCGTGAAGCTTTGGCCGATGTCGGCATCGAAGGGATGACGGTTTCCGAAGTGAAAGGCTTTGGTCGCCAAAAAGGGCACACCGAGCTCTACCGAGGCGCGGAATATCAAGTCGATTTTCTGCCTAAAGTGAAATTAGAAATAGCGACACAAGCTGAAAATGTCGATCGCGTGATAGAGGCGATCATCAAAGCGGCGCACACCGGAAAAATTGGTGACGGAAAAATTTTTGTGTATGACCTCAGCCAAGCTGTGCGTATTCGTACTGGCGAAATGGACAGTGAAGCACTGTAAAGATTCAAAGGATTGGAGATAACCATTATGGAATTAGCAGCAACGGTAACAGAGCTACGTTACGCACTCGATACGTTTTTTTTCTTGATTTCGGGTGCGTTGGTGATGTGGATGGCGGCTGGCTTTGCCATGCTAGAGGCAGGTTTAGTTCGTTCTAAAAACACCACTGAAATTTTAACCAAAAACTTTTGTTTGTACGCGATTGCCTGTACCACGTATTTAGTGGTTGGTTACAACATTATGTATGTTGATAACGCAGAAGCAGGCTGGCTGCCTTCATTCGGCTCCTTGATAGGTAGCCAAGCAGAAGGCGCGGATCACTCCCTTGAATCAGACTTTTTCTTCCAAGTGGTGTTTGTGGCAACCGCGATGTCGGTGGTTTCTGGCGCTGTCGCTGAGCGAATGAAATTGTGGTCGTTCCTTATTTTTTCCGTCATTTTGACCGCATTCATTTACCCAATGGAAGGCTATTGGACTTGGGGTGGTGGCTTTCTTTCAGCTGCCGGTTTCAGTGATTTTGCCGGCTCTGGTATTGTTCACTTAGCGGGTGCATCGGCGGCGCTAGCTGGGGTCATCTTGTTGGGAGCACGTAAAGGTAAATACGGTAAAAATGGTGAAATTTACCCTATTCCGGGCTCCAACATGCCACTTGCGACTTTGGGTACATTTATCCTGTGGTTTGGCTGGTTTGGTTTTAACGGTGGTTCACAACTAATGCTGTCTGATTTTGAAAACGCAACAGCGGTTGGTCAGATTTTCCTCAACACCAATGCCGCTGCAGCAGCGGGTTCTATCGCGGCTTTATTAGTGTGTAAAACCACTTGGGGTAAAGCGGATTTAACCATGGTACTCAACGGTGCGTTGGCCGGGTTAGTGGCTATTACCGCTGATCCTCTCTCTCCATCACCACTGTATGCGGTAGCGATTGGTGCTGTAGCGGGTGTGTTGGTTGTGTTTAGCATTATTGCCCTTGATAAAGTGAAAATTGACGATCCTGTGGGCGCAATTTCAGTACATGGCGTATGTGGTTTGTTCGGTTTAATGGTTGTGCCAATCAGCAATACTGATGCGACTTTTGGCGCTCAACTACTTGGAGCCGCAGTGATTTTCGCTTGGGTATTTGGTGCAAGCCTTGTGGTTTGGGGCATTCTGAAGGCAACGATAGGCATTCGAGTTTCGGAAGAAGAAGAATTAGAAGGGATGGATATGCACGACTGTGGGGTGGGGGCCTACCCAGAATTCGTGACAATAAAGTAATATTTCCTTACAGATAACCTACCTAAAAACCTGCCGATTAAGGCAGGTTTTTTTATTGATTGAATTGTTTTTCAATCTATCATCAATATAATAACGAAACTGATAAACATTATCATTACCAATTTTAAAGGGAACTAGAAATGAAGAAACTGCTTACTCTGTCTGCGATGGCATGTAGTGTGATGGCTCCGAGCGCGATGGCGGCAGAGGAGGTCAACGTTTACTCATACCGCCAACCATTTTTGATTGAGCCGATGTTTAAAGAGTTCACTCAACAAACGGGCATTAAAGTGAATGTGAAGTTTGCGAAAGAAGGGATTGCTGAGAAATTGGTACAAGAGGGTGAGTACAGCCCTGCTGACGTGATTTTAACCTCAGAATTTAGCCGTCTTTTTGAGTTATCTGAAAAAGGTTTAGTCCAAGCGGTGGATAACAAAACCATTGAAACTAACATTCCTGCCCAATATCGCGATAGCGCAGATGAGTGGTTTGCACTAACAATACGTACCCGTAGCGTCTACTCATCACGCGATCGCGTAGGCAAGCTGGGTGATGACTTCAACTACGCTGACCTCGCGAAGCCTGAATTTAAAGGCAAAATCTGTACTCGTAGTGGTAAGCACCCTTACAACGTGGCGCTGGTTGCATCCATGATTGCAGAGCAAGGCGAAGCGAGCACTAAAGTTTGGCTTGAAGGTGTCAAAGCAAATTTAGCACGTAAGCCTCAAGGTAATGATCGTGACCAAGTTAAAGCGATTAAAGAAGGTTTGTGTGATGTCTCATTGGGTAATAGCTATTATTTAGGGAAAATGTTAGCTGATGAGAAGCAAAAATCATGGGCTGAAGCCGTCTACATCAACTTCCCCGGCCAGAATGCGCAAGGCACGCACGTTAACGTGAGTGGTATGGCGATGGCGAAGTACGCGCCTAACAAAGAAAACGCAGTTAAGCTGATGGAGTTTTTGACCAGCGATAAAGCACAGCACATGTACGCTGACGTCAACTTTGAATACCCAGTAAAAGCAGGTGTTGAGCGTTCTGCACTAGTCGCTTCATGGGGTGATTTTAAAGCGGATCCACTGCCGCTCGAAAAAATTGCCGACAATCATGCCGCGGCAATTAAGCTGCTTGATGAAGTGAAATTTGACCTTTAATCGATTCTAGGGGTATAACAGTGCCCCTATTCTATTGAAGGGGCATGAGATGTATTTGCAAACGCATTTATGTGTCAGTAAGCCTTATTGTAATTAGGCAATGAAAGAAAAAAATACATTATGGAAAACCAGTAGTGCCAGTGTCACTGTGCTACTGGTTTTGCCGATCTTAGCCATCTTTATTACCGCTGCGGGACAAAGTGATGAGGTTTTTTCTCATCTCATGTCAACAGTGATGCCTACCTATACCTTTAATACCGTCGTATTAACGTTCAGTGTGATGGGGCTTTCTTTGCTATTTGGCATTCCCAGTGCTTGGTTAATGGCGATGTGTAAGCTGCCTACCGAACGTATTTTACAATGGGCTTTGGTGTTACCACTTGCGATGCCCGGCTACATTATCGGTTACATCTTTACCGGTTGGTTTGACTACGCAGGCCCAGTGCAAGTGTTACTTAGAGATATTATGGGTTGGGGCGCAGGTGATTACTGGTTTCCCGACATTCGCAGTTTGGGCGGGGCAAGCATTGTGCTTGCGCTGGTGCTTTATCCATATGTTTACCTACTGTGCCGTGCAGCATTCATGGAACAAAACGTCTCCTTATTGCAATCCGCTCGTCTATTAAAATGCTCTCCGTGGCAGAGTTTTCGTCTGATTTCACTACCGCTTGCACGGCCCGCGATGGCGGTTGGCCTCTCCTTAGTGGCGATGGAAACGGTGGGTGATTTTGGTACGGTGAGTTACTTTGCCGTTAATACCCTAACGACTGCGGTGTATGACACTTGGCTCGGTTATTCTAATTTGAATGCGGCAGCGAAAATATCCGCCATCATGTTGGTGATTGTATTATTACTGCTGAGCGCAGAGCGCTATAGCCGTCGTAAACAGAAATTATTTCAAAGCCAATTTAACAGCCATGAAGATTTTCGCTATCAGTTGCAAGGTTGGAAAAAATGGGCCGCTTTGTGTTGGTGTTGGGGGCTAGTTGCGCTCGCGTTTCTTCTGCCTTTATTGCAGTTGGCCTCATTCGCTTATCATTATTTTGCGAAAAGTTGGACTTCGGAGTTCCAAGACTTTGCGATCAATAGCTTAACGGTTTCGTTGACGACAGCGCTGGTGGCGGTGTTGATTGCTTTGGTCGTGAATTTTTGCCATCGGTTGAACGCCAATGGGGTGACTTTAGCCTTTATGCGCTTGTCTTCTATGGGGTATGCGGTTCCCGGAACCGTGCTAGCGATTGGTGTGATGGTTCCGGTGCTGTTTATGGATCATTGGGTCAATGATGTTGCTAAAGCGATGCAATGGGGGCGACCGGGTCTTATCTTTTCTGGTTCGATGTTTGCTATTATTTTTGCTTTAGTGGTGCGTTTTTCGGCCGTGGCGATTGGTAGTATAGAAAGTAGCCTCAATAAAGTCTCACCTTCTTTGGATATGGCGGCTCGAACTATGGGTTATCGATCGAACGCTATGCTGTGGCGAGTTCATCTGCCATTGATCCGCCGTGGTACGCTTATCGCTGGGTTGTTGGTGTTTATTGAGTCAATGAAAGAGCTGAATGCCGCTTTGTTATTGCGTCCGTTCAATTTCGAAACCTTGGCGACCTATGTTTATAACTACGCATCGGATGAACAATTAGAAGTGGCTGCTTTGCCTGCGATACTCTTGGTCGCGGTTGGTTTAATTCCGCTTATCGTCGTTAACCGTTCACTGGAGCAAAATCACTGATGAGTTGTGCGCTGTCTATCCATGATTTGACTTGCAAATATGAAAACCAAACGGTTTTACAATCACTGTCGCTGGAAGTCAAACAGGGAGAAATCGTCTGTTTATTAGGAGCAAGTGGTTGTGGGAAAACGACCTTATTGAAAGCTATTGCGGGTTTGCTGCCGCTTAGCTCTGGGGTGATGAGCCTTAATTGTGTGACGATTGATGATGGTCAACATTGGTTGCCACCGGAAGCGCGAAACATAGGGATGATTTTCCAAGATTATGCGCTGTTTCCTCACTTAACTGTTGCGGAAAATATCGCGTTTGGATTGCGTCAGCTCTCTCAAACCGAGCGCAAAGCGAAAGTCGAAGAGATGTTGGCATTAGTGCACTTAGCGGGGCTGGGGGATCGTTATCCTCATCAACTATCGGGTGGACAGCAGCAGCGAGTGGCGATTGCTCGCTCCTTGGCGTATAAACCGGATCTGCTACTGCTTGATGAGCCGTTTTCCAACATCGATACCCAAGTTCGCCATGAGTTGATCGGTGAAATTCGCAACATTTTTAAAAAGCAGGGTGTGACGGCTATTTTTGTGACCCATAGCCGCGAAGAAGCTTTTGCTTTTGCTGATAAAATGGCGGTAATGAATCACGGTGTGATTGAGCAATATGGCACCGCATCAGAGCTGTACTACCAACCGTCGAGTAAATTTGTGGCCGATTTCTTAGGTGGTGGAAGTTATTTAAGCGCCAAACGAATTTCAGAATGGCAATTTGAGACCGATTTAGGTGTGGTTGACGCCAAAGCTCAGCAACCCATTGAGCTTGAAGCCAAATGCGAATTACTACTGCGGCCACAACACATTCAAATTAGTGCGCAGCAAGAGAGCAAAGTCCGCGTGTTAGAGCAGCAATTTATGGGCGATCACTGCCGTTATGTGATTGATGCGTATGGCAGTAAGTTGCTGGCGAGTTCTTCACAGCCGTTGAGCGTTGGGCAAAATGTTGCAGTCAGCATTGATACGCAAGGTGTGTTGGCTTTTTAAAAAAAGCCCGGCATGACGCCGGGCAAGTGTTCTTCATCGATATACCTACAACCTCTTCATACTGTGCGGGTATAGCGACTCAAATTTGAGTCGAAGTGGGTAAAAGCTATAACGATAGAAAATCTTTCACCTGTTGAAGAACACGTTCTGCAGTGTCTTTATCCGCCATTTCAGCAAAAATGCGTAGCAATGGTTCGGTACCAGAGAAACGAGCAATAACCCAGCCGCCGTTTTTGAAGTAGACTTTGGCTCCGTCTTCGTAACTGACTTTCTCAATCTCATACTCAAATTGAGGCAACTGTTTCTCAACGTAAATTTTGTTATACAACGACTCTTTTTGTGCGGCTTTAAATTTGCAGTCACCTTCTGCGGTGTAGGCGTAACCGTATTTCGCGTAAATTTCCCCCAGTAATTCGGAGAGTTTTTTACCTGTCACGCTGATCATTTCAACCAACAAACTCGATGCAAAAACCCCATCTTTACCTTTGATGTGTCCACGAATGGTTAAACCGCCGGAGCTTTCACCACCAATCAGTGAATCATCCGCTTCCATTTGTGAGCTGATGTGTTTAAAGCCAACGGGGACTTCAAAACTTTTCTCATCGTGGTCAGCGGCAATTTTATCCAGCAGGTGGGTGGTGGCGATATTACGCACCACGGATCCTTTCCAACCCTTATATTCAAGCAGGTAGTAGTAAAGCAGGATCAGTACTTCATTAGGATGGATGAAGTTGCCTTTCTCATCAATAATACCAAGTCGGTCTGCATCGCCGTCGGTACCTATCCCAATATCGTAACCTTCTGCGGCCACTAAATGTTTGAGACGATAAAGAGTCGCTGCATTAGGGGAAGGCATTAAACCGCCAAAATCGGGGTTTTTGCCATCATTGATCACATCCACATCGCAGCGGCCATTGATCAGAACCGTCTGCAATGCATTTTTCGCGACGCCAAACATAGGGTCAATCAACACACGCAGGTTGGCTTTTTTGATCGCTTCAATATCGATAAAGTTGATGATTGAATCGACAAACTCATTCATTGGATTGATGATGACGATCGATTTATCTTGCAGCGCTTGTTCAAATTCGACGTGTTTTACATCGGCAAGCGTCAGTGACGCGATTTGTTGTTCAATTTTTTGCGTGATCACCTCATCAGCGTCTCGTCCACCTTCAATGAACACTTTGATGCCGTTGTAGTCCGCAGGGTTGTGGGATGCCGTAATACACGCCGAATAGGCGCAATTCATCTCTTTGGCCTTGAACATCACAATAGGGGTAGGAACAAACTTATCGATAAAACTTACCACCACGCCATTCGCTGCTAAGACTTGCGCGAACCAACGTGCGGCTTTGTCAGAAAGAAAGCGGCGGTCGTAGCCGATAACGAACCCGTTGTTAGCCACATTTTCGTGGTTAATGATGTTGGCAAGTGATTGAGCCACTAGACAGACGTTGTCTTTGGTAAACTCTTCACCAATAAAGGCGCGCCAGCCACCTGTACCAAATTTGATCATAATAAAATCCTTGTGGGACGAATGTTGAGCCTCAGCTCCTTCGCGCTGAGGCTCAAATCGTGTTAACCGAGAATAACCACTACATCGTTGACACTGCCTTGTGCCATGACAGGAATCACGCCTTCTACTGCTTCGCCATTCACTGTGATTGTTTTCACCCCTTTACTGACGGAGTTCGGGTTTTGCACTGTGATGTTGTAAGTCGCGCCGCGCCATTGGCGAGTGACTTCAAAACCAGGCCAATTGCTAGGAATGCATGGGTCAACGACTAGGCCATCAAAACCGACACGAACACCCAAAATGAAGTTGGTGACGGCAAAGTAGGCCCAACCAGACGTACCTGTTAACCATGGATGGTTTGCACGGCCGTGATCTTGGTGATCTCGTCCCATAATGAACTGCACGTATGAGTAAGGTTCGGCAACGCGCTTTTCAATGATGTCGTTTTGGTTATAAGGGTTTAATGCGTCGTAGAACTTCATGGCTCGATCACCACGGCCAAGCTTCGTTTCTGCAACCCATGCCCAAGGGTTTGGATGTGAGAAAATAGCGCCATTTTCTTTAACACCTTGATAAACACGAGTAACGAAACCGATGTCATCATTAGGGGTTGAGAAGGAAGGTGCGTTCAGATGTAAGCCGTATTCCGAGAATAGATTCTCATCAACGGCATCCATCGCTTTTTCACCACGCTCTTGCGACACTGCGCCCGATAAGACGGCGAGTGTGTTTGATTCAAGGTGAACTCGACCTTCGGTTTGCTGAGCGGTTCCTATCTTATCGCCATTTTTCGTCAGGCCACGGATATACCAGCCACCTTCTTCATCCCAAAGGTGAGTTTCACAAGCTTCACGCACGTTCGCCGCCATTTCGGTATATTTCGCAACATCCTCTGCATTGTCACGGTATTTTGCAAGGTCAATAAACTCTTGCAGTGCCCAAAAGTGGAGGAAAGAAACCATAGATGATTCGCCACCACCTAAGTTCAAGCAATCGTTCCAGTCAGCGCGTAAGCCTTTGCAGATACCTGTTTGCCCCACGTATTCTGCCGAGAAGTTAAGCGCCGCCTTCATGTGTTCGTAAACCGTTGCATTGCCACCATCGGCGTAAGGGATCACTTCATCAAAGAAGGATGTTTCACCTGTTTCCATCACGTATTTACAGATGGTTGGAACGAGCCAGAGATGATCGTCAGAACACGTATCTTCAATGCCGTGGATCTTATCTTCATCACTTGGTGTTGGTACAACGGTTGGCGATTTTGATGGTTTGACATCCGCTTTTTCTGGATCAAACCAGTCAGGATCAAATAGGTGTAGGCCATAGCCCGCTTTGACTTGACCACGAAGCAGATCAACCAAGCGTTTACGGGTCATCTTCGGGTTTGCGTGCGGTACTGAAATGGCATCTTGCGCCGTATCACGGTAACCAAGGCCAGTACGACCGCCCACTTCAATGAAAGAGGCAAAGCGAGACCACACCACACACGTTTCCGCTTGATAAAGCGTCCAAGTGTTGATCATGGTATCAAGGCCTTCATTCGGTGATTTTACTTGGAATTTCGCACAACGTTCATCCCAATGCGCTTTGATCCCAGCAAAAGCGGCATCGACATTAGCCAAGTCTTGGTACTTAGCACGCAAACGCGCGCCATTGCCTTTACCAATTCCCAAAATATAAGCAAAGCGAACTTCTTCACCCGGTTGGATCACAAATTGTTTGTGCAGCGAACCGCAATGGTTGTAGCAGGTTTGCGCGCTGTTCGAGCAGTGACCACGTTCTACTGCAATGGGATTGGCTTCGTCACGATACAAGCCAAGGAAGGTATCGCGTTGTCCATCATAAGAGTCTGGATCAAACGTCGAGGCTAAGTAGTAAAAGCCTTCGAAATCATTGGTGTTGTAGTAAAGATCGTACTCAATCACACCCGCGTGATAAGCGGTACCTGCAGAGTAAAGCGACATCTGATGGTTTTGGTTATCGGATTGAATGTGACTAAAAGAGAATTCAACAAACGAAAAAGCGCTGATAGTGCGAGTCTCTGTGGAATCGTTTTTAATGACGACATCCCAAATTTCAGCATCTTCGCCTTTCGGTACAAAGAGAGTTTTAGTGGCAGTAATGCCGCTGTATTCACATTTGAATTTGGAGTAAGAGAGGCCGTGGCGGACTTCATACTTCGCTTCTTCTAAGCTTTTTGCTACGGGTTGCCAAGAAATAGACCAATAGTCGCCAGTTGCATCGTCACGTAAGTAAACATAGTGCCCCGGGCGATCAAAAGAAGCGTTCGGGCGAAATTTGGTAACACGGTTATATTCTGGTGAATTGTAAAAAGAGTAACCGCCCGCGTTATGAGAGATCACGGTGCAGAATTTTTCTGTCCCTAAGTAGTTGGTCCAAGGCGCTGGAACGTCAGGGCGTGTGATGACATATTCACGATTGTCGTTATCGAAATAGCCGTATTTCATTGTCATTTCCTTTTAAACAAACTGCGTCTTTTGCAGCCAAAAATTATGCTAGTGAAAACCAAGGAGAGGTAATGCCGACTCCAAGTGTTGTGTTTATTTCCATGGTGCTCGGTAACGGATGCCTTGCTTGTCCAACATAGGCAGATGTCCTTTGAGCCGTGACAGATAATCTTGCCAATCACGATGCACTTTATGGGTCCATCCTGCTTCGGCGAGTGCAGTTAAGCGTGGGTAAATCATGTATTCCATACGCTGTGGGTTATTGATTAATTCACACCATAAAGCGCACTGAATACCGAGAATTCGCTTACGGAGTGGATCGTTTTCGGGCACTTCGGCTAAGGGTTCATAGCGATAGGCTTTTTCTAATGGGGTGACACCAGCCCAGTCAACGCCAGGTTCTTCTGGTGCATAATCTTGAGCAATATCCAGATACGTGTACTGACCGGGTTGTAAAATCACATCAAACCCCTGTTTCGCGCAGTTCAATGCCGCCGCTTCAGAAAGCCAAGAGTAGATAACAGTATCTTTACTGACCTTATTGCCATGATGCGCTTCTTCCCAGCCGACCATGCGTTTGCCAAGCGTACGCAGTTTTTGTTCGGCATAACGTAGTAAGTGTCCTTGTAATTCTTTGGCCTCGGTATAGCCATTATCAGCCATCAGTTGTTGACATTTAGGGCTGTTAATCCAGACCCCATCGGGCACTTCGTCGGCACCAATATGGATAAAGGGGGATGGAAATAGCTCAGAGACTTCTTGCAAGACGATATCTAAGAACTCATACGTACCTTCAAGGGCGGGGGAGAGGACGTTATCGTTATAATATTGAATGCTGCGATAGTGTGATTGATCCTCTTTATCGGCCAGCAGATGAGGCAGAGATTTGATCGCGGCGCGGCAATGTCCGGGAACATCAATTTCAGGGATCACTGTGATACCACGCTCTTGAGCGTATGCGATAACCTCTTTGATCTCTTGTTGTGTATAGAAACCACCGTGGCGCTGCGTTAACAAGCTGTATTGAGGTTCGAGCACTTCATCAACTCCTCGCCATGCACCGATGTCGGTGAGTTGTGGCAGTGCTTTAATTTCGATACGCCATCCTTCGTCATCGGTCAAATGCCAATGGAACGTATTGAATTTGTAATGCGCTAATTGGTTAATAAGCCGCTTAACTGTCTCGATTCCATGAAAATGGCGCGCACAATCGAGCATCATGCCTCGGTACTTAAAGCGTGGCGCATCACTGATTTTGACGCAGGGGACTAACCACGATTGATCTTGAACTTGAATCAACTGCAACAGGGTCGCGCTAGCATACATAAAGCCTTGATGGCCACTCGCCTCTAAGCGAATGCCGGTACGATCGACGTTGAGTTGATACGCGCCCTCGTCAAAGGTCGGGTTAGTGCGGTAGATAATATCAGCGCTGCCAATGGGTTTGGGCTGAAAATCAAATATACGGTTGAGTTCCTGTTGTAACCAAGTCGCAGCTTGCTCAGCGCACGTGGATTGCAAGGTAATCTGGCTCGAAGTCGTTAAGGTGCAATGCCCTGTGCCGGATTCAATCTTGTTTGGTAATGGAATGAGACTGAGGCTCGCGGCTTCTGTTGCGGGTATTTCACTGCGCTCACGATAAGGCGAGGCGAGAGCAATCGGAGTTACGATCACATCATGACGTTCGAGCGGTTGCTCACCATTGCATTGAACAAAAGCGTGCTTTACGCCATCAGTGTAAAAATGGAAAGGGGCGGTTTTGATGCTAAATTCACAGTAAAAATGCGAGTTTGCAGCAAGCACGGTCATATCTGGCGTTAATGAGCAGAAACTGCCTATTTGCACTACGTTGCCATGGGTGATGCTGTCTGGCTGAATGAAGCGATCAATCACAAAATGTAACGACCAGTCTTTTAGGTCTTGATCGCTTAAGTTATGGAACGTTAAACCAAAACGGCAAAATTGCTTCTGTTCTGAGAGTACCGCAAAGTCAATTCGATAGCTCATAGTGATTCCTTAATACAAATTATGCTCGGCTTTGCCGGCAAACATAATCGCGCCTTCGATAGCGTCGAATTGAGGTTGAACAATCCACTGCTGTACCGGTGGAGAAAGCCAATACAAGATACGCTCTGCAATGCTACCCATGAGGCAGATCCGCTTGGCTCCTTTGTTATGAAGAGCGACAAGAAATATTTCGATGTCTGCCGCGGTTTGTTTGAGAAGCTCTATCGCCAGCGCATCACCTTGTTGCGCTAGAGAAAAAATAACGGGAGAGAACTGGCCATAGTCTCGTGGGAGTGCGTTTTTTGACCATTCGACAATCTGATCAACATCGTGGTTAAAATGTTGCATCACATGAGCGCTTAATAATGAAGGCTCGCCGATGCCATCTGCAATGAGCAGCACGCGCTGGATTAGGCGTAAACCCATGATGGCACCACTGCCTTGATCGGATATGGGAAACTCTCGTCCACCCACCACATGCTGCTGCCCGGCGTGTAAAAATAGGCCACAAGAGCCCGTTCCCGCGATCATAATTGCGCCATCGTCGCCATTATGAGCACCAATACACGCACCGTAAGCATCTGTGTTGAGCGTTAGTGAAGCAAAAGGATGTGTCTGAGACATAAACGCATGCCATGCGGATTTTTGTTCTGCGCCAGCCAGAGCAAGACCCACGTGCATCTGAGCAAAATTCTCTTTCGTCAGCCCGCTTTGGTGCGCCGCTTGAGTAATTGCATCAATGATCGTCTGCATGGCAAGTTCCACACCCAATAAAATATTGGCGCTACCGCTTTTCGCTTCACCTAACAGCGCGCCTTGCTCGTTGCGGATGCGTGCGCGACATGATGTGCCGCCTCCATCAATACCGACATAATAAAAGGTCATGATTGCCTCTCTAAGTCTGGTGTTGAGAAGTGGCAAAACTGGGTTGTGATGGCCAGCAGATACCAAGCACCATGAGGAATCCATTGCTCAGCCCAACGCCAGTTTTGCAGCATGTCATCCTTCTGTTTCGCTGGGTTAAAAGCGATATCTTCTTCATCTTCAAAACCGCCTGTAATGCCATTACACACTCCCCCTTTGGCGTTAAAAAAGCCCAAATGGGGTAGGTAGTCTGGATTGTTGCGACCGTGCCCATCGAGCATGCACATATCGTATGGATTTAATCCGATAATCCAGTTCAATGCATTTTGTGCAAAGGTGGTTAAAGGGGCATGCAGATCTGCGTTGACGAAGGCTTGGGCGCGATAAGCCATACACGCGAGCGATCCTAAACGCGCATTTTCGCCTTGCCACCAGTAGCCGGATTCATTGTCGTGAGCGACAAAAAATGCGCAGCGTTTGTCGCCATTCACAGGTTTTACATATTGGCGTGGGTAGCCAAATGGGTTACTGACTTGATGAGTGATAGTGAGCTCAAAGCGGCAAGCATTCTCAATCACTTGAACGACCGATTGTTTGCGGTGTTCTTCTGTTTCAATCTCGAGATATTCGCACAGTGCAATCACTGGTAGTCCAGCTTCGGCGGCGTGATAATAAGGACGAGTGGCATCACTATTGGCTGCCCAATAATGAGCGATGTTAGCGTCGCTGTGTTGATAAGCGCATAACCTTTGTGCCCAAAGACGACACTCAACCAGATAATTTGCTTGATGAGTTGAGCGGTAGAGTTCAACCGATGCAAGCAGAGCGCAATAGGCATCAATGATGTTCTCTTGACCATCGTCGAGATAGCGCGTGTTATTTTCTTTTAAATGCCAGTAACCATGCTCCGCCGCTGTTAAATAGTGTTCTGAGGTGAAATCACCGTGAACATCTAAACGTGCTGCCACCGCAAGAGCGGCAATCGCAATGCCTCCCCCTTGACGAAATCCGGCTTGATAATCGTCAGACTTGTGGCCAGATTGAGTGGCATAGGCGCAGATCTCTCGCTGCTTAATGTCCTTGCTCCATTTGTCAAAGACCGTTGTATAAAAGAACCCCTCGGAGTTTTGCATGCGGATCAGAAAATCAGCACCAAATAACGCCTCTTCCTTAAGGCGAGTGCGAGAAAATGCAGCAAAACTCGAGTGGTGTTCTAGTTGTGCCAATCCCTTTAGCATATTCCAAACCACCATTGGGGTTTGTTGAGGGTTTAAATAGTTGGCGTAAGAAAGGTGACTCAGATACTTACTGACGTCACCGGAAGCGTCGTACCAGCCACCGTGTACATCGGCAGTGGTTGATGTACCAAGCAGTGGTACGAGCTTATCTTGCTGGTCGAAAATGCCACCACAACGTTGTGATTTGAAGTAGTGCAATACATCAGAAAACGTTTTTTTCATCAGTATCCCTTCACCAATTTCAAAAATAGGGGAGTGGGTATTTTCAAAACGCAGGTAATACTGCCCTGAAGTGGTGTATTGAGAAAAGTCGATCGTATAAAAGCTACCTAAATGCCAATGTGCGACTTTAGCTTGTGGTTCAACAACGAAAGTCGACACCGTTTGATGGCTGTTTGCACAAACAAGCAGGGCGATATCGGAAGAAACACGGAGCGTGTTACTCATTAGTATCGCCTGTTTTGGCCCTTGTGGCTCATAACCAATATGGTTAATCAGTAGCAGCATTAAACATCTCCAAGCCAGATCTTTGATTTCTCGCCAGCACTTAACCAGTTGAGGCATGTGCTGACTTTGTTTTATAGGTTTACCTAATGTATTGAAGCCGATGAGGTTATGTCAGCGGCTTCAATCGCTTAAGGTGTGCGTTAGTGATTATTCAAATAAGTAACAACGAACAAAGTGGTTATCAGACAACTGAGTCACCGCTGGAAGTTGTTCACGACATTTGTCACTTGCCTGCATGCATCGACCAGCAAAAGGGCAGCCTGTTGATACTGGAGTCCAAAGTGGAATTTCGCCTTTGTTCCCTTTGAGCTTCTCGTGTATCGATTTACTAGGATCGGGTACTGCGGAAACCAATAGTTGAGTATATGGGTGCTGAGGATCGTGAATGATCTCTTCGGTATCGCCCCATTCCACCATATGTCCGACGTACATGACGGCTAAGTCTTCGGCGATGTAGCGTGCGGTGGCGATGTCGTGCGTGATATAAAGCAGCGACATCTGCTTTTCAAACTTCATCTCTTCCATCAGGTTGAGAACACCCGCACGAATCGACACATCCAACATGGAGGTTGGTTCATCAGCCAGTACCACTTCGGCACCAACCGCGATATTACGCGCTAAGTTGACACGTTGGCGCTGTCCACCAGACAACTGGTGCGGATATTTCGCGGCTGTTTCTTTTGGTGGAATAAGGCCGACTTGTTCCAGTAAATCGTGAACGCGTTCTTCTAACTCTCTCTTATTACCTGACGTCACTTTTTTATGGATAAGCAGTGGACGAGCAATATGATGAAAAATGGTATGAGTTGGGTTGAGTGAGCCAAACGGATCTTGCCATACCATCTGGACGCCTTCGCGATAGTGCATCAGGTCACTGCGTGAAGTGATGTCTAAAATATCGCGTCCTTTGTATTCAATTACACCGGATGTTGGGGCGTACATTTTGGCAATCATTTTAGCGGTTGTTGATTTGCCAGAGCCTGATTCACCCACGACAGCCAAGCCGCGGCTTTTGAACATTTTGAACGATACGTCGTTGATCGCTCGCATCATAGGTTGTTTTAGGGTGTTACTGTTGATTGGAAAATCTTTAACTAGATTTTTCCCCTCAACCAGTAATTCACCGAAATTTTTGCTCATAATTGTCTCCAGAAATTTTTGTAATACAGCTTGTGCTCTACAGTTTCACTTGAGCAATTGGGTCACCGTAAAGGTGGCAACTGGAGAAGCGTCCAAGCTCTATTTGGCGCAAACTCGTTGGAATTTTGGTGCAAGCTTCATGTACGCGATCGCAACGAGCTTGGAAACGACAACCTTGAGGTATATCCAATAAGTTCAACGGGTTACCTGGTATTCCAGTTAACTTCGTTTTAGGGCCTGTCAGTGGAGGGAAAGAACTACCCAGCCCTTTGGTGTAAGGGTGGAAAGGGCTTTCCAGAATCTGTTTAGAAGGAGCCACTTCAATTAATTCACCGGAATACATGATGCCAATTCGATCGGAGAACTCGACCATCAACGACAAATCATGGGTGATGAACAAGATAGAGAAGCCAAACTCTTCTTTCAGCGCATAGATTTTTTGCAATATTTCACGTTGGACAACCACATCAAGTGCCGTAGTCGGCTCATCCATAATGATCATTTTAGGATTGAGCGCGAGAGCAATTGCAATCACCAAGCGCTGACGCATACCCCCTGAGAATTGGTGTGGGTAATCGTTTAAGCGACTTGGGTGAATATCGACAATTTCTAACAAACCTTCAGCGCGGCGTTTAGCTTGTTCACGAGTCATGTTGGTATGGCGCATGATCACGTCACAAAATTGTTCTTCCATCGTCAATACTGGGTTCAAAGCGTTCATCGCACTTTGAAACACCATCGACATTTGGCTCCAGCGAAAGGATTGCATGCGTTCATCGCTGTATTTAATGATATTTTCACCATTAAAAATCACTTCTCCACCAGTGATAAACGCGGGCGGCTTATGCAGACGCATCAGTGAAAATGCGATGGTTGATTTACCACAGCCAGATTCACCAGCAAGACCAAATACTTCGCCAGGTGCGATGTCAAAACTGACGTTGCTGCATGCTCGAACATCACCGGCGTCGGTGATGTAGTCAACGCATAGGTTACGGATTGAAATAAGTGGGTTTGTCATGATTATTTATCTCCGCTCCAAAGTGCATTTTGTGGTGGCAGGTCAGGCTGACGCTCTTTCTTGTCTTGCTCTGCGAGTTTTTTCCAACGCTTCATTCCTTTGTGTGAACGCAGTTGTGGGTTGGCAATTTCATCGACCGCAAAGTTCAGTAAAGCCAAACCAGTAACGAGCAGAGTCAAAGCAATACAAGGAGCAAGCAGTTCCCACCAAGCGCCAATCAGCATAGAAGAGGACGTTTGAACGTTGTACAACATGATGCCCCAACTGATAGTGTTTGGATCGCCAAGACCAAGGAAGGAGATGGTGGCTTCCATCATGATGGCGTACATCACTGAACCGATGAAGCTAGCGCCAACGATGGAGATGAGGTTAGGTAGAATCTCAACGAAAATGATGCGCCATGATGATTCACCCAAGACTTCCGCCGCTCTGACAAATTCTTTTTCACGCAGTGCGAGGGTTTGTGAGCGTACGACCCTAGCGCCCCAAGCCCAGGAGGTGCAGCCAATGATGAGTGCAATGGTTAATGGGCCGGCCTCTCCAATAAATGCCGCGACCACGAATAAAAGAGGATATTGCGGTATCACCAGCATGATATTCATAGCGGCGGTTAGAATGTCATCGACCTTACCGCCAAAGTAACCGGCAGAAACACCAATCACAGTCGCAAGAAAACAGACGGTCATTCCTGCGCCAAAACCCACGGCGAGTGAGACTCGTGCGCCATACACCACTTGTGACCAAACATCGCGTCCCATACGAGAGGTGCCTAGCACATGGTCTTCACCTTTTGAGAGGAGTAAGGTACGGCGGTCAGTTGCCAAGTTTTCAGCAATCCAGCCATTCGGATCTGCTTTAGCGGCTTTGACGACGAACGATGGGTACTCGTGTGGATTTCCGGTACGTTTATCTGGCGCATGTTTGGTGATCAGTGGCGCAGCAAGGGCGATGAATAAAAATAGGCCCAAAATAATGACACCGACCATGGCAACGGTATTGCCGCGAATGAGTTTAATGAGATCTTTCATGATTATTTACCTCCCTTGCGTAGGCGAGGGTCTAGTACGACATAAAGCATGTCCGCCAACAGGTTAAAGAACAGCATAAAGAGCGTCATAATCAGTAGCTGCCCTTGCAGAACTTGGTAATCACGAGCGTTGATCGCATTAAATAAAACGGTACCAAGGCCAGGATAGTTAAAGATAATTTCAATGATGAGCTGACCACCGATAGCCATACCCAAAGACATTGATAGAGCGGTGACACTTGGCAATAAAGCATTACGAGCGGCGTACTGGAAAACCACACGGTTTTCGCTGAGCCCTTTCCCTTTCGCCATCGTGATGTAGTCTTCAGCGAGCAGGTTAATCATGTTGTTACGCATGTTGACGAGAAACCCACCGATTTGTACTAGAGACGCACAGACAAGAGGCAAGAAAGCGTGGTAGGCCACATCTTTAATGAATGTCCAACTTGTCCAATCTGGCATCGTACCAGCAGTGTAGGCATAGCCCGTAGGGAACCATTGCAAGCCGATAGCAAAAGTAAACATAGCGATCATCGCAATAACCACTTGCGGAACGGCTTGTATAACCAACATCCCTGGGGTAATAAACGTATCGTAACGACTGCCTCGTTTCCATGCGGCAAAAATGCCCAGTAGAGAACCGATTGAGAACGAGATCACAACCGCAGTACCCGCTAGAAATAACGACCAACCAAATGCACTACCCAGTAATTCATTGACACTTAACGGATAGAACTTAATCGACGTGCCTAATTCCCAACTTAGAATGCTTTTTAAATAGGTCAAATACTGTACGGGTAACGGACCATCAACGAAACCGAGAAGCTGTTTCATCGCTTCGATTCGTTCTGGCGTTACTTGCGTTGTTGCGTTTGCGAACATCATGGTCACTGGGTCTCCAGGCATGGCTCGCGGAATAATGAAGTTCAATGTTGCTGCAACCAGCAACGCGATAAAATAAAATGACAAACGTCTTAAAAAATAACCCATAACTCACACCTTACTCACCCAGTTTTATCCTGTACCTGGTTTCAGGTCGCTCCTAGCGAAATTTAGAGCGAAAAATCCCCTAACGACGAGCGTTATACATTTGCTAGGTATTTAGGGGATTTTATTTAGCGGCGCACGAAGTACGCCGCAAGGAATGAACTTCTACTTACTTAACTGGTTTTAGGTCCAGTACGTGTAATAGACGCTCAGGGATACCAGCCCAAATGTTTGGACGACCCTTAGGATTTTCTTCGTTCCACCAGCCGCTAAAGCGTGCTGTGTTGTATTGGTACATGTAAGCACCTGACATTACAGGGATGGTCACTTGGTTTTCAGCAATGATTTTCTGAATTCCGTGAGCGATTTCTAGCTGCTCATTTTTATCCGCTGTTTTGTAGAAGCTGTCTAGCAAAGTATCTAGCTTGTCGTTTTTGTAGAAGTGCATAGCAAAACGAGGCATACCTTCACCTTTCTGTAGTGCAGAGTTGTATGCACTGTTCCAGTATAGATGTGGATCCGCACCGTGGAAGTAGTTGGTGTAAGCGACGTCATAAGTACCTTCAAGCATTGCTTGGTTATAAACCGCAAACTCTGGAGTACGAGCACGTGCTTTGATGCCTACTTCGGCAAGCTGTTCAACGGCAAGTTGTACTGTGTTGTTGAAGTCAGTCCAGCCATTTGGTGATTGAACAAGTAGCTCAAAAGATTTACCTGATGGAGTATCAACAAAACCGTCTTTGTTCACGTCTTTGAAGCCCGCTTTAGCAAGCAGTTTTTTCGCGCCTTCAACGTTGTACGTGTTGTAGCCTTTGTACTTATTGTGGATGTTTTCATCAGACCAAGCTTGGAATGCATAACCTAAGCCTGAAGCGAAGTCATTAACGGTACCGCCGCCATAGAAAGCGATATCGATAATAGTTTGACGGTCAAGAGCCATAGAGAATGCGCGACGGAAATCAACGTTGCTTAGCGCTTCATTTTTTACTGCATCTGGGTTTTTGAAGTTAACCATAAATGCTTGTGTGCCTGATGGCGGATACCAGTAGTGGTGGCTAGGGCTTGCAGCGGCATAAGTACGGTCAATATCCGGAACGAATGAAGAGGTCCAATCGAGTTCAGAGTTAACAATTTTACCTAGCAATTGGTCATTGTTTGCAATTTGAGGTACACGCAAACAGTCAACCTCAAGGTTTGCAGCATCCCAGTAATTCGGGTTACGACATTGGATGTATAGCTGTGGAGTGAAGGTGTCGATTTCAGTAAACGGACCAGTACCTACAGGGTTCTCGTTGGTGAAAGTCGCTGGATCTTTCACATCTTTCCATACATGCTCAGCAACGATAGGAACTAACGAGATTTCATAAGGTACGTTTGAGTTAGCTTCACTTAAACGGAAACGGATTTGGTAGTCGTTCAGTTTTTCTACGCTCGTTACCCACTTGTTGATACCGCGTTGGTCGAGTTCAGGTTTATTTTTCAATAAGCCATAAGAGAACACGACATCATCCGCTGTAAATGCTTGACCATCTGACCATTTAACACCTTTACGGATATCAAAAGTAACACTCATTAGGTCATCAGACATTTTAAAGCCTTCAGCCAAACGCATAACGGGTGTATTACCATGCATTTCGTTGAATATCACCAGTGGTTCATAGATGAAATCAGTGGTCGTACGTAGGTTTGTTGCTAGATACGGGTTAAAGTTACGTACCATTGTAGGGTAGAAATCAGGTACGATCGTTAGCTCACTGCGTGCGGCTGCTGGAGCTGAAAGGCTCGCTGCGGCGGCGATTACTGCAGCGGCTAGCGCTGTTTTTTTAATATTGGCAAGCATAGCTGTTCCTTACTATTTGCTTTCATTTCACTAATGGATATGAATGTCATCAATTGATAAACACTCTCCAAGGCCTACCTCATTGCGTGTTAACAAACCGGAGGAGTTGGTCAACATGAGTGGCCTGTAGACCTTTGGCAGGAGTAAGAAGACACCTTGGAGAGAAAATTATCAATTTGAATTCCCGTTAAAAACGTCAATTTGTAGAAAGTGACCGTTATAAACGTCAATTTACCATCTTTGGTTTGATTTTTACTCTCATTTAGGTCAGTGATCTGCCTCTCATACTCAATTCGATTAACTTATGGTTGTAAGCGCTCGCTATCTTTTTGTGCCTTTATTTTTAATGTTTTTTTGTTTTTTTTGTATCATGAGATCTTGCTCACTTATAGTTTTATCGTTAATTTTTTTACTTAAATTAATTCTGCCGAATTGTTGTGATTCGGTTCGCAATCTGGATCTTTATTCATCTTCAATTGAAAATCTGCTGGTGAAATTGCCTAGAAATCAGTTTTTACTTCCAATTTTTATCATCATTTTGCCTCTTTTTTTCTATTGAGAAGTAAGGTTTGTAATACGCAGTGAATAAGGCGCAGCAGAGTAATGGATGCTTGAGGTTAACATTGATTAAATTTAACTAGTCATCACTCTGGATGCATCAATGGGGTAGTTGTTCCGTTGATGGTCATGCAAATATAGTGATAAAAAAGCCTGCAGAGTGCAGGCTTAATGGTGTTGATGTACTTAGAGTGATGAGGTCAGTAGCTTTTGCAATTTATCGCGCTGCGCTTCGATGTGAGAGCGTTCAGGGCCGTGCTCCTGACAATGATCAAGAATGTAATCTAACGAATTAAGAACGGTACGCCAGCGAGGTGTTTTAGGCAGTGTCTCGATACGTAAGTACTTGTCTAGTGTCCGAGTCTGTAATGTGCTTCTATCGAGATACACTCGCCATAGCCCACTCTGCTCTGCAAAGGTAAACTTGCTTTGGTTACTGACCCGTTCCCAGTAATCTAAAGCACTGGTCATTGCTTCAACCAGTACTTCGCGCATTAAATCTTGCTTAGATTGACTCTCTCCCGATACTTTGTCGGCGATACGAGTGAACTCGCCACCGAGTTCTTTGAGCTGCTGCAGTTTTTCTTTATCGCCTTCAAATGCGTAACTGGATAGCGCTTCAATAGCGGTTTCAAGGTTATTGATGCGCGCTGCATTGATGTTTCCACCCACGTTAAAGATGTACATAGCCTGCAACCCAGAGCCATCCGGTAGTCGTAACACATCAGCAGACATATGTTGACGTGTATCTTCGACATAGATATCGATATTACCGCAGTAATGCTCTTGCTCGACGACTAAGTATTTGGGAGCGATGAGTTCTTCCGCATTTGAGCGCTTTAGTTGTTCTTGGCTGCGCTTAAATAACCGAGCCGCCGCTTCGTTCGCAAAGCGGATTTTATGATCGTCTCGAATGCAAATAATGGCCTCAGGAGCGGATTCAAGCTGCTCTAGTAGACGGCCTTGGGTTTCCAATAAACTGGCCTCTACCATTGCTCTATGCTTCAGCTCTTGTTGCAGTTGGTTGTTCTCAATACGTCTTTGTTCAGCTTTGCTGGCCGTTAAATGCGCCGTAATACGTGCAGCGAGCTCTTGCTTATTAAAAGGTTTCGATAAGTAATCGTTCGCTCCCGCTGCAAAACCACGAACTCTATCGTCAGTTTGATTTAATGCCGTCAACATAATGATAGGTAGCTCGGCATGATCGTATGTTTCTCTTAACTTTTCACAGACTTGGTAGCCGCTTAATCCTGGCATCATAATGTCGAGCAGTAGAAGTTCCGGTTTTTCTTTTTCGACCGCGCTAATGACTTCATTGCCATCTTTAGCGGTGCGGACTTGATAGCCTTCTAAACGTAGGAAGCTGTCTAGGACACGCAGATTGACGGGTTCATCATCTGCTATCAGTAGTACTGGGCCTTCTTTATTTTCAGGTAGTGAATGCATTTCAGGCAGTTCAATGTCTGAAATGGTCGGAGATTGGAAGTGGCCAGCTTCCATATAGCTTGTTGACTCAATTTCCGCTTTTGATGCTAATGGCAAGGTAAAGCTGAATGTCGTACCGACCATAGGTTGGCTACTGACATAAAGCGTTCCTTGCATTAATTCGATCAATTGACGGCTGATCGAAAGACCCAAGCCTGCGCCTTGTCGATAACGACTGGCATCTTGCCCTGCTTGAATCAGTGGTTCGAAGATGTGTTCAAGTTGTTCAGCAGGAATGCCTTGCCCCGTATCGACAACTTGGACACGAATCTTGTCATCAACCACATTGGCTGAAATGACAATTTTCCCTTCAGTCGTATATTTAATGGCGTTTCCTACAAGGTTATAAAGCACTTGCTCTAATCGTTGTGGATCGGCAGAGACCCAAATGCATTCATCAGGGATTTGGTTTATTACGCGAATGGGCTTTTTGTTGAGTAGATGGTTAGACAGCTCTAACACTAAGCGTGTTGCACCGGATAGATCAACAGCACACTGTTTGATATCCAAGCTGCCATAGCGCATCTTATGATAATCGAGTAAGTCATCGACCAAGTTTGTCAGCCGTTGTCCACTGCTGATGATTATGCCCAATTGATAACGATGATCGGCGGTGATAGTTCCACTTGACCCAGAGATCAGTGCTTCTGCAATACCGACCATACCGTGCAGCGGTGTTCTTAATTCATGTGACGTTGTGGCTAGGAATTCATCTTTTAGTTTGTTAGCGAGATGCAACTCATCGTTCTGTTTGCGGATTAATTGAATGTTGCTTTCGAGCTCTTTATTTTGCGCTTTAATCAGCTGCATTTTTTCTCGGATTGAACGCTGCATACGCTCAAAACTCACTGCGAGTCGACCAATCTCATCTTTACGATCGGTATTGATAACATTTTCATCTAAATCCCCAGCTGAGACTTTTTCTGCCGCCCAAGTGAGCTTCAGTAGGGGAGAGGTAATAAAATTAGAGAGATAATGTGAAGCGATGACGACTAAAATAATCGCGGTTAGCATGGCGAAAATAAATAACTTCTCAAGCTGATGAACTCGCGCATAAGCCTCTTTTTCTGGTATCTCTACGACCAAGGCCCAGTTGATATTTTTATTTGCAACAGGTGCATAGGCGGCAATGGTTTTCTCATTCAATGTATTGGTGTAAGTACCAACGGCACTCAACCCAGAAAGTGCAAGATTGATCACTTTTTGACTAGTCTCGATTTCTTGCTGCGTGTAAGAGAGTATTCGAGAATGATGATCTTGCCCGACGAGTAAAGTCCTTATTTGCGATGTCGCATTGGTGTCAGCAACGAGCTTTGTGATGCCATTGTTTGGTAGGCGGAACATGGCGTAGCTGTGCAGGTAGCCCTGTTGAATAATGGGCGCGCCAAGCCAAGCAACTGATTGCCCTTCTTGTTGTGAAAAATCAGAAATAATGACTGGTGTATATTCTTCATTGATTTTTCGTTGTTCGCCAACTTGCTGCTCTAACTGGCGGAATGTTTTACCCAGATTGCTATCTTTGTATTTTCCGGTCAGTAAATTCGTCCCATAGTTGTCGTGCTTATAAACGGAATAAACGACATCACCATCGAGATCCACCAGTAAAATATCGTCAAAATCAGAACGTTTAAGCAGTTCTAAATACGCCCAATGATAGCGTTTGTGCAGTAGGCGATACCGTTCACTGCCTACATAGCTGCTCGATTGTGGCAATATTGACGTTTTTATCTGATCACCAGAGCCAGGAATATAACGCTGCTGGGCATGCTCACGAGCTTGAACAATATCCAGACCAAGTCTTTGGAACGCATTGACTAAGCCGTAAAAGCGCCCTCCACTAGCATAAGCTAACTCTGAACGGACAAACCCCATCACTTCTGATTCTTTGGCCGTGAGGTAATCGAGAACTTGCTGTTGCTTAGTGTCTCTGACTGACAATAAGTGAGACGTGCTTTGTTCTTGAAGATCTTTAGTGTGTGATTGCAGAAAAAAAATGGCAGTCACAGTTAAAGGCGTGATGCTCAAAACGAGAAAAGCCAGCATAAGAGTATTTTGCAGGCGCTTAAATTTTTGCTTACGAGAGAACCTAAACATAGAAAAAGGCATTACTTTCCGTGAGGCTTTAACGGTATGAGGTAGTCGTTAAAGTGAATAAAAAAAACAAAGAAAACCTAAAGTGACGAAATTAACGAGTTTTTTTACTTTGACAAGTAAGTCCTGTGGAAAGCGTGGTCACTAACGCAAAATTCGTAAAAATCATCCAGTTTAGTGACCAATTGAGAGTGGACTACACTTATTGTTGCGACTTTTGTAATGTTTTTTTTGCGTGGTAAATGATGAATTTGTTAGTCTTATTTAACACCTCGCAATGACCATAAGCCTGTTCAATTAGCGGGGTATATTTAAGAAAACTGTTGGCCACAATAAAAAGTTCGCCTTTCACGGTTTGATGGCTTGGTGCGTTAGCCAGTAAGGCTTCTGTCGCACTATAGCTGGTCTCTAATCCGGAGTGGAAAGGGGGGTTTGAGACGATAAATTGATAATCTTTAGCGGTATCTGAGTAGACATCAGAGGCAAATACATTCCCTGATATGTTATTTGCTATCAAGGTTGCTTTGGTTGATTCAATCGCAAGCGCGCTGATATCGCACAGTTCAATCTCGATATCTGGGTTTAATGTGGCCATTACTGTACCCAGTACACCAGCACCACAACCAAAGTCGAGAACTTTACCTCTTAGTTTAGGCAGTGTATCGAGTAACAGTTGGCTGCCGAGGTCAAATTCGCCATGACTAAATACGCCAGGTAAACTTTTTACAATCAGTGCGTGTTGCTGATACTGCACCTGATAAGTTTTGAACCAGTCTGCAATTTGGAAGCTTGGTGGCTGCTGAGTGCATTGCCCCCAATAGAACGAACAGCGTCGAGCTGAATCATACTTTTTAACCACCCCATAAGCTGCAAACATTTTTTCAATGCTTTTTATGCCCGAGCGGTTTTCACCCACGACCACAATCTCAGTCTCTTTGCCCAGTTTGGCCAACAGCATCGCAAGTAGATATTCAGCTTCCTGCTTCGCTTTGGGCCAGTAAAGCAGAATCATGTCAGCATCGGTTTTTTGCTCAAATTGAGCGCCAAAATGACATGTAATTTGTGAATAGGATTCGAGTTGGCGGTAGTAACCATAATGAGTGGTGAACACCGAAACAGAGCGACAATGATTAGCTAACTCTACAGGAAATAAATCCTCCGCTTCTCCAGCCACTAAAAGATGTTTTCCTTCGAAATAAGCAAGCTGACGCTGGGCAATTTGACTTGGTGCGGTGTAACTGGACATAGTGGGCTCTGCGCTAAAAAAGAGGGGCAGATTCTCGCACAGTCTGCCCCTTGCTTCTAGCTTGATCGTCAGTAAGTCAAAAGTTAGCTATTATCTTGTTGATTGAGAAAACCTTTAAACTCTTCCTCATAAATATTAAACAGCACCATAGTGATGGCAAAAATGAGTGGGCCGTAAATTAACCCAATCAGGCCAAACAGCTGAATACCACCGAGCAGAGAAAAGAAGATCATTAAGGTGTTCATGCCCGCGCTCCCTTGCATTAAAAAGGGCCGCAATAAATTATCAATTGAGCCAACAACGATAACGCTCCAGAGGGCCAAGAATATGCCCCATGTGCTATCTCCGGTTAGAAAGAGATAAATAGTGGCTGGAATCCATATCAGAGCAGTACCGACAACCGGAATAAACGAAGCAAACCCCATCATGGTGCCCCAAAATAATCCAGGGAAACCGGCGAGCCACATACCAAACCCACCCGCAAAGCCTTGCGCTATTGCGGTTAAAAATGACCCCATGACAGCCGATTTGGAGACTTGCTCAATTTCGCAGAGCAACCTGTCTTCTTGACTACGCGACAACGGCAAGATGTGCCTAAGAGCGCTGATGAGCTTATCGTGATCACGGAGTAGGAAAAACAACACGAACAGCATTAAGAAGAAATCCATCAAAAAACTGGTCGCATCACCCAGCACTTTTGCGCTAATACTGACCAAGTTGGTGCCAAATGAACTGGCAAATTGCCCCACTTTTTGTGCGATTTGTTGTGGCTGAATTTCATCAAAGGGCAAATATTGATTCGCAATGGCGAGTCCTTTGACAATCCAAGGATGAGCAAAGGCGGTTTGAATGCCACCATGAGTGACCCATTGGTACATGTTCTGAGAAAATACCGACCCTTGCTGCACAATAGCAGCAAAGACAAACAGCAGTGGAATCACAATAATAAACGTCAAAATAATACACGAGAGAAACGAGGCGGTATTTTTGTATTTGGGGATTTTTCGTTCGAGCCACTCATGAATGGGAAACATCAATAACGAGATGATGAAAGCCATGACAATCGAGTTGATATAAGGTGCAATCAACAGATAACAAGCAATAGCCGCAGCGACAAGTGCCGCAATGAGCACCCAGTGGCTAGAGGTGATTTTCACTTTTTCTGACACGTTGTTAATCCAACCTTGTAAAGTAATAGGGTTATAATGACTGCAAATCAGCGTGTTATCAATGAGGAACTGATGAGATGGGATGTTGTGATAATGAAAAAGGGTGTCAAAACCAGCATAAAAAAAAGTTGAAGCTACCGTGGTTTGCCATCAGCATGATGGCGTTGGTCGTTTTAGTGATTTATTACTGGCAATGATAGCTTGCTTATTGAGTCTGAAATGAATAAAGGGCTGATCTACAGCCCTTTATAATTATGATGAGTCTGCCTAATGGTGCTTATTCCGCTTGAGCTGCCATCATCGCAAAGCAGCGATCGGCCGCTTCTAATGTCGCTTCAATTTCTTTGGAACCATGCGCCAAAGAGGTAAAACTTGCTTCAAAAGCTGAAGGCGCTAAATAGACACCATGATCGAGCATCAAATGGAAGAAGCGCTTGAAACGTTCAACATCACATTTTGCGACTTCTTCATAACAGGTGACGCGTTCTTGATCGGTAAAAAAGAAGCCGAACATGCCACCAACTTGGCTGACCAGCAAAGGAATACCGTGTTTGTCTGCGAGTTCTTTGAATCCATCAGCCAATTGCTTTGTTTTGGCCGCGAGACGTTTTTCATTGCCTTCTTCTTTTAGAAGCGTCAAGCAGGCATAACCCGCAGCCATAGCCACAGGGTTACCTGATAGCGTACCAGCTTGGTACACCGGGCCCGTTGGAGCGATGTATTGCATCACATCACGGCGTCCACCAAAAGCGCCAACAGGCATACCACCGCCGATCACTTTCCCTAGCGTTGTTAAGTCTGGTTTGATGTTGTAGTAAGCCTGTGCACCACCTAGTGCAACACGAAAACCTGTCATTACTTCATCAAAGATCAGCAGAGCGCCTTCTTGGTCACAAATCTCACGTAAGCCTTCATGGAACCCTTCTACTGGTGGAATGCAGTTCATGTTGCCCGCGACTGGTTCGACGATAATGCAGGCTATTTGGTCTTTATTGGCCGCGAACAATTCACGTACAGATTCTAAATCATTAAAAGTGGCGGTCAGTGTATGTTTAGCAAAATCAGCAGGCACACCAGGAGAGCTTGGTTGGCCTAATGTTAAGGCGCCAGAGCCTGCTTTTACTAGCAAACTGTCCGCATGACCGTGATAGCAGCCTTCAAATTTTAAAATTTTATCGCGCCCAGTGAATCCACGAGCTAAACGAATGGCGCTCATCGTCGCTTCGGTACCGGAACTGACCATACGCAACTGTTCCATTGATGGAACCAGCTCAGAAACTAATTCTGCCATATCGATTTCCATCTCGGTCGGCGCACCAAAACTGAGACCGCGCTGCGCTGCGCCTATCACGGCTTCACGAATGACCGCATGGTTGTGGCCTAGTATCATTGGCCCCCAAGAGCCGACATAATCAATATAAGCTTTGCCATCAGCATCAAAAATCAACGGGCCGTCTGCGCGGTCGATAAAAATCGGCGAGCCACCAACTCCGTTAAAAGCACGTACAGGAGAGTTAACTCCACCGGGGATTGCACGTTGTGCCTTTTGATAAAGCTCTGCTGATTTGGTCATGGATTTATCCTCTTCTGCTTGTTCGGACCAGTTGGTGTCGCATTGTATACCCAAACTCACCAAAGACACTTTTTTTCACTCATTTTCTGAGCCCATTCACAGCCAAATAAGCGCCGTATAGTGTACAACTCACGCGACAGTGAGTGTTTTTTCAGTGCATAATGCCTCGATAGTTGGAGTTTTAGCTTAAGTGACGGTGAATACTTGAACGAATAGGTCAGGTATTAGATAATCATTGCATTATTAAAAAAGAATCACCTTTACAGGCATAAGTTAAGCATAATAAGTCTGACAGGTATTAACACGAGTGAGAGAGGCCATCGTGAGTGAAGTAAATGTACCATTGTCATTTTCTGATACTGCAGCACAACGCGTAAAAATGTTGATTGCTGAAGAAGAGAATCCAGCGCTAAAACTGCGCGTTTATATTACTGGTGGTGGTTGTAGCGGTTTTCAATATGGGTTTACCTTTGATGAAAATGTAAACGATGGCGATACAACAATCGTTAATAGTGGCGTGACATTAGTGGTTGACCCGATGAGCTTACAATATTTGATAGGTGGCATTGTCGATTACACAGAAGGCCTAGAAGGCTCTCGTTTTTTTGTCAACAATCCTAATGCAACAACAACATGCGGTTGTGGTGCATCATTTAGTGTTTAACTAAAAAAGGTTCGATGCACAATTAATCTACTGTAGCTAATTAAGCTTAATAGCCCTACGTATTTGGATGTAATGTAGGGCTTTGCCTTAACCTTAAGAAGGCAAGAACATAATAAAGGATTATTTATGCCTGATACCAAAATCAGCCGTTCATCTATTGGCCGCTTTTTTTCGCAACGACCTTGGCTACTCTCGACGATTTTTATCCTACTTCTCTGTTTTTGGTTAGGTTTTGGGGCATTGAAAGCGGAAGAGCCCCGGCAAACTGCCAATGACACCATTCCTCTTGCGAAAGTTATTTACCAATCTTTTGAGGCTGAATCGACCGATAAGCATATCGATCTTTACGGTCGGACCGCACCTAATCGTCAAGCTAAAATTGGTGCTGAAATCGCAGGAAAAATTACTCAGATATCGATAGCAAAAGGACAGCCTGTCAATAAAGGACAACAGATCGTCTTAATCGATCAAGCTGATCTAGCAGCTCAATTAGAGAGTGCGCAAGCCTTGTTCAAACTCAAACAAAAAGAATTCAGTGCCGCTGAGTCGTTAAAAAATCGAGGCTTACAAGGCGAAGTGGCCTTTGCTTCGGCGCAAGCCGCTTTGGCGGAAGCCAGCGCTGTGCAAAGTCGTGCTCAATTGGCTTTACGTAATACATCAGTTGTGGCTCCCTTCGATGGCATTGTTGAAGACATCTTGATAGAAAAAGGCGATTTTGTCGGAGTAGGTGACCCGATGGTCACCTTTATTGATCTCAGTAAATTAGTGATAGAAGCGGATGTCAGCGAACGACACATCCAAAAAATCAAACAAAACCAAACCGCTCGTGTACGTTTTATCGATGGTTCTATTATCGATGGCAAGGTTCGTTATATTTCTCGCGTCTCATCACCTACCACCAACACGTTTGCTATCGAAGTGGAATTAGACAATCCCAATCAAACGATCCCCGCGGGTGTGAGCGCTGAAGTGGAGATGAGTTTGGAAACACAACTGGCGGTGAAAATCACGCCTGCCATGCTTGCGCTGGATGATCAAGGAAATTTAGGTGTTAAAACTCTGCAGCAAGATCGTGTTCGCTTCATCCCCATTCAATTGGTAAAAGCGGAGCAAGATGGTGTGTGGCTAACTGGGCTAGGGGAGACGGTGGATATTATCACCGTTGGGCAAGGTTTTGTTCGAGATGGTGATCAAGTGATTGCGGTCAAGAAACCTAACCACTCAGTGCAGTAGGGGGCGCCATGTTTTCTATTATTGATGCGGCGCTCTCTCGCTCGCGCACTATGTTATCGCTGCTGATTTTTATCTTGATCGCTGGCGTGGCGACCTATTTTTCGATCCCTAAAGAATCGAGCCCTGACATTACTATTCCTATTATTTATGTCTCCGTAAGTCATCAAGGCATATCACCGAGTGATGCTGAGCGCCTTATCGTGCGGCCCCTAGAGCAAGAAATGCGCTCTATTGAAGGCGTAAAAGAGATGACGTCGAATGCTTCCGAAGGGCATGCTTCTGTAGTTTTGGAATTTAACGTTGGCGTTAACCTTGATAAAGCGATGGCGGATGTGAGAGATGCGGTCAATTTGGCCGAGCCGAAGCTACCAGCAGACAGCGATGAGCCGACCGTGAACGAAGTAACATTGGCATCAGAGCAACCGGTATTATCAGTGGTGCTTTATGGCACTTTACCAGAGCGAGCCATCGTACAAATTGCAAGGCAGTTGAGAGACAAATTAGAAAGCTACCGACAAGTATTAGAAGTTGATATCGCTGGCGATCGCGAAGATATTGTTGAGATCATTGTCGATCCCCTATTGATGGAAAGTTACGGACTCGATCAAGGCGATATCTATAACTTAATCGCACTGAATAATAAAGTCGTTGCGGCGGGTTTCGTCGATACGGGCTACGGACGTTTTTCCGTAAAGGTTCCTTCTGTTTTTGAATCCTTGAAAGATGTGTTAGAGCTTCCGGTGAAGGTTGATGGTAAGCAAGTAATCACCTTTGGCGATATCGCGACCGTCAGACGAGCATTTCGGGACCCCGAAAGCTTTGCTCGTTTAGATGGCAAATCGGCGGTGGTGTTGGACGTTAAAAAGCGTGCTGGTGAAAATATCATCGAAACCGTTGAGCTGGTAAAAACGGTAATGGGAGAGGCGCAAAAACGGGAAGATTGGCCAAGTAATTTGTTGGTGAAATACACGTGGGATGAGTCGAAAGACGTTGAAATCATGCTCAACGATCTACAAAACAATATTCTGTCGGCCATTATTTTAGTCGTGATCGTGATTATCGCTATTTTGGGAATGAGGACGGCGCTGCTGGTTGGTATCTCAATACCAGGCTCATTTTTGACCGGATTATTAGTCTTGTCGGTGTTTGGACTAACCGTCAATATTGTCGTGTTATTTGCATTAATTATGGCGGTTGGCATGCTGGTTGATGGAGCCATAGTGGTAACTGAGTTTGCTGATCGGCGCATGCAAGAAGGTGTGCCGCGTAAAGAAGCGTATCGAGATGCCGCAAAACGGATGGCATGGCCGATTACCGCATCAACCGCTACTACTTTAGCCGCTTTTGCCCCTCTGCTTTTTTGGCCAGATATCACGGGTGAGTTCATGAAATACTTGCCTCTCACGCTTATCGCTACACTGGCTGCTTCATTGATTATGGCACTGCTTTTCGTACCTGTGCTAGGAGGCTTAATTGGCCGACCGCAACATGCTTCGGCTGCCAGTCAAGCACGGATGATTGCTTTACATGAAGGTGATTTTGCCCAAGCGACGGGCATCACCAAGCTCTATTATCACACGTTGGCCATTGCGATTCGTCACCCACTTAAAATACTGTTCAGTGCGATAGTGCTCGCGATTGTGATTGGTTTTGCTTATGCCAAAGCAGGGCTCGGTGCCGAATTCTTCCCTGAGGTGGATCCGCCTTATTTCACCGTTAAAGTTCGTTCTTATGGCGATCTTTCCATCCAAGAAAAAGACACCTTAATGCAAGAAATTGAGCAGGTGATGCTTGGCCATGAGGAATTTGAGAGCGTCTATACTCGAACGGGGGGAGAGGATGAAATTGGCCAGATTCAAATTACCCCTGTTGATTGGCAATATCGCCGCACCGTCAAAGCGATTATTGAAGAGCTTAAAAGCACCACGGATCAGTTTTCAGGGGTGGAAATCGAGTATAAATTTCCAGATGCAGGGCCACCGGTTGAGCATGATCTGGTGATTGAAATGTCGGCGCGTACTCCTGAAAATCTTAATGAGGCCGCTAAAATGGTCAGAAAGTGGGCTGATAACAATCCCGCGTTGACTAATATCAGTGACACCTCAAATAAAGAAGGAATTGACTGGCGAATTGATATTCGACGTGATGATGCTTCTCGATTTTCAGCCGATGCGACATTGGTAGGTAACACAGTGCAATTTGTGACTAATGGACTAAAAATTGGTGACTACTTGCCTGATGATGCAAACGAAGAGGTCGATATTTTGGTGCGTTATCCAGAGGATAAGCGGGATATTGGTCGATTTGATCAGTTACGGGTCAACACACCCGCAGGTCTGGTGCCGATAACCAATTTTGCGCAGATAAAACCGGATCACAAACAAGATACGATCAAACGGATTGATGGCCGACGGGTTATCGATATTATGGCGGATCTAAAGGAAGGGTATAATCTGGCCCTTGAATTGCCGAAAGTTACTCAAGCATTGTCGGAACTGAATTTACCTAATGGGGTGGAGTTTAAATTACGAGGGCAAAATGAAGAGCAGGAACATTCCTCAGAATTTCTAAAAAATGCATTTTTGATTGCGCTGGTGGTGATGGGGTTAATTCTGGTTACGCAATTTAATAGTTTTTACCAAGCATTCCTCATTTTAAGTGCAGTACTGTTTTCAACGGTCGGAGTATTTGCGGGCCTGCTGATTTTCCAAAAACCTTTCGGCATTATTATGTCAGGTATTGGGGTCATCGCCTTGGCAGGCATCGTGGTGAATAACAATATCGTATTGATAGATACTTATAACCAACTGATACGCAGAGGCTTGTCAAAACAAGAGGCCATCTTACGCACTGGTGTTCAGCGTTTAAGGCCCGTTTTATTGACCACAGTGACGACTATTTTAGGGTTATTGCCAATGGTACTGGAGATGAACATCGACTTGATTAACCAGAAAATTGAGTTTGGCGCTCCCAGCACGCAATGGTGGTCACAACTCGCCACGGCCGTTGCGGGAGGCCTTGCTTTTGCCACTGTCTTAACGTTAGTACTGACGCCTTGCTTGTTGATGTTGGGGCGTAAGGAACCACCACCTACTCTCGAAGAGTAATCTACTCAATCTTACACAATGAGGCCCACATTATTGGTGGGCCTTTTCTTATTATTTATTGGCATAGAGTAATTGGCTATAGCGTTCTAGCTTCCCAAGCCTAATTTGAGCATTGGCGATAAAGGTGGTTTTTGCTTGGCCCGTTAAGGATTTAGATTGCGGTAAAGAGACCGTTCTTGGGTTTTTGTGTACACCGTTGACCAAAAATTCATAGTGGAGATGAGGGCCAGTGACTCTTCCAGTCCCTCCTAAAGTACCAATCGTTTGTCCTTGCTTGACTCGTTGACCCGTTTTGACCATACGTCGTTGTAAGTGTAGGTATTTGGTAATGTAGGTGTTGCTGTGACGAATAAACACATAATTACCATTAAATTGGTTGTAACTTGATTTCTCAACCACACCATCGCCGGCGGCCCAAATTGGGGTACCAACTGGCGCGGCATAATCGGTTCCTCTGTGTGCGGTGACTTTTCCTGTGACGGGGTGGCGACGCACAGGATTGAAATTCGATGTCACGCGACGAAAATCGATCGGCGAGCGTAAAAAGGCCTTTTTCATGGCCCGGCCATTTTCGTCATAGTAATTGCCTGTTGCATCGTCCAATATTGCTGTGAACGTCGTACCTTGGTTGGTAAAGGCGGCGGCAATGATATTTCCGCGGCCAATTACCTCACCTTCCACCACCTTTTCTTGGAATAGCAGCTTAAATTGGTCACCTTCACGAATATCTAACGCAAAATCCACATCCCAACCAAATATACCCGCTAACTCCATGATTTGGTTTGCCGTTAAACCCGCGCTTATCCCCGCATTCCAAAAATTTGAAGTAATGATCGCTTCGGCATAGTTGTACTGGAACATCAGCTCTTTTTTATCAAACTCAGAAGCAAAGCCATCGCCCGATTTAGTGATACGAAAGGTTTCAAAGGCGCTAATAATGCGATTGAGTTGAACAAGTTCATTATTTTCATCAAAGCCAAATTGCAGCTCATCTCCTGGCTTAAGTCGTGAAAGCTGGCTGTCAATATCACGATTTGTTGCCGTGAGTTGATAGAGTAAGCGAGCCGAAAGCCCAATTCGCTGAAATAATACGGCGGCACTTTCACCCGATTTAACTTGATAAGTTTCCCAACGCAGCATGGTCGAAGGCGAGATAGATATTCCCGGAGAGAGTGCTTCTGCGTTAATGGTTAATGGATAATGGCGACCAATTTCTAGACGATTCGGATCCTGAGCGAGATCTTCAGGATTTGGCAGAAATAGCAGCGCGAAAACCATGAGTGCGCTTAAAAAGGCGATGAGGATTCGATGCACCCAAGGGAGACGAGCGAAAATTGAAAGCATATTTAGGTTCGTTTAGTAAATTATAAAGAAATTAGCCGGTTCGTTAGTCTAACTGGTTTCAAAAAGCATCGCTATTCAAGTAAGATGTTCAACTATTAAATTTTGCCAAATCTGTAGGAGTGAACAAGAATGGCGAGTATTGAAGCGGCTTTAGCTGAAATTAAACGCGGCGTTGAAGAGCTAATCCCAGAAGATGAATTGATCGCGAAACTGAAAGAAAACCGTCCACTGCGCATTAAATTAGGTGCTGATCCAACGGCTCCAGATATCCATCTTGGACATACGGTGATCCTCAATAAATTACGTGCATTTCAAGATTTGGGCCATGAAGTCACCTTTTTGATTGGTGATTTCACGGGTATGGTTGGTGACCCAAGCGGTAAAAATACCACGCGTCCACCGCTCACTCGTGACGATGTTTTGCGTAATGCTGAAACCTATAAGACACAAGTGTTTAAGATCCTCGATCCGGCTAAAACGAAAATTCAGTTTAACTCTGAATGGTTGTCTCTATTGGGCGCGGAAGGCATGATCCGTCTTGCATCGAACCAAACAGTGGCACGCATGCTAGAGCGCGATGATTTCAAAAAGCGCTACGCTAATGGTCAGCCTATTGCCATTCATGAATTCATGTATCCACTCCTACAGGGTTATGATTCAGTCGCGATGGAGACAGATGTTGAGCTTGGCGGTACTGACCAAAAATTCAACCTACTGATGGGCCGTGAACTGCAAAAAGCACATGGTCAAAAACCACAAGTTGTCTTGATGATGCCACTGCTTGTTGGTTTGGATGGCGAGAAAAAAATGTCCAAATCAGCGCACAACTACATTGGTGTCAGTGAATCGCCAAGTGAAATGTTTGGCAAAATCATGTCGATCTCTGACACATTAATGTGGAGCTACTACGAGCTGCTTTCTTTCCGTCCATTGGAAGAAGTCGCACAGTTCAAAGCTGATGTTGAAAATGGCACGAATCCACGCGATCTTAAAATCTTGTTGGCGAAAGAGATCATTGCACGTTTTCACTCTAAAGAAGAGGCGGATGCGGCTGAGCAAGAGTTCATCAACCGCTTCCAAAAAGGTGCGATGCCAGAAGAGATGCCAGAATTTGAATTTGCAGCGGGTATTGCTATCACTAACCTGCTCAAAGAGGCGGGTTTAGTGGCTTCAACGTCTGATGCGATGCGAATGATCAAGCAAGGCGGTGCCAAACAAGATGGCGAAAAAATCGACGACAGCAAAAATGTACCAGCCGCGGGGACTTATGTTTACCAAGTCGGCAAGCGTAAGTTCGCACGAGTTATTGTAAAGTAAAAATCACAGTAAAGTGAACCGTCTATTCATCAAAGCGCCTAAGGGCGCTTTTTTGCTGGGCCTGATCTTGGCATATTAATTAGCCATTAAATCTCCAATCTGAATGGTGGTTTTTTGTGATTGAGTATGGTTGAAATTGAAACGCATTGGATGCAAAGATCAGAGTGTATTTCGCCAAAGGCTTTGGTACAATTTGCGCACTGCTAATTGAGCAGTACTTTCGGAGATTTTTATGAACAATACCGACCATCCCCCTAGTATGAAGGGAGAAAAATAACCGCTTTCGGTATTGGCGATCTTCGCTCCTACCTTCAGTGGTAGGGCTTATCTTTTCTGATTTACACCTCTCGATTTTTCTCCTGCTCTCTAGTTTGAGATGAAAACCTATCTATGAATTACATTGATGAATAATGACGTCATTGCTCATGAATATATTGCATTTGGGTATCATTTCGATGGTCGTTACCTTTGCCAATCGGGAGATTCGCCATGACGGTAATGAGCAACATTTATATTGAAAATTCACCTAACTTTTCTTTAGAAGAGATTGGTGCGGCTCGTAATGCGTTTTTGCAGTACGAACAGCAAAAACAGGTACATTTATTGGCAGTGATGCCTATCGAAGAGGCAGTGGCGATTTTACGTCACTGTACTATTGGTTATGTTCAGCAACTACTCAGTGAATTAGATAAAGGGGGCTATGACATTCGCGCTCGCCATTACGCTAACCAATTGGGGTTTATTTACTCAGAAGTTGAAACGGCGCAAAGCTATTTAACCACTAGCGTGATTGAACATGTGAAGCAGCGTATTGGCTGGATTATTGTATTGGCACTACTTGGTATCGTATCCGGGCTGATTATTACCCAGTACGAAGATACATTGAGCCAGCTTGTGCTCTTGGCTGTGTATATGCCTGTTATTGCCGCTGCAGGTGGGAATACTGGCTCGCAAGCTGCGACGTTAGTCGTGCGCGCGTTGGCGGTTGGTGAATTACGCAAACGTCAATGGTTGCGTGTATTGTGGAAGGAGTGCCGTGTTGCGGTTTGCCTTGCGTTGGCTATCTCTGCGGTGATGGTGGCTCGCATTATGTTGTTTAGTGATGCCAACTCAACCGGAGGCTTTCCACTAGAAAACATTGCGTTTGCAATTGCGGTTGCGCTCTTTATCCAAGTCACCATTTCCACGACGATTGGCGGCTTATTACCCATTGCTGCGCGCGTTTTTAAATTAGATCCAGCGGTATTAGTTAGCCCAGTACTGGCTTCTATCGTCGATATTTCCGGGATGTGGATCTACTTTAACGTAGTGAACTATTCATTAGGACTGAGTTGACTGAACTTAACGACATCTTCAAAGAAGAGCGTCTCAAATTGAGCAATTGGGGCGGTAACACTAGTGTTATCGCCTTGATCTTGCGGATAATAATCAGTGATGAATTGAACAAATAATGTACTCGGTTTTCCTTGTTTATCTAAACCGAAGCCCGCCATGTTATGCGTTCCATAAAGCGAACCACTTTTGGCAATTAGCTGCCCTTGTATAGCTTGGCCACGCATACTACGTCGGTACTGTAAGGTACCGGATTCACCGGCTTTAGGCATGATGTCAATAAGCTTAAGGGTTTGATTATTAATCCAAATGTAATTCAGCACATCCACCATATTTTGTACTGACAGGCGGTTGTTACGTGATAAACCCGAACCATCAGCCAACTGAGCTTGTGCCAAGTTGATGCCTGTTCGAGAAAAAAGGATCTGCTTGATCGCCTCGGTGCCATTACTAAAACTGCCGGGTTGAATAAAAAAATGCTGGCCAAGTGTTTTGGTTAAACTGTCAGCAATCAAATTGTCAGACTCTTTAAGCATCATTTCTAACAACGGGTACAGTGGCATAGATTGATGTGTTGCTATCAATGAACCCTTTTCTATGCTCAGTTCATCTTGCTTTACACCCAGCTTAACCTCGCCTAGTAATTCAATGCCCACTTGTTTGAGTTGCTTATAAATCATACGTGTGGCGTATAAGTTTGGGTCTTGCACGGCAAACTTTAGTGGCAGAGGTTGTGTTCGCTCGGCCAAACAGCCGTCGAGCTGGTAATGGTTCTGCTCTGAAGTACGCAGTTCTAAATCACAGCGAGCGCTCTCTTGTTCAGTCTTAGTGACACTTCTTGCGTAGCTGGTCACGTGAATGGGATAGTGCTCAGGCACATAAACCCGAGTTTTCCCGTTCGGTTGCGTATAAATAGAGGCTTGCACACAATTACCATCCAGAGTGATTGCACTTGATGGGGCGCTATAGCATACCCCCAGAATATCCCAAGGTGATCCAACCGCGCGGTCGTAACCTGAAAAGGCTGAATTATCTAACCAAAGGTTGCCTTTTATTTGTGAGATGCCCTGTTTTTTTAGCTCGCTGAGTAGCTGCTTCATATCTTGGCTGGTTAACGTAGGGTCGCCAGAGAAGTGAATAACAATGTCATCTCCATGTTGAGTTAGTTGAGTCGTGAAGCGAAATTGTTCGCCAAGCTCTAGCGTGGCGGCAAGCGCGGTGAGCATTTTTAAAGTGCTGGCAGGAGGGAAAAGCGCTTGTATGTTATCAGTATCTTGAAAAACCTGTTCAGTGGCTAAAGAGTGAACGAATAAACCCACCCGAGTACCTTGTGGCAGTGTTTGCAAAGGCGTATACGCCAAAGTCGATAAAGGAAGGAAGAATGAGAGGATGAATAAAAAAGCACTGCGGTTTAATAAGAGCATAACACGGCATTTCAGGGCGGAGTGTGCATACAGTATAGCGAGATAAAAAAACGCCTGCTAGCAAGCAGGCGTTTTAAATCTATGACATTAAGCCAAGAATTAGAAGTCGTAACGTAGACCTAGTGCTAGTTCGTCTTCAGATTTAGCTTTACCTACTTTGTCTGAATCAAGTAGGTTGAAGTTGTAAGAGATGTACGAACGGAAGTTAGGTTTGAAGAAGTAAGTTGCATCAACTGCAAAGTTATCAGCTTCATCTGCTTTATTGCCAGAATTTTTAGATTCTAGGTAGTTGTAAGTAGAAGTGAATACAGCTTGACCCATAGTGTATTTTGCTGCTAGCTCATAACCAGTTTTATCTGTTTTGCTATTTGCTGCTTTGTCTTGACCATCAACAAAAGTACCAGCGAAGTAGAAATCAGAGATAGCGTAAGACGCTGCTAGCATATATTGATCAGAAGACGCATTCGCTGCTGTATCTTGATCTGCGTAACCCGCACCTAGCTTAACGCCAGTGTCGCCGATTGCGTAGATAGCTGATAGAGAGTAGCCATCTGCATTGTTGTCTGTGATTGCAGACGTGCTTTCTTGACGGTCAGCAAAACGGTAGCTTGCTTTAACGCCTAGATCAGCAAATTGACCTTTATAAGCAACCATGTTGTCTACGCGGTCTGCTACAGCGATTTTATACGCTGCTGAGTTGCCGTGGTAAGACATGATATCAGTAAAGTCAGTGATAACACCTAGCGCGCCGTCATTTTTACCGTAAGTTACTTCACCGAAGTTACCGCCGATACCAGCATAAGTATAACGGTTTTCTAAATCACCTTTTTGGTCAGCTTTACCGTCGTCAGCAGTAGTAAATTCACCTTCGTAGAAACCAACACCGTATAGGCTATCGTTGATCGCTACTTTACCTAGGAAGTTTAGACGTACGCGAGTTTTATCTTCCGCTTTGCCATCTTTAAGAGAAAGACGTGCTTCTGCGCGGCCGCCCATTTCTAGAGATGTACCGTCTTGGTTGTATAGCTCACCAGCATTTACACCAGTTACTACTGCAGCAGCTGATACTGCTAAAGCAATCAGAGTTTTGTTCATCTTATTTAGTCCTAATTTACTGTCCATAAATATTTTTATTTGCGACGTCTATATCGTCCTTCGAGTGCTTTTGAACATTGAGTTGCATAGGTTGGGTTTTGTAAACCTTCACTAACGTACAACCAAACGTTACTAGCATTTCGTGTTCTACTTTTTACTCTTAAGTTCCGAAATTAGTTAGTAAAATGATATAAAACAGGTTTATGAACACCGTTTTATTTTGTGTAAATAAATATCAAGTCTTTGTTTTTTATTTGGTTTATTGGTTTTTATCAACTGGTCTGAATAGTTTGTTTTTTTATTTTTTTTTAGTGAAGTGGGTCGGTTTTTTGTGCAAAAACATTCGTGAAAATGAGCTTTGTGTCTGTTTTTTATCACTTTCCCCCAAACTCATTCACAGAAACCTGACAGGGGTCACGTGTGATTTAAGATGATTTAGTCACGAAGTTTGATTACACTGATTAGCAACTATGTTAATCCATGTACTACCTAACCTTTGTTGTGTTGGGTAGTTTTGTTTTGCCCAAATACGAATTTTGGCATTAGAGGTATAAAATGGAAAAAGTTCCAATGACAGTTCGTGGTGAACAATTGCTGCGCGAAGAGTTAGATAGGCTGCTAAAATTACGTCCACAAATTACCCAAGCTATTGCAACCGCACGTGAACTTGGCGACCTAAAAGAAAATGCGGAATATCACGCTGCTCGAGAAGAGCAAGGTATTTGTGAGGCTCAAATTCGTGATATTGAATATAAGCTATCTGTTGCTCAGGTGATCGATATCACTAAAATGGAAAATACAGGCAAAGTGATTTTTGGTTCAACAGTGACATTGATTGACAGTGATACTGATGAAGTGAAACGCTACCAGATTGTGGGTGAAGATGAAGCTGAGATTAAATCTGGGCGCATTTCTGTCAGCTCACCGATTGCCCGCGGTTTGATCGGTAAAATGGAAGGTGATGAGGTGATTATCGCCACTCCTGGTGGTGATAAAGATTTCGAAATCGATAAAGTTGAATACCTCTAATTCATTTCAACAACAATCAAAAAGGTCGCAGTGTGCGACCTTTTTTTGTCTGTATCCATCAGAGTCAGAGCGTCGATAACGCGACTGATTACTTACGAGGGATCTCGATTTTACGTTGCTCGGTTTGACGAAATAGTACGAGAATCTTACCAATGGTTTGTACTTTTTCTGCGCCAGTCTCACGCACGATAGCATCGATAATCAACTGCTTAGTTTCGCGATCTTCGGATGCTACTTTCACTTTGATCAGTTCGTGGTGGTTGAGGGCAATCTCGATTTCCGCTAGAACAGCCTCAGTGAGTCCATTCGCGCCCATCAGTACAACAGGTTTCAAACTGTGTGCTAGGCCTTTAAGGTGCTGCTTTTGTTTGGTGCTTAGGTTCATTATGCGGCCAATTTTATTTAATATAAGGGTTGAAAAAAGCTATTTTAACGCCATCTATCCCTGAAGACTATATTTTCTACCATACTTTCTTGGATGGAAACATTTCAGTTAGGAATCGAATGAGTAAACAGAAGCATTCGGCCAGCTCTAGTCGCTGGTTGAAAGAACATTTTGATGATAAATACGTGAATGAAGCCAAAAAGAGAGGTTATCGTTCGCGTGCTATTTTCAAAATAGAAGAGATTCAAAATAAAGATAAACTGCTTAGGCCAGGAATGACTGTTGTGGATTTAGGGGCGGCTCCCGGCGGGTGGTCTCAATATTCAGCGGGTATCGTCGGTGATAAAGGCCGAGTGATCGCGTGTGATATTTTGCCGATGGATCCTATTGTTGGCGTTGCTTTCTTACAAGGCGATTTTCGTGAAGAGGCGGTACTGGAAGCACTATTAGATCGTATACAGCCTGATATGGTTGATGTAGTGATGTCAGACATGGCACCTAACATCGCCGGAAATAATTCGGTTGATCAGCCAAGGGCAATGTATTTGGTTGAACTAGCTCTAGATATGTGTCGACAAGTTCTTACTCCAAATGGTAGTTTTGTGGTCAAGGTTTTTCAGGGAGAAGGCTTTGATGATTATGTCAAAGAAGTTCGAAACCTGTTTAAAGTCGTGAAAATAAGAAAACCAGACTCTTCGCGAGCTCGCTCAAGAGAAGTCTTTGTTGTAGCCACTGGTTACAAAGGTTAACGTTTTTGCTGTACAAGGCATAAGTTAACATATGGCTACAGGTTACAAACTGTAGTACCCTACCTTTAATTACAATTAGTTATCGCGAGGCTTACACCTTGAGTGATATGGCAAAAAATTTAATTCTGTGGCTAGTTATAGCTGTCGTTTTAATGTCGGTATTCCAGAGCTTTGGCCCTGGTGATAGTAACGGCAAAGCAGTGGATTACACCACGTTCGTACAGGAAGTTGGCCAAGGCCAGATTCAAGAAGCTCAATTTAACAATAGTGAAATTTCCTTTACTCGTAGAGGCGGTGGTACTCGCTATGTAACTTACATGCCCGTGTACGATCAAAAACTGCTTGATGATTTGATTAATCAAAACGTTAAAGTACAAGGTACACCACCAGAAGAGCAAAGTTTGCTCGGGACCATTTTTATCTCTTGGTTCCCCATGATCCTACTGATCGGTGTTTGGATATTCTTCATGCGTCAAATGCAAGGTGGCGGTGGCAAAGGTGCCATGTCATTTGGTAAGAGCAAAGCTCGAATGATGAGTGAAGAGCAAATCAAAACCACGTTCGGTGATGTGGCTGGTTGTGACGAAGCGAAAGAAGATGTGAAAGAGCTTGTGGATTACTTGCGTGATCCGAGTCGCTTCCAAAAACTGGGTGGGAAAATTCCAACGGGTGTTTTGATGGTTGGTCCTCCTGGTACAGGTAAAACATTACTGGCCAAAGCAATTGCTGGTGAGGCGAAAGTACCGTTCTTCACTATATCTGGTTCTGATTTCGTTGAAATGTTTGTTGGTGTCGGTGCATCTCGTGTACGTGACATGTTCGAGCAAGCGAAAAAGGCTTCACCTTGTATCATCTTTATTGATGAGATTGATGCGGTAGGTCGTCAACGTGGTGCTGGTGTCGGCGGCGGTCACGATGAGCGTGAGCAGACTTTAAACCAAATGTTGGTTGAAATGGATGGTTTTGAAGGCAATGAAGGCGTTATCGTCATTGCGGCAACTAACCGTCCAGACGTTTTAGACCCAGCATTGCTGCGTCCGGGGCGTTTTGACCGTCAAGTGGTGGTCGGTTTACCTGATGTTCGCGGTCGTGAACAGATCTTGAAAGTTCATATGCGCAAAGTACCTTTAGCTGGTGATGTTGAACCTTCATTGATTGCTCGCGGAACACCGGGTTTCTCTGGTGCCGATTTGGCGAACTTAGTGAACGAGGCGGCGTTATTCTCTGCTCGCGGTAACAAACGCAATGTTTCAATGGTTGAGTTTGAGTTAGCAAAAGACAAAATCATGATGGGTGCTGAACGTCGTTCGATGGTGATGTCTGAAGAAACTAAAGCATCAACAGCTTATCATGAAGCAGGACACGCCATTGTTGGTCGTTTGGTACCTGAACATGACCCTGTTTATAAAGTATCGATTATTCCACGTGGTCGAGCTTTAGGTGTGACGATGTACTTGCCTGAACAAGACAGAGTTAGCATGTCGAAGCTGCATCTTGAGTCTATGATTTCAAGCTTGTATGGCGGTCGTTTAGCGGAAGAGTTAATTTACGGCCCAGAAAACGTTTCAACTGGTGCATCAAACGATATCGAACGTGCGACAGCCATTGCTCGTAAAATGGTTACTCAATGGGGCTTTTCGGAAAAACTTGGCCCATTGTTGTATGCAGAAGATGAAGGTGAAGTCTTCTTAGGGCGCAGCGTGACTCAAACTAAGCATGTGTCTGAAGATACTGCTAAGTTGATTGATGACGAAGTTCGTAAAATTATTGACCGCAACTATGATCGTGCGCGTAAAATCCTTGAAGAGAATATGGATATTATGCATGCAATGAAAGATGCGTTGATGAAATACGAAACGATTGATGCAGGCCAAATTGATGACTTAATGGAGCGTAAAACCGAGATTCGCGAACCTGCAGGTTGGGCTGATCAAGCCAAAGCTCAAGCAGAAAAAGCGGAAGCGGAAAAAGCTCAAGAGCCAAAAGTAGAGCCAGCAGCAGAAGACGAAGTAGCCACTGAGTCCTCAGAAAAGAAAGATGCTGAGTAATCGTTAATATTCAAATTAAACCCCGAGCTTTCTCGGGGTTTTTGTGTTTTAGAGCAAAATGAAGATTCAAACCCCAACAAAGACACTTATCCTCGATCGTCCTCATGTCATGGGTATCTTGAACATGACTCCGGATTCATTTTCCGATGGTGGAAAATTTAACGCGTTAAATTTGGCACTAGAGCATGCCGATAAAATGATTGCCGCAGGTGTCAGCATTATTGATATTGGAGGGGAGTCAACTCGGCCGGGGGCTCCAGAAGTGACTCTCGATGACGAATTATCTCGTGTTATTCCTATTATTAAAGCTATTCGTGCAAAGTATGACGTCTGGATTTCAATTGACACCAGTAAAGCTGAGGTGATGCGTCAGGCGGTTGAGGCTGGTGCTGACTTGATTAATGATGTTCGTGCACTGCAAGAGCCGGGGGCATTAGAGGCTGCGGCTAAAGCACAAGTGCCTGTCTGTATCATGCATATGCAAGGCCAGCCACGAACGATGCAAACCAGCCCACATTATCAAGATGTGTTAGCGGATGTTAAGCTCTTTCTAGAAGATCGAGTTGCAGCGTGCGAGCGCGTAGGGATCGCGCGTGCAAATATTATCCTCGACCCCGGTTTTGGATTTGGCAAAACCATTGAGCATAATTATTATCTGCTTGCACATCTAGACGCATTTCATCAGCTAGGTTTGCCGATATTGGCTGGGATGTCTCGTAAGTCAATGATTTTTAAACTACTCAATAAAAAACCAGCTGAATGTATGGTGGCGAGCGTTACCTGCGCGGCTGTAGCGGCAATGAAAGGTGCACAGATTATTCGTGTCCATGATGTGAACGAAACCATTGAAGCAATGAAAATAGTACAAACCATTATTCAAAATAGTTAACAATAATCATTAAGGAAAAATCATGTCTGACAAAAGACGTTACTTTGGTACAGATGGTGTCCGCGGTAAAGTTGGACAGTATCCTATCACTCCCGATTTCGTATTAAAACTTGGCTGGGCGGCTGGACGTGTATTGGCAAAACAAGGCACGAAAAAAGTCATTATTGGTAAAGATACGCGTATTTCAGGTTATATGCTTGAGTCGGCTCTAGAAGCGGGCTTAGCCGCTGCAGGATTAAAGGCGATTTTTACCGGACCTATGCCGACGCCAGCTGTTGCTTACCTGACTCAAACCTTTCGTGCGGAAGCGGGGATCGTTATCTCAGCGTCGCATAACCCTTATTACGATAACGGCATCAAATTCTTCTCATCCGAAGGGACTAAATTACCTGATGAAATTGAATTGGAGATCGAAGCTGAATTGGATAAACCGATTGAGTGTGTCGAGTCTGCCGAACTTGGTAAGGCTTCACGTATGGTCGACGCTGCAGGGCGGTATATCGAGTTTTGTAAAAGTACCTTTCCATCGCAATGGAATTTATCAAAGCTGAAAATCGTCGTTGACTGTGCTCATGGTGCCACCTATCACATCGCGCCTAATGTCTTTAAGGAACTTGGTGCTGAAGTGATAGCAATGGGGGTTGAGCCAGATGGTCTGAATATTAATGACGAAGTTGGAGCAACGGATGTCCGCGCGTTGCAACAGCGCGTTGTGGCAGAAAAAGCAGATTTAGGACTGGCATTTGATGGTGATGGCGATCGCTTAATTATGGTTGATGAGCTTGGTAATAAAGTGGATGGAGATCAAATTGCCTATATCATCGCCCGTGATGCCCTGAGACGTGGAGAATTAAAAGGTGGTGTTGTTGGAACGCTAATGACAAACCTTGGTATGGAAAACGGCTTAAAGCAGTTAGGTATCCCTTTTGTGCGAGCGGCGGTTGGTGACCGTTATGTGATGGAAAAATTGCTGGCAAAAGGTTGGAAAATTGGCGCAGAAAATTCAGGGCACATCATACTGCTAGACAAAGTGACTACGGGTGATGCGATTGTTGCGGCGTTGCAAGTTCTTGCTTCCGTTGTGGGCAGTGAAATGTCGCTCAATGAACTGGCTAAAGGCATGACGCTTTACCCGCAGGTTTTAGAAAACGTACGTTTTAGTGGTGATTCCAACCCATTAGAAGCCGAAGCGGTAAAAGCGGCTGTAGCTGCCGTAGAAACGGAACTTGGTAACCAAGGTCGAGTGCTCTTGCGTAAATCAGGTACTGAACCTTTATTGCGCGTGATGGTGGAAGGGGAAGATGCTGAGCTAGTAAAAAATTCAGCATTAAAGATAGCGCAAGCGGTTAAAGATAATTGCTAACCAGACAAATAATATGAGTTAACCTAGGATTTCATGACCGTAATTCGGCTTGAAATCTTATGGTTAGCTATACACATAGGGTGTTGTTGCCCTTTTTTTAACCGCTTGAAGCATAAACTCCATTTTTTTATAAAATACTCCTTGTCAGCATGGGATGCATTCGTTAGTATTGCGTCCGCCTTCGTTGAGGAGGTCGCTAGCCTTGTTCAAGTCAGTTGATAAGAACGGCGCTGGCTCAACTATTTGGAACATAGGTGGAAGTAATGTTTACAGTTCTACTTGTGATTTACCTGTTGGCAGCGCTTGGTATCATTGGCCTAGTGTTAATTCAACAAGGTAAAGGCGCAGATATGGGAGCCTCTTTCGGTGCTGGCGCGTCAAACACTGTGTTTGGTGCTAGTGGCTCAGGAAATTTCCTAACCCGAATGACTGCAATTTTTGCAACCGTATTCTTCATTCTTAGTTTGGCATTGGGCAATTTGTCTACGCATAAAACTGAATCACAATGGATTGACCCAACTAAAGGTCAAGTGATTGAGCAAACTACGGATACAGCGAGTGACGTTCCAGTAAAATCTGGTGACGAAATCCCGCAATAACTTATCTTAGATAAGTACAAATAATTGCCGAGATGGTGAAATTGGTAGACACACTAGCATGAGGTGCTAGCGCCTTAGGTGTGAGGGTTCGAGTCCCTCTCTCGGCACCATTATTTACAAACTTGTAAATCACTTGATAGAGCGTATAATGCTCGCAAGTCGGACGCGGGGTGGAGCAGCTTGGTAGCTCGTCGGGCTCATAACCCGAAGGTCGTCGGTTCAAATCCGGCCCCCGCAACCAATTCTTTTTGGGTTTTGGATGCAAGTTTGTGCAGTGTCAACCTCACTGCAATTGAGAATTTAGATTCTCAATCATCAGGGTCCAGCAACAAAAAACCCCGACTAATCGGGGTTTTTTGTTATCTGAGTTTCTCAAGTATGAGATTTTCAGATAGTTGCTTGGAATTTAAATTGGGCTCTGTGCCCTTTTTTTGTTTCTGGAGTGGTTTAAATGACTGGTTTAGAAAGACAACTTACTGAAATGCTTGACGCTCCAGTAGCTGCATCAGGTTATGAGTTAGTTGGATTAGAATTTATTCGTGCCGGAGAGCACTCAACATTACGCATCTATATTGATCATGAAAACGGTATTAACGTTGATGATTGCGCAGAAGTGAGCCATCAAGTGAGTGCTGTGCTCGATGTTGAAGATCCAATTTCTGTGGCTTACAACCTAGAAGTTTCTTCACCAGGTTTAGAGAGACCACTTTTTAAAGCAGCGCATTATGAACAGTTTATTGGTCACGAAGTCAGCATCGTTTTGAAAATGGGTGTCGGCAACCGTCGCAAATGGAAAGGAATTATCCATTCTATTGATGGCGAAACCGTTGCAATTAGCGTTGATGGGAAAGAAGAACTATTTGCGCTAAGCAATATTTCTAAAGCTAACCTGATCCCTAAATTTTAGTTCTCCTAGAGAAAAGAGCTTAAGAGGCTAGATTAAATGAGTAAAGAAATTTTAGCGGTAGTTGAGGCGGTTTCGAACGAGAAGGCCGTACCTCGTGAGCGTATTTTTGAGGCGCTTGAAACTGCGCTTGCCACATCAACAAAGAAGAAACATGAAATTGAAGTCGATGTACGTGTTGCTATCGACCGTAAAACGGGTGAGTTTGAAACTTTTCGCCGTTGGTTAATCGTTGAAAATGTTGAACATCCAACAAAAGAAATTTCATACGATGCAGCTAAATACGACGACGAAACAGCTGAACTTGGTCAATATATTGAAGATCAAATTGAATCAGTGACCTTTGACCGTATTACAACACAAACAGCAAAACAAGTTATCGTACAAAAAGTGCGTGAAGCTGAACGTGCGCAAATCGTCGAACAGTTTATTGATAACGAAGGTGAGTTGGTTACTGGCGTTGTTAAGAAAGTAAACCGTGATTCGGTTATTCTGGATTTAGGTAATAACGCTGAAGCGGTTATTTTACGTGATGACCAGCTACCGCGTGAAAACTTTCGTCCAGGTGACCGAGTTCGTGGTCTGCTATATGCTGTACGCCCTGAAGCGCGCGGATTCCAACTCTTCATTACTCGTTCAAAACCAGAAATGCTCGCTGAGCTATTCCGTGTAGAAGTGCCAGAAATCGGTGAAGAGCTGATTGAATTGAAAGCCGCGGCTCGTGATCCGGGTTCGCGTGCGAAAATTGCAGTCAAAACCAATGACAAACGCATTGACCCTGTGGGCGCGTGTGTCGGTATGCGTGGAGCACGTGTTCAAGCCGTATCGAGTGAGCTCGGCGGTGAGCGCATTGATATCGTTCTTTGGGATGATAACCCAGCTCAATTTGTTATCAATGCAATGGCACCAGCAGATGTTGCATCGATCATCATGGATGAAGATACGCATTCAATTGATATTGCTGTTGAAGCGGATAACCTAGCGCAAGCAATCGGTCGTAATGGTCAAAACGTACGTCTCGCTTCTCAACTGACTGGTTGGGAATTGAATGTTATGACGGTTGCTGATCTACAGAAAAAACATCAAGAAGAATCGATGGCTTCTATTGAAAACTTTATGAAGTACCTCGATATCGAGCAAGACTTCGCTGAGTTATTGGTTGAAGAAGGCTTCTCAACGCTTGAAGAAGTGGCTTATGTGCCAGTTGCTGAGCTACTTGAAGTTGACGGCCTAGATGAAGATATCATCGAAGCATTGCGTACTCGCGCGAAGAATGCGTTGACCACGATTGCGCTAGCACAAGAAGAGTCTTTTGAAGGGCTAGAGCCAGCAGAAGATCTGCTCGCACTAGAAGGTTTAGAGCGTGAAATGGCCTTTAAACTCGCAGCGAAAGGCATAGTCACATTAGAAGATCTTGCTGACCAAGGTATTGATGACCTCGAAAATATTGAAGGTTTAACAGAAGAGCGTGCAGGTCAATTGATCATGGCAGCGCGCAATATTTGTTGGTTTAGCGAAGAAGAATAATTCTCAGCAAGGGGAGAGAGCGGCATGACACAACTTACAGTTAAAGCACTGAGTGAAGAAATTGGTACGCCAGTTGACCGCTTGTTAGAACAACTTGCTGATGCAGGCATGAACAAAACGAGTTCTGATAACGTTTCTGATGATGAAAAGCATAAGCTACTGTCACATCTTAGAAAAGAGCACGGTGATACCACTGGTGACTCAGAGCCGACTCGTTTGACGTTGCAGCGAAAAACACGCAGCACATTGAGCGTCAATGCCGGCGGCGGCAAAAGTAAGAATGTTCAAGTTGAAGTGCGTAAAAAACGTACCTACGTTAAGCGCAGTACAGTAGACGATGAAGCAGCACGTGAAGCGGAAGAAGCCGCGCAACGTGAAGCACAAGAATTAGCAGAGCGCGAAGCCGAAGAAAAAGCAAAGCGCGAAGCCGAAGAAAAAGCAAAGCGTGAAGCCGAAGAAAAAGTGAAGCGTGAGGCACAAGAGAAAGCGAAGGTTGAAGCACAAACGAATGCAACAGCTAACGCGGATGAGAAAGCAAAACGTTCTGCAGTGAAACCAGAACTTTCTGCTGAAAATAAAATGAAGCAAGAAGCAGCGCGAAAAGAAGCCGAAGAGCTTAAACGTCGTCAAGAAGCCGAAGCATTACGTAAAGCTGAAGAGGAAAGTCAGCGCCAGCTAGAAATAGCACGTGAATTGGCTGAGAAGAATAAAGAGCGTTGGTCTGCTGAAGAAGAGAAAAAGGGTAGTATGGAAGAAAATACAGATTACCATGTTACGACTTCAACGTATGCACGTGAAGCCGAAGATGAAGCAGATCGCCGTGAAGAAGGTGCTAGCCGTAAATCTACGAAAGCTAATAAGAGCAAAATCTCATCTCAGGATGATAAGCAAGAGCGCGGTACGCGCCGAGGCAAAGCTCGTAAAGGTCGTATGGCTAAACCTGCATCGATGCAACATGGTTTTGATAAAACAGCGGTTGTCGCTAAGCAAGATGTTGTGATCGGTGAAACGATTGTTCTTTCTGAACTGGCAAACAAAATGTCAGTGAAAGCAACTGAAGTTATCAAAGTGATGATGAAGATGGGCGCAATGGCAACCATCAACCAAGTGATCGACCAAGAAACCGCGCAATTAGTCGCTGAAGAAATGGGTCATAAAGTTCTCATCCGCAAAGAGAATGAACTGGAAGAAGCGATCCTTTCTGACCGTGATAACAAGTTTGAAGCAGTGCCTCGTGCGCCAGTTGTTACTATCATGGGTCACGTTGACCACGGTAAGACATCAACACTTGATTACATCCGTCGCACACACGTTGCATCAGGCGAGGCCGGTGGTATTACTCAGCACATTGGTGCTTACCACGTTGAAACACCAAACGGTATGATCACCTTCCTTGATACTCCTGGACACGCTGCGTTTACTTCAATGCGTGCTCGTGGTGCTCAAGCGACAGATATCGTTGTATTGGTTGTTGCAGCAGATGATGGCGTAATGCCACAAACGGTTGAAGCGATTCAACATGCGAAAGCGGCGAATGTGCCACTTATCGTTGCAGTAAACAAAATCGATAAAGATGGCGCGAACCCAGATGGCGTGAAAAATGAGCTTGCTCAACACAACATCATTCCTGAAGAGTGGGGCGGTGAGAACATGTTTGTTCACATCTCTGCGAAACAGGGAACCAATATTGAAGGCCTACTAGAAGCTATCCTACTTCAAGCTGAAGTTCTTGAGCTTCATGCTGTTAAAGATGGTATGGCGTCTGGTGTGGTGGTTGAGTCTCGTCTTGATAAAGGCCGTGGCCCTGTGGCAACCGTTCTTGTTCAATCAGGAACACTACGCAAAGGCGACATCGTACTGTGTGGTCAAGAATATGGTCGTGTTCGTGCGATGCGCGACGAAACTGGTAACGAAGTTACGGAAGCGGGCCCATCAATTCCTGTTGAAATTCTAGGTTTGTCTGGTGTTCCAGCTGCCGGTGATGAAGCAACAGTAGTTCGTGATGAGCGTAAAGCACGTGAAGTGGCAAATTATCGTCAAGGTAAATTCCGTGATGTGAAGCTTGCACGTCAGCAGAAATCTAAGCTCGAAAACATGTTCTCTAACATGACAGCGGGCGAAGTGGCTGAACTGAACGTGGTACTAAAAGCAGACGTTCAAGGTTCGGTTGAAGCCATTGCTGATTCACTGCGTAACCTTTCAACTGATGAAGTGAAAGTGAACATCGTGGGTTCTGGTGTGGGTGGTATCACAGAAACTGACGCAGTACTTGCAGCAGCTTCTAACGCTATCGTACTTGGCTTTAACGTTCGTGCTGATGCATCAGCACGTCGTACTATCGAATCTGAAAACTTAGACCTACGTTACTACTCAATCATTTATCAATTGATTGATGAAGTAAAAGCGGCCATGAGCGGCATGCTAGCACCAGAGTTTAAGCAAGAGATCATTGGTCTTGCTCAGGTTCGTGAAGTATTTAAATCACCTAAACTAGGTGCAGTTGCTGGTTGTATGGTGACTGAAGGCGTTATCAAACGTAATAGCCCTATCCGTGTTCTACGTGATAACGTGGTTATCTACGAAGGTGAGCTTGAGTCGCTACGTCGCTTTAAAGATGACGTGCAAGAAGTGAAGAATGGCTACGAATGTGGTATCGGCGTTAAGAACTACAATGATGTTCGCGTTGGTGACCAAATCGAAGTCTTCGAAACAGTGGAAATTAAACGTACACTGGATTAATTGACTGACGTTGCTGTATTGAAATAGACAGTAATCGGTTGTTGAATACACCATGGGGGGCTGGGTTGAACCATCCCCCCATTCTTTCTATATGTGAGAAAAGATATGTCAAAAGAATTTAGCCGCACGCAGCGCGTATCCCAACAGCTGCAAAAAGAACTCGCCATGATCATACAACGTGAAGTCCGTGACTCACGCTTAGGTATGGTGACGATTTCAGAAGTCGAAGTGTCACGTGACCTTGCTTATGCAAAAGTGTTTGTGACGTTTCTATGCGTTGGTGAGCAGACCCCAGAAAGCTGCTTAGCTGCGTTAAAAGAGCATGAAGTTCATATCCGCATGATGCTTGGCAAACGTATTCGCTTACGTTTGACACCAGAAATTCGCTTCACTTATGACAATACTTTGGTTGAAGGTATGCGCATGTCCAACTTGGTGACTGAAGTGGTCAGCAATGATAAGCGCAGACAGAAAGATGCAGGACGTGAAGATGAAGCGTCTGCAGAAGAAGGGAATGAATAGATGGCTCGTCGTCGTAAAGGTCGCCCAATCAACGGGGTAATTTTACTGGATAAGCCAACGGGTATCTCCTCGAATGATGCCTTACAAAAAGTAAAACGTATTTATTTTGCAGAAAAAGCCGGACACACTGGCGCGCTCGATCCTTTGGCAACAGGAATGTTGCCTATTTGCCTTGGTGAAGCGACAAAATTCTCTCAGTTTTTACTTGATTCAGATAAGCGTTATCGAGTCATTGCAAAACTGGGTGAGCGAACCAATACCTCTGATTCAGACGGAGAGGTAGTGGAAACACGTCCAGTCAATGTGCAATTAAATACCCTGCGAGAGTGCATCGAGCGTTTTCGTGGTGAAACCGACCAAATTCCGTCAATGTTTTCTGCACTGAAGTATCAAGGCCGTCCTCTATATGAATACGCTCGTGAAGGCATTGATATTCCTCGCGAATCTCGAAAAATCACTGTCTATGATATTGAATTGATCCGTTTCGAAGGTGATGAAGTTGAAATGGATGTGCACTGTTCGAAAGGCACGTATATCCGCACTATCGTGGATGACTTAGGTGAAATGCTTGGTTGTGGCGCACATGTGACCATGCTGCGTCGTACTGCGGTCGCGAAGTACCCATATGAGAAGATGGTGACTTTAGAGCAACTTGATGCATTGCTGCAACAGGCGCTGCGTGATGATGTCGCACCGAAAAATGTGTTGGACTCGTTATTGATGCCAATGGACAGTGCGGTGCAAGATTTGCCGGAAGTTAACCTTATTCCTGAGTTGGCAGACATGGTACAACATGGCCAACCAGTGCAAGTGTTGGGTGTGCCACTTGATGGCACAGTGCGCATGACCATGGGTGAAGAGAAACTCTTTATCGGTGTGGGTGAAATTGACCAAGATGGTCGTGTTGCGCCTAAGCGATTGGTCGTTTTTAGAGACGAAGAGTCGCTTTAAATAGCTATTGCTTAACGTTGGGGATTTCCCTATAATCCCGGCTTCGCGTAGCGGCTGAATCAGAGATTGGCTGCTACACCTTTAAACTTACTCTTATTAGGAGAGCATTATGTCTCTGAATGCAGAAACTAAAGCGGCAATCGTTGCTGAATACGCACGTGGCGAAGGCGACACTGGTTCACCAGAAGTACAAGTAGCACTACTAACTGCTTCTATCAACCACCTACAAGGTCACTTCAAAACTCACAAAGGCGATCACCACAGCCGTCGTGGTCTACTACGTATGGTTTCAAGCCGTCGTAAGCTTCTAGACTACCTAAAAGGTAAAGATTTAGGTCGTTACCAAGACCTAATCAAACGTCTTGAGCTACGTCGCTAAGATCAGTTTGTTCAGAAAAGGGGCTTTTAGCCCCTTTTTTGTTATCTAAATTTGGCACAATCTCTCCTAAGTCGCTATACTACCCGCCGTTAAAGTCTGTTGTATGTACTTTAACGCTTCATACTCATAGCATTACAGTCACCGAAGTCGGCCAGCAGGTCGCGGCTATTAAAAGTAGCGTTCAGATACCAGTGGGAGCGGCAAGCCCAACGCTTTGTTTCCCGTGATATAGAGCCTATTTTTACTAGTCGCGATTCGTAATGTCTTGAGTGTTATTTCATTCAATCTAGAGGCAACTCTAGAGCAAGGATAAACAATGTTTGATAAACCAGTAGTGAAATCATTCCAATACGGTAATCATACCGTCACTCTAGAAACCGGCGTTATCGCACGCCAAGCTACATCGGCCGTTATGGTCACTATGAACGATACCGCGGTATTCGTTTCTGTTGTTGGTAAAAAAGAAGCAGTAGAAGGTCAAGACTTCTTCCCTCTTACTGTTAACTACCAAGAGCGTACTTACGCAGCGGGTAAAATTCCAGGTGGCTTCTTCAAGCGTGAAGGTCGTCCATCAGAAGGCGAAACTTTGACTGCGCGTCTGATTGACCGCCCAATTCGTCCTCTTTTCCCTAATGCATTTAAAAATGAAGTTCAAGTCATCGCGACAGTGATGTCTGTAAACCCAGACGTTCAACCTGACATCGTAACTATGATTGGTACTTCAGCAGCACTTGCTATCTCTGGTATTCCATTCAATGGTCCTATTGGCGCGGCGCGCGTGGGTCACATTGATGGTCAATTAGTGCTTAACCCAAGCATGACCGAGCTTGCTGTATCTCGTCTTGATCTTGTGGTTGCAGGTACAGACAACGCGGTACTGATGGTTGAGTCAGAAGCGGATAACCTAACTGAAGAAGAAATGCTAGCAGCGGTTGTTTACGGCCACGACCAACAACAAGCTGTGATTAAAGCGATCAATGAATTTGCTGCTGAAGTTGCCACTCCAGCTTGGGATTGGGTTGCTCCTCAAGAGAACACAGTACTTAACAGCAAGATCGCTGAACTAGCAGAAGCTAAGCTTGTTGAAGCTTACAAAATCACTGAAAAAATGGCTCGTTACGACCGTATTCATGAAATTGCTGCTGAAGTAAACAAAGTAATTCTTGCTGAAGATCCTGAAGCAAATGCGAAAGAAATCCACACTATCTTCCACGATCTAGAGAAGACGGTTGTACGTCGTAGCATTATTGCTGGCAACCCACGTATTGACGGTCGTGAAAAAGACATGGTTCGTGCGCTAGACGTACGCACTGGTATTCTTCCTCGTACTCACGGTTCTGCACTATTTACTCGTGGTGAAACTCAGGCAATCGTAACCGCTACTCTTGGTACTCAGCGTGATGCTCAAATCATCGATGAGCTAACAGGTGAGCGTAAAGATAACTTCCTACTACACTACAACTTCCCTCCATACTGTGTGGGCGAAACTGGTTTTGTAGGCTCTCCTAAGCGTCGTGAAATCGGCCACGGTAAACTGGCTAAGCGTGGTATCGCTGCCGTTATGCCTTCAGTGGAAGAGTTCCCATACACAGTTCGTGTAGTATCAGAAATCACAGAATCTAACGGTTCATCTTCAATGGCTTCGGTATGTGGTACTTCTCTTGCTCTGATGGATGCAGGTGTACCAATCAAGTCTTCAGTTGCAGGTATTGCAATGGGTCTTGTTAAAGAAGGCGATGATTTCGTTGTTCTTTCTGACATTCTTGGTGATGAAGATCACCTAGGTGATATGGACTTTAAAGTAGCGGGTACTAACCAAGGTATCACTGCACTGCAAATGGACATTAAGATCGAAGGTATCACCAAAGAGATCATGCAAATTGCGCTAAACCAAGCACAAGGTGCACGTAAGCATATCCTTTCTGTGATGGATCAAGCGATCTCTGGTGCTCGTGCTGAGATTTCTGAATTTGCACCACGCATTTACACCATGAAGATCAGCTCTGAGAAAATCAAAGACGTGATCGGTAAAGGTGGTGCTGTGATCCGTGCTCTAACTGAAGAGACGGGCACAACCATTGAAATCGAAGATGACGGTACAATCAAGATTGCGGCAACCGATAGCGCTCAAGCTAAAGAAGCGATTCGTCGCATTGAAGAGATCACGGCTGAAGTTGAAGTCGGCGCTATCTATACTGGTAAGGTCGCTCGTCTGGCTGATTTTGGCGCGTTCGTTAACATTCTTCCTGGTAAAGATGGTCTGGTACACATTTCTCAAATCGCGGATCAACGCATCGAGAAAGTGTCTGATTACTTGAAAGAAGGCCAAGAAGTTCAAGTTAAAGTACTTGAAATCGACCGCCAAGGCCGTGTTCGTCTAAGCATGAAAGAAGCGGTAGAGAAACCAGCTGAAGAAGTTGTTGCAGCACCAACGGCTGAATAAGGCCACTTTAAGCTTGAGAAGCACGGCGCTTTAGTCGCCTTTTCAACATAAAGCATGATATAAAGGGAGCGTTATTCGCTCCCTTTTTCATGCCTAGATTAATGCGATACACCCACTTATCTTGGGCTTTGGGGTACACAGGAGTTTTATTTGTGAAATGGTTTCCAACGGCCGCATTGAGTGCTTTGATACTGATAATGTCGGGCTGCGCGTCAACTCAAAATGACAATCAAAGTCAATGGGTATACCCTCCGATGGCAGTGCCATTGCAGTCTTCATTACAGCAACAAGTTCAGATAGCGCGTTTGACGCAACTGCTACAACGTACTGATCTGCCTGATGATGTGCGGGCCAAAATGTTTTATGAGCGTGGTAACAACTATGACAGTGTTGGGCTACGCACTTTAGCACGTTTAGATTTTGAGCAGTCGCTCGCGTTTAACCCGGCGCAGCCTGATATCTTTAATTTATTAGGCGTGTATTACACGCAAGTTGCAGAGTTTGATGCCGCTTATGAGGCATTTGATTCGACATTAGAACTTGAACCTGACAATTTTTACGCTGAGCGTAACAGAGCCATCGCACTTTATTACGGCGACCGTACAGAACTTGCGCTGGAAGAGATTCGCGCACATTATCAACATGACCCTAGCGATCCCTTTCGTGCATTGTGGCTATATATTATTCAAAGTGAAAGCGAGCCTTTGCAGGCACGTGTGGATCTCTTCAATCGCTATAAAGTTCGAGATGATCAATGGGGATGGCTCTTGGTTGCGTTAACGCTTAAAGAGATATCGGAAGAGCAAGCTTTTAAGATGATCTTAGAAGAAGGCAGCGGTAATGCGATACAAGCACAGCGTTTAACTGAAGTCTATTTTTATCTCGCTAAGCGTTACCAACAAGAGGGAAATTACGCGCACGCGATCGCCTTGTACAAGCTTGCGTTGTCATTTAACGTCTACGAATATGTTGAGCATCGATACGCTTATCTTGAATTGGGGAAAATTTTCCAGCAAGTAAGAGCCGACTATTTAGCTAAGGCGAAATCAGAACAGCCAGAGTCTCAGCAATAAATACCTTGCTATATCCTTTCCCTTAAAGCCGCTGACTTTTTCAGCGGTTTTTTTGTTGCTTAACGATCTAAAGATCCATAAAATAGTTAGCCTTGATAACTATTTAAATTTAAAAAACAGTGAAACTAGAAGCTAACTTAGAAAAATTAGAGCGTTTTAGTGCCAAAATCTGGCGTCGGTATAGCAAAGCTGATCCCATTTCACAATTGAGCTTTAATGAATATGATTACCTTAAAGTGATTCAAAGCTCTTCTTTGCCACTGCGCTTAACTGATTTAGCCAATGAGATGGAAGTGAGTAAACCATCGGTATCAAATATGGTTAAAAGGCTTAAAAATAAAGGGTTGGTTCAGACGGCACAATGCCAAGATGATGCGCGTTCTTACCGAGTTTCTCTCACCGATACTGCGCGTGAGCATTTAGCGGATGAAGCGAAAGTGTACGCTGTTGTCGCAGAGCAAGTGACTAAGCATCTCTCGGAAGAAGAAGCACTGTGTTTTAATATGTTGCTATCCAAAGTATTACTTTAATTTACTTATATAGTTAGCTTTGCTAACTATGGTGTCTGTTATGAAAAATTCAATTTACCGCCAATTTTGGCGCTATACCATTCCGACCGTGGCAGCTATGTTAGTCAATGGCTTGTATCAAGTGGTGGATGGTATTTTTATTGGTCATTATGTTGGTGCTGAGGGATTGGCGGGCATTAACGTTGCGTGGCCTATTATTGGCTTTATTTTAGGGCTTGGCATGTTGGTGGGCGTTGGAACTGGTGCTCTGGCTTCGATCAAGCAAGGTGAAGGGAACATGGCGGCAGCTAAGCAAGTGCTTGCTACTGGCCTATTGTTGCTTGTGATGCTAGCTCCCGTGGTGGCGATAATTCTATGGTTTCTTGCGGACGATTTCATTGCGTGGCAAGGTGTTGAAGGACGAGTCTACGAACTTGGCTTGCAATATTTGCAGGTATTAGTGATCGCTTGTGTCTTTACGCTTGGCTCTATTGCTATGCCTTTCTTGTTACGAAACGACGACAGCCCTAATTTAGCCACATTGCTGATGGTGAGTGGTGCGATAATCAATATTCTCTTTGATTATCTGTTTATTGCCGTTTTACATTGGGAACTTACTGGTGCCGCCATAGCAACGGCACTCGCACAATTAAGTGTGACTGTATTAGGTATAGGCTATTTCTTTTCGACGCGAGCCAAGTTGCAGCTGTCACTCTCGGTGATGAGGGTGCAATGGTCGTTGTTACCTAAGATTGTTGCGATTGGTACTTCAAGCTTTTTTATGTATGCCTACGGTTCGATGATGGTGGCGGTGCACAACAGCCTATTTGCTCACTATGGCAGCGCGGTACTTGTTGGGGCATACGCGATATTAGGCTATATCGTCACGGTTTATTACTTAACGGCAGAGGGCATCGCGAATGGTATGCAGCCGTTAGTTAGCTTCAATTATGGTGCCAAAAACTATCTTCATATTAGAAAACTGCTCAAAATTGCAATGAGCATTGCCGTGCTTGGCGGGCTGGGTTTTGTGGTGCTGCTGAACTTGTTTTCCACTCAGGTTGTTGCGGTCTTCAATTCAACTGACCCGCAATTGATGGCAAGCGCTGTACTGGGCTTAAAACTGCATATGTTTGCGTTGTTTTTGGATGGATTTTTAGTTGTCGCCGCCGCCTTTTACCAAGCGACCAATCGCGGCAGTAAGGCGATGTTTGTCACCATTGGTAATATGGCGATCCAACTACCGTTCTTGTATTTGTTACCTAAGTTATATGGTGTGACTGGTGTGTGGATTGCCTTCCCCATTTCCAATATTGCGTTAAGTTTGGTGGTGGGTTTGATGTTGTGGCGAGATTTGCGTGCACTACCTTATGATAACGCGAAGCAAACCGTGTTCGCTTAACAAGAGCCTCCCCCTTGTCTCTAGGGGGAGGCTACGCTCAGCTTTGTTGAATCGCTAGGCCCGGTAATTGGTGCCAATAGCCGTTACATTGGTGATTGGTTAAAGGGGAGGGATGCTCTCCTTTTTCATTGGCCTTGAACTGCGACAGATGTTCGAATGTCTCAAGACCTAGTGGGCTTAAACGAACGACATCGACTAATCCCGCCATGCTTGGTAAATCATTAGCAAGGTTATAGCAATAGCCCGACTGGGTTTGGATACCGTTGAGGTTAAATACCGCTTGGCCTTCTTGGCTGTGAACCTGAATTCCGGTTGGATATTTGATACAGCAAGTCTCACATTCATCCTTCGCGCGGTTTTCGGCCCGTGCGGTAAAGCAGCGTGCGGAGTAAGCCAGTGGCAGGTATCCGTGGCTAAAAACTTCTACTTCAAACTGGTTTTTGATACCAAGCTCATCACATTGTTGCAATACATTGATTAGCCAATCACGGGAGAGTTCAACAGGCATGCACCAACGGATCATCCCTTGCTTTAGGAACAGTTGCAGTGTGCGCGCGTTGTAAGCATTCACGGCGGGCCCAACCACAAAAGGAAGGCGTTTTTCACTGGCGAGTTGAATCGCCGAAACGTCATTGGCTTCAATCGCAAAATCGCCATTCTCAATATACTTTTTCATCACATTGATTTCGCTCGGCGCTTCCAGTAGCGCCATGGTTGAGATCACAACCTGTTTATCCGCTTGTGAAAGCGCTTTGGCGATCTCAAACCAGTGTTGTGGTTTTATCTCACGTCGCTTGGAGCAGACCGATTCACCCAAATAGATCACATCAGCAGGGCTACTGATTGCCTGTTGATAAAAACTTTCTACCTCTTGTTTGGGCCAGAAATAGAGTAAAGGACCCAGCGCATATTTCATTCTCTTCTCCATTCTCTTATTGCCATTGGCGATGGTACGCGCCGAGTGTCGTTTGCGTGCCTTCAGAAACGTTGGCTAAGGCGGTGTTCCAAGCCGTTTCTACTTGGTAGGCTTGTGGATTTGCTTGGTAGCGATCAATCGCCGCTCGCCAGGTTTTAGTCACTTGCTCCACATATGCAGGGCTACGTTGGCGACCTTCAATTTTGACGGAAGCAACGTTGGCTGCAAACAGTTCTGGTAATAGTGATAACGTATTTAAACTGGTTGGTTCTTCCAGTGCGTGGTAGCGTTTAGGTTGCCCATCGATCTGCGCTTCAAAACGACCTTTGCACAAGGTTGGGTAGCCTGCATTTTCTCCGGCTGCGTATTTATCAATCAAAATTTCGTTTAAGCGAGATTCCAAACCTGAGTCCGTTTCTTGCCAGCGGACATACTTCGCGGGCGAACAGGCTCCGACAGTATTGGGTGATTCTCCCGTCATATAGGAAGAGAGATAACAGCGCCCTTCAGACATAATACATAAGCTGCCAAAGGCAAATACTTCAAGCTCGACGTCACTAATCATATTACGTGAGAGCTGTTTGACTTGATGGATTGATAGCACTCGCGGTAACACCACCCGTTTTATATTGAAATTTTGTTTATAAAACTCGATAGCGGCGACGTTGGTGGCGGAGGCTTGCACAGAAAGATGCAGTTCCAGATCTGGATATCGGTTCGCGGCATAATCCAATACCGCGATATCGGCGATGATCAACGCATCCACGCCTAAACTGGCTGCATTATCGACGGCGTGAGTCCAACGCTCGAAGCCATTAGGGTGGGCGAAGGTATTTAACGCGACATGAATTTTTTTATGGTGATCATGAACATATTGCACCGCTTTATCTAACTTCTTACCTGCGAAATTAAGGCCAGCAAAGTGGCGAGCATTAGTATCATCTTTGAAGCCGATATAAACCGCATCTGCACCACAATCGATCGCTGTTTTTAGAGCAGGCAGGTTACCTGCAGGACATAAAAGTTCCATTGATCCGTACGATATCTAAGGGAAAGTAGTGGTATTTTATGAAGCATTATGAATAGCAAATTTGATGTAAGGCAGGTTTGGGGCGAATAAACGAGATTTACTTATTTGGGAGTAGAACGATGACGACGATTTTGAACGAATAACTCTTCTACTTCCTGCCTCGGTTGTGGCCGATAAAAATGGAAGCCTTGAATTGAGTTACAGTTGAGATTAGAGAGTAGCGTGGCTTGTTGTTGGGTTTCCACACCTTCGGCAACGACCGTTAAGTTGAGTGATTTACCTAAATTGATGATGTTTTCAATGACGGTGATTTGTTTAGGAAGTGTATCGATATCCGTTATAAAAGCGCGGTCAATTTTAAGTTCATCAATCGGGAAGCGAGCGAGGTAAGAGAGCGAGGAATACCCCGTACCAAAGTCGTCAATGGACAGAGAAAAGCCCAGTTTTTTGATCGCGTTCAACATTTGCAAGGTGTGTTCGCTGTCGCTCATGACGGCACTTTCAGTCAGTTCAAATGTGATGCAGTTTGGATCAAGCTCCGTGGTGCGAAGCAGTTTTTCCATATAATCAATCAACTTCGGGTTACAAAACTGTTCGGGCGATAAATTGATCGCCACGCGACCTGGTAAAATACCTTGCAGCTTCCAGCGTTTTACGGTCGAGAAGACATCACGCATCACCACTCGGCCTAAATGTTCAATCAGCCCAGCTTTTTCCGCGACAGGGATAAAAGCGCCCGGGTTGATATACCCTTCCACAGGGTGTTTCCAGCGCACCAAAGCTTCCGCACCATTGATGCTGAAGTCGCGAGCATTTACTTTCGGTTGATACCACACTTCAAGGCCATTTTGTTGCAGCGCTTTTTGCAGTTCAATTTCAAGCCATAAGCGCATGCGCGCTTCTTTGTTCATTTGATCGTTGAACTTAATCAGACGGTTTCTACCACGATCTTTGGCTTCATACATCGCCGTATCGGCGTTTTGCAACAATACGCGTGCATCGCTACCGTCACCAGGGTAGGCGACACTACCTATGGAGCAGGCTAAGCGTTTACTGAAATGGTGCAGATCAAACGGTTGGTTAATCAAAGAAATGATGCGTTCAGCCAACATTTCAGCGGCGCGACTATTTTCAGGATCAGGCAGTATTAGTCCAAATTCATCGCCGCCAAGGTGGCCCACAATCGCTTGTTGCGGTAGTAAACGTTTTAGCCGTGCTGAGACCTCTTTAATGACTTTATCGCCAATATGATGGCCTAAAGAGTCATTGATGTTTTTGAAGTTATCAATGTCTAAATAGAGCATCACAAGGGGTGTTTCATTTTGAATGAACTGTTCTAAACGTTTAGTGAAACCAAAACGGTTATACAAGTTAGTCAGCGAGTCAATGTGGATATCGGCATGCATAGTCGAAGACAACTGCTTAGGTGCATCTTCTGCATCTTGAATCAAAATCAGTTGTGAGCTGTTGCCCAGCACGACGGTGGCTCCAGCGTGCAGTTGAACTTTACGTTCAAAGCCACACTTTGGCCCAGTGAGGCAGACCAATGGTGCCCCTGCGAGTAATAAACTAAGTGGAGAGCTGAATACGGTTTTACTTTTTTCATCGACAAACAAGCGCGATAACTCTTCACCAAGAAGCTCTGAGGTATTTTCAAAACCGAGTAAACGAGCCGATGCGGGGTTAGCAGAGATAATGCAGTCGTCATCGACCAGCAACAATCCATCAGGAAGCAAGCTAGTCAAGGTTGAAAATTTATTTTCCGACTCTTCTAATGAGCGAATGAGGATCTGTTTTTCGGAGGTGTCGATGGCGTGAAACACAATATTTTCGACTTTTTTATCACCCATGATAGGTGATAAAGAGAAATGCAAACTCGTTTCTAAATCGATCTCGTGAAGAGTCAGTTCGGTCTCAAGCGTTTCTCCTTGAAATGCCCGTTCATAATAGGGTTTGAGATGGCGGTAGAAATGCTCACCCAGAATTTGTGAGTCATTCATTCCAACCAATTCGGTTGTGCTCAGCCCTGCAATATCACAATAACGTTCATTGACCATCACATAGTTATGTTGGTCGTTCAAGATGGCAAAAAAGAACGGACTGTTCGACGTGATTTTTGCAAACCAATGTTGTAAATGTTGCGAAGGCATCAAGCTACTACCACTCTCCAGAGCACTTATATTCATGAGGATGTTACAACGTAAGTAACACATTAACTATAACTTTGATTACTAAGCTAGAAAAGGTTCTCAAACAATGTACGTTTTTTGATGCATCACAGGAATTTGCACCCCCACATCCATTATGATTAGGTACTATTGCATTACAAAGTAACGGATAACGCTCGTGATTCACAAGATTCGTACTCAACTAGTTCAAAACGCCGCTTCAATTTTGCGATCCCCAGTCCACTTCTTACCGCAAGTTGTACAAAAAAAAGCCTTGCTAGAAGGGTTGAAAACTATATTTCATGAGGCTTTGCAAGAAGGTGACTTTGAATTTCTTGATGGGAAATGGTTAAAGGTTTCAATTCGCGATTTGAATTTGAATTGGTATATCAGCTATCAAGCGGAACAACTTGTTGTGTCTGATAAGACGGAAGTGGAAGATGTCAGCTTTAGCGGTAACCTAAATGATATGGTGTTGATTGCTGGTCGAAAAGAAGATCCTGATACGCTGTTCTTTCAACGTCGACTCTCCATTGAAGGGGATACCGAACTGGGGTTAGAGGTGAAGAATCTGATGGACAGTGTTGACCTAGAGCTTTTACCAAAACCGTTCCAGATGTTAATTAATCAGCTAGCAGATTTTGTGCATAAGGGCGTACAATCGCCAGTGACACAAAATGAGGTAATGAATGCTTATTCGAACTGAAGCGCCAGCGGATATCTTAGCGATTGACCGCTTATTAAAATCAGCCTTTGAGACAGATGCTGAAGCTAATTTGGTCATGACATTAAGGGAAAACAGCCATTTGACGCTCTCTTTAGTGGCCTGTGATGATGACGGCGAAGTCGTTGGTCATGTGATGTTTAGCCCAGTCTTACTCAATGGTGAAGACTTAAATTGGCAAGGGCTTGCACCGTTAGCCGTGAAAAAAGAGTGGCGAAATCAAGGTGTCGCCGCCTCGTTGGTAAAAGAGGGGTTAATCTGTTTGGCTGAGTTCGATTATCCAGCTTGTGTGGTTTTGGGTGACCCGGATTATTATCAACGCTTTGGCTTTAAAGAGGCGGCGAAATTTGATTTTCGTTGTCGTTGGGATGTTCCAGTTGGCGCGTTTCAGATCGTTGCATTAGTCGACGGCGAATTGAGCGGACGAGCGGGTTTAATTGAGTATTGCCCAGAGTTCAACGAACTTTAATCACCGTATTTCTATTCAAAACAGGGAGCCCAGTGCTCTAATGCCGTTCACTTAAGGTGAGCGGCATTGTATTTTCTAGGGTATCGGCTTGGCTTTTTCTTCACGACTCTAGGGAAGGCTCTTTCTCGCCTTGGCTCAAGTATTAAGCTCCCACTCATTGCATA